>JAGVAH010000090.1 GCA_020060385.1 Syntrophobacterales bacterium | reverse complement strand
CCCGATTGCTGGCGTATGAAACCGCAGTGGCCGAACTCGCCGCGCAGGGGCAAGGTATTGCCGGCGAGATCCAGGACAACCTGGCCGCGGCCCGACGCGATGGCTTAGGCCAGAAAGAGGGCCTGCGCCAGGAGGGGGCCCAGGCTGAAGCTTCTCTGATGGAGAAGGTGAAGCAGGAAGTGGATGCGGAATGGACTCGGGTGGAAAAGAAGATCAAGGAAGATATCGACAAGGCCAGGAAATCCTTAAAAACTCAGGCCCAATCCTTTGCCCAGGTGATGGCCGCCAAGATTTTGGGGAGGGAGCTCTCATGAACCTGGCAAAAAGAATTACGGGATTGGGGGCCCTGCTCATCGGCCCGGTGCTGTTCCTCGCGGGGGTGGCGGGCGCCAGCGAGGCCGCGCACGGCGCCATTGATCCGGCCAAAGTGACGGATCTTATTCTGCGGACGTTGAACTTCTTGGTCTTTGCCGGCATCCTCATCAAGCTGGTGGCCAAACCCGCCAAGAATTTCTTCGCCAAACGTTCCCAGGATATCGCCCAATCTTTGGAGGAGTTGGAAGCCCAAAAGGCTGCGGCTGCCCAGGCTTTGGCGGAAGCGCAAGCCAAGCTGGCCCAGGTCGCCGCGGAACGGGACAGGATTATCCAGCAGTACATCTCCGAAGGTGAACTGGAGAAGGCCAAGATCCTGGAGAAGGCGGAGATGGTGGCCGCCCGCATCAAAGAGATGGCGGCCCTCTCCATTGAGCAGGAGACCAAAAAGGCGGCCCAGGATCTGAAAAAGGAGATTGCCGACCTCTCCACGCAATTGGCTGAAGATCTCCTGAAGAAGAAAGTCACCTACGCCGACCAGTTGCAGTTGGTGGAGGAATATTTGAAGAAGGTGGTGGAAGCCCATTGATCGACATGACCGTACCCCGACGCTATGCTAAGGCCTTGCTCACCTTGGGCAAGGAAGATGGCAATTACAAAGCTTACGGGGAAGGGCTGCAAGGCTTCGCCCTTCTCCTGGAGCGGGAGCCGGAACTCAAGGACGCCCTGCTCAATCCGGTCTATGGACGGGAGGAACGCCGGAAACTGCTCCTCAAGATGATCAAACTTTTGCAGATGTCCCCCATGTTGGGCAATCTGTTGAAACTGCTGTTCGACAAACATCGGCTGGGGGCCATCGCGGGAGTCTCCCAGGCCTATCAACAGCTGATGGATGAATTGGAGAAGGTCAGCCGGGCCAAGGTCAAGGCCGCCATCCCCCTGGATGAAGCCGCCCAGAAGCGGTTGCGTCAGGCCCTGGAGAAGCTCACCGGCACCACCGTAGTCATGGAAGTGGAGGAAGACCCCGGGATCATCGGCGGGGTCCTGGCCCGGGTGGGAGACCTGGTGCTGGATGGCAGCGTGCGGACGCAGCTCTTTTCCTTAAAGGAATCATTAATAAAAGGCGAGGTCTTATAGAATGGAAATCAGAGCCGAGGAAATCAGCCAAATTATTCGCTCCCAAATCCGGGATTATGAAAAGAAGGTGGAGGTGGCCGAAACCGGCACCGTCCTGTCCGTGGGTGACGGTATCGCCCGGGTCCACGGGGTAGAGAAGTGCATGGCCATGGAACTTTTAGAGTTCCCCGGAGGCATTTTCGGGATCGCCCTCAACCTGGAAGAGGACAACGTGGGTGTAGCCATCCTGGGTGAGGATACTCACATCAAGGAAGGCGACATCGTCAAACGCACCGGCCGTATCGCCCAGGTGCCCGTAGGGGACGCGGTTCTGGGCCGGGTCATCGACCCGGTGGGCAACCCCCTGGACGGCAAAGGCCCCATCGAGACCAAGGAGTTCCGGCGCATCGAGGTCAAGGCCCCCGGCGTCATCGAGCGCCAGCCGGTGAATGAGCCCATGTACACCGGTTATAAGGCCATCGACGCCATGACCCCCGTGGGCCGCGGCCAGCGGGAACTGGTCATCGGCGACCGCCAGATCGGCAAGACCGCCCTCTGCGTGGATTCCATCATCAACCAGAAGGACTCCGGGGTCCTGTGCATTTATGTGGCCGTCGGCCAGAAAAAGTCCACCGTGGCCCAGGTGGTGGACGCTTTGGAGCGCCACGGCGCTATGAAGCACACCATCGTGGTCAACGCCTCGGCTTCCGAGCCTGCGCCCCTGCAGTACGTGGCCGCCTATTCCGGCTGCGCCATGGGCGAGTACTACCGGGACACCGGCCGCCACGCCCTGATCATTTATGACGATCTCACCAAGCAGGCCCAGGCCTACCGGCAGATCTCCCTGCTGCTGCGGCGGCCGCCGGGACGTGAGGCCTATCCCGGTGACATCTTCTACAACCACTCCCGCTTGCTGGAGCGGGCCGCGAAATTGAATGACGCCCTGGGAGGCGGCTCCCTGACGGCTCTCCCCATCATCGAGACCCAGCAGGGCGACGTGTCCGCCTACATTCCCACCAACGTCATCTCCATCACCGACGGTCAGGTGTACCTGGAGCCGGGCTTGTTCTTCTCCGGTGTGCGCCCGGCCATCAACGTCGGTCTTTCCGTCTCCCGGGTGGGCGGCGCCGCCCAGGTGAAGGCCATGAAACAGGTGGCCGGTTCTCTCCGCCTGGATCTGGCCCAGTACCGGGAACTGGCCGCGTTCGCCCAGTTCGGCTCCGAGCTGGACAGGGCCACCCAGCAGCAGCTCAACCGGGGCATCCGGCTGGTGGAAATCCTCAAGCAGCCCCAGTATGAACCGCTGCCCATGGAGAAGGAGATCTCCATCATCTACGCCGGCACCCGTGGCTTCCTGGACAAGTATCCCATCGAAGTGTTGGCGGATTATGAGAAACAGCTCTACTCCTTTATGGAGTCCAAATATGCCGATGTCCTGGCCAGCATCAAGGATGTCAAAGAGTTCACCCCGGATCTTGATGCCCAGATGAAGGCGCTGCTGGAGGAGTTCGACGGCATCTTCCAGCCCGCCACGGCCTAACCCTGGGGGTACAGGATGCCGACGCTACGAGACATCAGAAACAAGATCTCGGCGGTCAAAAGACCCAGCAGATCACCAAGGCCATGAACATGGTCTCCGCCGCCAAGCTCCGGGGCGCCCAGCAGCGCATGGAAGGTTTCCGGCCCTATGCCGAGGCCTTCTCCATGATGTTGGGCAATATGGCGGGGCGGGTGGAACCGGATATCCATCCCTTTTTCCAAAAAGCGGAGCCGGTGACCAGGGTGGGTTTGGTGTTGATGACCTCCGACCGGGGTTTGTGCGGCAGTTTCAACGTCAACCTCATCAATACCGCGGTGAAATTCATGCGTGAGAAGGAAGCCGCGGGCATCGATGTTTCCCTCATCTGCGTGGGCCGCAAGGGCCGGGACTTTTTCCGGCGGCGCAAGATCGAAATGGCCGCCCAATACGTGGATGTCTGGAATAAATTCGACTTCTCCAACGCGGTGACGGTGGCCCGGGAGATCATGAACGTCTTCCTCTCCGGGGAGGTGCAGGAAGTGCACCTGGTCTACGCCACCTTCATCAACATGGCGGTGCAAAAGCCCAAGATGGTGCAGCTCCTGCCCATCCAGGCGGAAGAGGCCGTGGAGGCGGGGCCCACCATGGAGTATCTCTTTGAACCGCCCATGGAGCAGTTCCTGGAGTTCCTGCTCCCCAAGTATATCAACGTGCAGGTCTACCATGGCTTCCTGGAAAACTCCGCCAGCGAGCACGCGGCCCGGATGACCGCCATGGACAACGCCCAGAGCAACTGTAAAGAGATGATTACCCAGCTGACGCTGGTGATGAACAAGGCCCGGCAGGCGGCCATTACCAAAGAATTGATGGATATCGTGGGCGGGGCTGAAGCCCTCAAAGGCTAAGCCGCCCGGATGAGGAGGATTTGGAGAATATGAATATCGGCAGAATCGCCCGCGTTATCGGTCCGGTAGTGGACGTGGAATTTGAAGAAGGAAAACTGCCGGCCATTAAAAACGGTTTGCTCATCAGCAACCCCGCCATTGACGACCAGGAAGACAACCTGGTGGTGGAAGTGGCCCAACATCTGGGGAACAACATGGTGCGCACCATCGCCATGGACACCACCGACGGTCTGGTGCGGGGCATGCCCGTAAAAGACACCGGCGACGCCATCAGGGTGCCGGTGGGGCACGAGGCCCTGGGCCGGGTGCTCAACGTGGTGGGCCGCCCGGTGGACGGCCTGGGTCCGGTCAAGGCCAAGCACATGTATCCCATTCACCGCTCCGCCCCCCCGTTCGTGGATCAGGACACCACGGTTAAAGTGCTGGAAACCGGGGTTAAGGTTATCGACCTGCTGGTCCCCTTCCCCCGGGGCGGCAAAATGGGCATGTTCGGCGGCGCCGGCGTGGGCAAGACCGTCGTCATGATGGAAATGATCCACAACATCGCCATGCACCACGGCGGTATCTCTGTGTTCGCCGGCGTGGGCGAGCGCACCCGTGAGGGCAACGACCTCTACCTGGAAATGAAGCACTCCGGGGTTCTCCCCAAGGCCGCCTTGATTTACGGGCAGATGACCGAGCCCCCCGGGGCCCGGGCCCGGGTGGCCTTGACCGCCCTGACCGCCGCGGAATACTTCCGGGACGAGGAAGGCCAGGACACCCTGCTCTTCATCGACAACATCTTCCGTTTCACCCAGGCGGGTTCCGAAGTATCCGCGCTCTTGGGCCGCATGCCCTCCGCGGTAGGTTACCAGCCCACCCTGGGTACGGACTTGGGTGAATTGCAGGAACGCATCACCTCCACCAAGAAGGGTTCGGTTACTTCCGTACAGTGCATCTACGTGCCTGCGGACGACTTGACCGACCCGGCCCCGGCCACCACCTTCGCCCACCTGGACGGCACCGTGGTCTTGAGCCGCCAGATCGCCGAGCTGGGCATTTACCCCGCGGTGGATCCCCTGGACTCCACCTCCCGCATCCTGGACCCCCAGGTGTTGGGTGAGGAGCATTACTTCGTGGCCCGGCAGGTGCAGCAGATCCTCCAGAAGTACAAGGACCTCCAGGACATCATCGCCATCCTGGGCATCGACGAACTCTCCGACGAAGACAAACTCACCGTGGCCCGGGCCCGGAAGATTCAGCGTTTCTTGTCGCAGCCCTTCTTCGTGGCCGCCCAGTTCACCGGCATGGAAGGCAAATTCGTGTCGGTGCCGGATACGGTCCGGAGCTTCAAGGAGATCATCGAAGGCAAACACGACGACCTGCCGGAGCAGGCCTTCTATATGGTGGGAGTCATTGAAGAAGCGGTGGCCAAGGCCGAGCGGCTGGCCGCGGTCTAAGGCGGGAGGCCCCAGACCATGGCAGAAAAACAAATCCTGTTGGAAGTGGTGACTCCCGACCGCAAGGTGCTCTCCACCGACGCGGACGTGGTGGTCTGCCCGGGAGTGGAAGGCCAGTTCGGCGTCCTCTTCGGCCACATCCCCTTCCTGAGCGCCCTGGACATCGGCGAGATGTACTACAAGGCTGGCGGCAAGACCGAGTACCTGGCGGTGAGCGGCGGCTTTGCGGAAGTCACCGGCGCCAAGGTGACCATCGTCGCCGAATCCGCGGAACTGGGCCGGGAGATCGACGTGGAACGGGCCAGACGGGCTAAGGAACGGGCCGAGAAGAGGATGGCCGCGGGCAAGACCGCGGACGTCGACTGGGCCCGGGCCGAAGCCGCGCTGCGCCGCTCCCTGGTCCGCGCCAAGGTAGCCGGCCGGTAACGCTACCGACCTTTAACCGATAATCACCAAGGCAAGCCTGGAATCCCGGGCTTGCCTTTTCATTTTTATAAAATCATAGTATTTTTTTAACAATCGAATATCATGTTGAGAATAAGGATATCAGACTATAGCATATGCCAATAATCCTTTCCTCTTATTCCCTCTCCCCCCCAGCGGGGGGAGAGGGTCAGGGTGAGGGGGGGGCAGGAAAAAACTTTTGGCAACAAATATATGTCTTGCCTGGTGCACCCAAGGATAAATCATATGACCAGAGAGGAATTACTATCTCGGATTTCCATCGACTCCAATATCTGCTTTGGCAAACCTTGCATCCGGGGCCATCGTCTCTGGGTCTCTTTGATTTTGGATTTCCTGGCCTCAGGCATGACTACTAATGGAATCCTTCAGCAATACCCGGGACTTGAAGAGGCTGACATTCTTGCTTGCATAGCTTACGTGCCAGCGTAACTGTAGGGTGCGTCTTACGCACCAATAAATATGCCTGAATACCGGCGAACCAAGATAAAAGGCGGCACATATTTCTTTACCGTGGTCACTTTTGGCCGCCAACCAATATTAACGCACGATCAGGTGCGGTCAGCCTTGCGTGAAGCGATTCAAGAGGTACGGCAATCAATGCCTTTCACCATTGAAGCCTGGGTATTGTTGCCGGACCATCTTCATACCATTTGGATTTTACTGGAAAATGATGACAATTTTGCTTCTCGCTGGGCTGTAATTAAAAGAATAGTAAGTAAGCGCTGCGGTTCTCTGGAAGCTATCAAAGGACCAGTTAGCGATTCTCGGGATAAGCGCGGTGAGAGTCCATTCTGGCAGAGGAGGTTCTGGGAGCATTGCCTCCGGGATGAGCGGGATTTACATCGGCACCTGGATTATATCCATTGGAATCCCGTGAAACATGGGTATGTGAAACGAGTCATTGATTGGCCGTACTCAACTTTTCACCGATTTGTGAACAACCGAATATATCCCCCTGATTGGGGCGGGATTAATGACAGTGAAATAACTGACTTAGATTTTGGGGAATAAAGAACGTTAAAAATGGTGCGTAAGACGCACCCTACAGACTCCTGGCGAAAAGAGTGGCTATGATATCGATGGAGCAGGCCCGGGCATTTGCCCGGGAATGGGTGGACGCGTGGAATTCCCATGACCTGGACCGGATTATGTCCCATTACGCCGACGAGTTGCACATGACCTCACCGTTCATCGTCAAGTTGATGCACGAGCCTACGGGCACCATTAAGGGCAAGGAAAATGTCCGGGCCTATTGGGCCAAGGCCCTGGAGAGGATTCCGGATTTGCATTTCGACCTCATCGAAGTCCTCTCCAGTGTGGACAGCATCACCATTTACTATCATGCGGTCTTGGGAAAACGGGCCGCGGAAGTGCTCTTTTTCGATGAGAATGGCAAAGTCAAGCGGGCCGTGGCCCATTACAACACCTAAGATCATGAAGATAACTTATGATCCAGAAGTTGATTTCCTGCGCATAATTTTTAGCAACACCCCCATAGAAGAAAGCGATGAGGACAAGCCAGGGGTGATTATCGATTACGACAAAGACGGCAATGTCGTGGGGATGGAAATCTTGGATGCCTCCAAGCGGATGGATAATCCCCGGGCGGTGGATTATGCGGTGATGGGATAGTAGCTTCTCTTTGACGATAGGTGCAAAGTATGCCTCAAGCGGTGCTTTAATGGAGGGGATTATGGAAAGGAATTATAGAGATAGAAATCATTTTAATGAGATAATGTTAAACGGCACCGAAGAAGAGATTTTAAAAATATTGGTTTCACATAATCCCTGGACTCAAGGTTACCCAATTATACAAGATGTTCTGCAATATCGTAATACAAAAACGTTAGTAAAGACAACTTGGTGGCTTGTTATTGCTACGTGGGCCTTGGTTATATACACTATTATTACTTCATTTATTTATAGATAATCCTGCAATTTCATCTTGGTAATTGAGGACCTATTGGTAAGGATTATTTTTACTAACCATTAAAAATGCATTAGAAACCTACCAGTTTAATTCTGGCATGAAGACTGCATAATATTTAGGGATGGAGATGCAAACCAACAAAATCACCGCCGTCATCCTCGCCGCGGGGCAGGGAACCCGCATGAAGTCCAGCCACCCCAAGGTGTTACATCAAATCCTGGGGCGGCCCATGATCGCCTACCTCCTGGATACCCTTATCAATCTGGGAATCAGCGACATCCTGCTGGTAGTGGGTTATCAAGCTGAGAAAGTCCAGGAGGCCCTGCAGGATTATCCGGTGCGCTTCGTGGTTCAGGAGCCCCAGTTGGGCACCGGCCACGCAGTGCAGATGGCCATGGCCGCGGTGCCCCCGGAAACCCAGGAAGTCATGGTGCTCTGCGGCGACGCGCCCCTGATCTCCGGGGAGAGCATCGATGCACTCCGCCAGTTGCATAAAAACCATCAGGCCGCGGTGACCATCCAGACCGTGGTCCTGCCGGACGGCCTCCACTACGGCCGGGTGGTCCGGGACGAGGCGGGCCGGGTGACCGCGGTGCTGCAATCCAAGGATTCTGTGGACCGCCCGGAAATTCTGGCCATCCGGGAGATCAACACCGGGGCTTACTCTTTCGACAGCCAGTTTCTCAGGGAGGCGTTGGACCAAATTCCCAAAAGCCCAGTCACCGGGGAAATCTATCTCACCGACCTGATTCACATTGCCAAAGCCCAGGGCCGGGCCGTGGAGGCCCTCATCGACCCGGATGTGGACAGCCTCCTGGGCATCAACAGCCGCTCCGAGCTGGCCCAAGCCACCCAGACGGTGAAGCGCAAAATCAACGCCCGGCACATGGACCGGGGGGTCACCCTCATGGACCCCGAATTCACCTATATCGAGACCGGAGTGACCATTGGCCGGGATACGGTGATCTATCCCAACGTCTATCTCCAGGGCAATACCGTCATTGGCGAGAACTGCCTCATCGAGTCCACGGTGAAGATCGTGGACTCGACCCTGGAAGACGGGGTCCATATCAAGATGGGCTGCGTCATCACCCAGAGCCGTTTGGGGAAAGGCGCGGATATGGGACCCTTTGCCCACCTCCGCCCCTTAAGCGATCTGCGGCCCGGAGTGCACGTGGGCAACTTCGTGGAGGTGAAAAAATCCGTGCTCCACGAAGGGGTGAAGGCCGGCCACCTTACCTACCTGGGGGACGCAGAGGTGGGCCCGGGCACCAACGTGGGCGCGGGCACCATTACCTGCAACTACGACGGCGCCAAAAAGCATAAAACCACTATTGAAGAGGGGGCCTTCATCGGCAGCAACACCGCCCTGGTGGCCCCGGTGATCATCGGGGCCGGGGCTTATGTGGGCGCGGGCTCCACCATCACCAAGGACGTGCCCCCCGGCCAGCTGGGCATCTCCCGGGCCCGGCAGGTGAACCTGGAGCGGCGGCTCATCGGCAAAAAGAAAGAACAAGGATAGTCGGAGGTTGCTGGCATTTATCCGGACAAAGGGCCGGTATACTATCCTGGCTATCCTGGGACTGGTCCTGGCAGTCCTGATAGTTAGCGGATATGCTCTCTTTGCCAGCCCCAATTATTCCCGGCTGAACTTTATGCAGCGCTTCGTGGTGAGGGAGGTCATGGGAAAATGGGCCAAGCAGGTGCAGGCCCTCCCGGAGGAAAAGCGGGTCCTGGTGGATTATGACCATCTCTTGGCAGGGTTGAATTTTATCGAGAAAAACCTGGTGCAACAGATCCTTGCCATCAACCCTAAGGAATTAGGCTTTCAGGGTCCGTTTCATTCCCTGGAAAAACCGGTTAATCTTGTCAAGATTGCACCCTGGACTTATAAACGAGACGGCCAGCAAAAGTCCACCGGCAGCCAGTATTGCCCTGCAGCTGCCTATAACGATTATCTGAAAATGATGGCCCAGATGCGGCGGGACCTGGGCCGGGAATTATGCATTGAAAGCGGTTACCGTTCCCCCGGCTTTCAGGCCTTCAATTTTCTCCGTTATCTGGTGATGAACCACGATTTCTCTTTAATGAGAGCAGCTCGACTGAATGCCCTGCCGGGCTATAGCGAACACCAGGATCCGGTTAACAACGCCCTGGATTTCATAAACGCCGAGGGTATCAACGGCGATTGCCCGCAAACTCCTGAAGACTTCGAGAGACTGCCAGAGTATCAGTGGCTCCTGAAGCATGCCCATAAATTCAACTTTCACCTTTCTTATCCCAGGGACAATCAACTGGGAATCTCCTTTGAACCCTGGCATTGGCATTGGCAACAGCCTGGTTCTGGGAACCTGGCCACTGATACCAAATAAATTAAACGATTAATAATTTTCAATAATTGAGGTAACTATGTGCGGCATAATCGGTTACTTGGGCCCCCAGGAGGCCATGCCCATCATCCTGGACGGCCTGAAACGCCTGGAGTACCGGGGTTATGATTCCGCGGGCATGGCGGTCATCGGCCCCCAGGGCCTGGCCATCCGCCGCAGCCTGGGGAAGCTCCGGGAGTTGGAAAATCGACTGCAACAGGAGCCCTTGTTCGGCCAGGTGGGCATCGGCCACACCCGCTGGGCCACCCACGGCCGCCCCTCCGAAACCAACGCCCATCCCCATCAGGTGGAGGAGATCGCGGTCGTCCATAACGGCATCATCGAAAACTATCTGGAAATTAAGGAACAATTGATCAAGGAGGGCCACCGCTTCGCCTCCGAGACGGACACGGAAATCGTCTCCCATTTGATTGTCAAGCACCTGCACCAGGGGCTGGACTATCTGGAGGCGGTACGCCTGACCCTCATGGAGATCAAGGGCTCCTATGCCCTGGTAATCGTCAATGCTGCAGAGCCCCGCATGCTGGTGGCCGCGCGCAAAGAAAGCCCCCTGATCCTGGGATTGGGTGAGGGGGAATATTTTTTGGCCTCGGATATCCCGGCCATCCTCCCCTATACCCGGCGCGTGATCTTTCTGGAGGACTACGACCTGGTGGTGGTGCGGGACGGAGAGTACCTCCTTCTGGACCAGGAGGGGGAAAGGCTGGAGCGGCCGGTCAACCAGATCAACTGGAGCCCGGCCATGGCGGAAAAGGCGGGCTACAAGCACTTTATGAAGAAGGAGATCTTCGAGCAGCCCCGGGCCCTCATCGACACCTTCCGGGGCCGCATCGACCCGGACCTGGGGGAGGTGATCCTGGAGGAGATCTCCCTGACCTCCGAGGATATCCAGGGCCTGAAGAAGGTCTTTCTGGTGGCCTGCGGCACTTCCTACCATGCGGCCATGGTGGGAAAACACCTCATAGAAAGTCTCTGCCGCCTGCCCGTGGAAGTGGACCTGGGCTCCGAGTTCCGCTACCGCCAGCCCTTGGTGGATGCAGAAACTCTGCTAATTCCCATCTCCCAATCCGGGGAAACCGCGGATACCCGGGCGGGCCTCTCCGGAGGTAAGGAATTGGGGGCCAAGACCCTGGCCATCGTCAACGCCGTGGGCTCCAGCATCGCCCGGGACGCGGGGAGTGTTTTGTACACCCACGCGGGCCCGGAGATCGGCGTGGCCTCCACCAAGGCCTTTACCACCCAACTGGTGGCCCTGTATCTAATTGCCCTATTTCTGGCCCGGCAATTGGGGCGGCTCAATCGCTTTGAGGTGCGCCAGCGCCTGGCACAACTGCTGAAACTGCCCACCTGGGTCCAGGAGACCCTGGACCAGGATCATGAAATCCGGGAACTGGCCCGGCGCTACATGCACGCCCACAATTTCCTCTATCTGGGCCGCAGCCTCCATTATCCCATCGCCCTGGAAGGGGCCCTGAAACTCAAGGAAATCTCCTATATCCACGCGGAAGGCTATGCCGCGGGGGAGATGAAGCACGGCCCCATCGCTTTGATCGATGAGCAAATGCCGGTCTTGGTGCTGGCCACCCGCAGCCCGGTCCTGGAGAAGGTCCAGGGCAATATCGAGGAAGTGGCGGCCCGGGGCGGCCGCCTCATCGCCCTCACCGAAAGCGACAACTACCTGGTGCAGGAACGGGTGGAAAGCTTCATTACCGTGCCTTCCGTGCCCCTGGAGCTTTCTCCCATCGTCCTGGTGGTGCCCCTGCAGCTTCTGGCCTACCATATCGCCGACCTCCGGGGCACGGACGTGGACCAGCCCCGCAACTTGGCCAAGAGCGTGACGGTGGAATAAAAATACTTACCACAGAGACACAGAGGACACAGAGATTCACAGGGGATAAAAAATTGAGGTCCGGCGGTGCACCGCCGGACCTCAAATATTTTCTCTGTGGCCCTCTGTGCTCTCTGCGTCTCTGTGTTGAATCTTTATTTTTTCGCTTCCAAGGCAAAGCGCGGGCGGCGGATGGATTCATGGCGGCAAAGGGGGCAGCGGGAGGGGCTGGTGAGGCGTTGCCGCTTTTTGAAGGTGAAGCCGCAGTGTTTGCAGACCGCCGGGGTTATTTGAAAATGGAGCCCAGGCCCGGGGGCCCGGGAAAGATGGCTCAAGTGATCCAGCACCTCCTTTTCGGGGAGCGCGAGGTATTGGGAGATTTCCAGGGCGGAGCGGGGTTGCTCCAGGAGCAGCTCTCTGATGGCCTGGCGGGAGGTAGCAGTCGATTCCCGGGGGGTGGGCGGTTGCTTTACCATGGTTAAGGGAGGTGGGGCGGCCGTCTCTGGCCGCCTTGAGGCGGGCACGGAGGCCCGCCCCACCGGGATTTTTTTTACTGCTTGGTGATCACTCCGCAAGCGATGCGGGGTCCGGCGTTGCCCGCGGGATCGGTCAGATAATCGTCAGGCCCCGCGTGGATCATCAGCGAAGTGCCGCCTGGTTGAAACAGGGAATTCTTCCCCGGCTTCAGGGTCACCCGGGAGGCGATGATCTCCAAAGTTTCCTTGCCGTCCTGCCCCACCACCAGGTTGGGCAGGTCGCCTGCGTGGGGTCCCTCCGGATTTTTCAGGCCGTGCTTTTTGCCGAAGGGATTGAAGTGGCCCCCGCCGCTCATAAAATCCGGGCATTGGCAATCCCCCTTTTCATGGATATGAAAGGCATGCACCCCCGGGGGCAGATTTTCCACCTTGAGGGTGATTTTGACGCCATGGGGGGTTTCCACTAATTGGGCTTCGCCCACCTTCTGACCCTGGGCGTTGAGCAGGGTGGCCTTGGCCTTCTCCGGCTCAGGTCCGCCGCATCCCCAGACGAGCAGCAGCAAGAAAGCCATTGAGGCTAGCAGCGCGCGATATTTCACAGTCTTCCTCCTTATCTAACTTTTGCAGAAATTAGAATTGCAGAAAAGCTAATCACTGGGAATGGCGTTGACAACATCGGCGCCGGGAAAAGGCCGCGGTTAAGCCTTCACCAGGTGGGAACGCAGCCAGGGTACGGTGATGGTGAGGAGATAGAGGAAGGCCAGCAAAAGCACGATGGTGGCCCCGGAGGGAAAGTCCAGGAGCCAGGAGAGCCAGAGCCCCCCGGCCACGCAGCCCACGGCCATCGCGGTGGAAGCGATGACCATGCTGCGGATATGCCCGGTCAGGTTCTGGGCCGTGGCCCCGGGGATCACCAGCAGGGCCGAGACCAGGATGATGCCCACCAGGTAAATGGAGATGATGACCACCAGGGCCAGCATCACCAGGAAGAGATAGCGCAAAGCCCGGACCGGCACCCCGCTGACCCAGGCCATTTCTTCATCAAAGCTCAAAAAAACCAATTCTTTATAAAAAGCCAGGGTGATGGCCAGGACCGCGGCCCCCACCCCAAAGATCTCCACCACCTGCTTGGGGCCGATGGCCAGGATGTTGCCGAAGAGAAAGCCGAAGACGTCCACGTTATAGGTGCGGGAGAGGTGGAGAAAAACCAATCCCAGGGCCATGGAGGCCGCGAAAAAAATGCCGATGGCGGTATCCTCCTCCACCCGGCTGTATGTTTGGACCCACTCAATGGCCAGGGCCACCAACACCGCAAAGCCCACCCCGGTCCACAGGGGATCAACGGCCAGCAGAAAGCCCAGGGCCACCCCTCCGAACGCAGAGTGGGAGATGCCCACGCCGACGAAGGCCATTCGCCGCAGGATCACGAAGACGGAGAGCACCCCGCAGAGCAGGCTTACCATAATCCCCGCCAACAACGCCCGTTGCAGGAAGCCCAGGGACAACAGCTCAGTCATCGTGCACCTTCACCACCCGGTGGGGAATCTCCCCATGGAAGAGGTACTCCACGCTGCAGCCGAACGCGCTCTCCAGGGCCAGGCGGCCGATGGGAGGGGCCTGATGCACGTGGATGCGGCGGTTGATGCAGACGATGTCGTCCACGTGGCGGGCCACGCCGCCGATGTCGTGGGAGACCATGAGCACCGTGAGGTTTAACTCTTCCTTGAGCCGGTGTACCAGTTCAAAAACATCGTCCTGGGCGCAGGCGTCCAGGGAGACGGTGGGCTCGTCCAAGACCAGGAGCCGGGGCTCTACGCACAGGGCCCGGGCGATAAAGACCCGCTGTTGTTCCCCACCGGAGATCTCACCAATGGCCCGCGTCGCCAGATGGGGAATACCCACCCGCTCCAGGTTTTTCATGGCGCTCTCCAGATCCTGGGGCCCGGGCCGGCGCAGGAGACCCACCCGGCCGTAACGGCCCATAAGCACCACGTCCAGGACCGACACCGGGAAATGGGGGTTTCCCAGGGGCCGTTGGGGGAGATATCCCACCACTTCCCCCCGGCGCCGCAACTTTTGGGGGGCTTCCCCGAAGACCTGGACCTGGCCCCGGGTGGGTGCGATCAGCCCCAGGATCACCTTCAGCAGGGTGCTCTTGCCCGCGCCGTTGGGACCCAGGACGCCCACGTATTTGCCGGTCTCGATCTCTAAATTGACCTCTTCCAGCACCGGCACGCCGTTATAGGAGACCCACAGGTCCCGGATGTCCACCGCGGTTTTGGCCATGGTCCCCTCATTTCATAGCTGCGTCCAGGATGTCCAGGTTATAGCGCATCAACTTCAGGTAATCCCCGCCATAGGGGGGCCTGCCCCCCACGGGGTCCAGGAGCAGGACCTTGGCCCCGGCCTCCCGGGCAATCACCTCCGCCACCCGGGGATTCAACTGGGGTTCGGCGAACACCACCTTGAGGCCGTATTTTTTGATGGCGGCCACGATCTTCTGGAGGTGCCGGGGCGTGGGCTCCCGTCCCGGGGAGAGCTCCATTACCCCCACCTGCCGCAGGCCGTATCTCTTGGCTAAATAGGCGTAGGCCGGATGAAAGCAGACAAAATCGCGGACGCGCCAGGTGGCCACCCGCCGGGTAATCTCCTGGTGCAACGCCTCCAGTTCCTTTAAGTATATGTGGAGATTGGCCTCATAAGCGGCCCGGTGCCCCGGGTCCACTTTAATTAAGGCCTGGGCGATCTGCCGGCAGATGGATTGGGCCAGCACCGGGTCCAGCCAGACGTGGGGGTTCCCCCCTGCGTGGTGGTGATGCCCTTCGTTGTGCTTCCCATGGGCCGCCCCGCCATGGTGTCCCTCCCCCACTTCCTGGATCAGGGGTATGCCCCGGACGGCTTCCACCACCTCCAGTCTTCCAGGGTCCAGGGAGCGCTGCAGCTTTTCGGCCCAGGGCTCCAGACCGGCGCCGGTATACACGAAGATCCGGGCCTGCGCGGCCCGGAGGATTACCGACGGTGGGGGCTCAAAGACATGGGGGCTGGCCCCGGGGGGAACCAGCACCTGCACCTCCACCAGGTCCCCTCCCAGGTGGCGGCAGAAGTCCGCCAGGGGGAGAATGGAAGCCGCCACCGGAATTTTTCCCGCTGCAGCACTGCCCCCACTCAGCAGGAGCAGTACAGAAAACAGAAAACAGAAAACCGAAAACCATCTTTTCTGCAACCCGGTTGCCTCCATCAACTCATCTCCCGGCACTTATGGCAGACCCCGGCCACCCGGATGTCGATGCGGTCGGCCCGATTGCCCAGGGGTCCCTTAAGTTCCGCCCACATGCGCTCCAGGGGCGCGGGTTCCAGGCACTGCACCTGGCCGCAATGGTGACATTGAAAATGGGGGTGGGGCGGGTGGTGCTCGCAGGCCAGCTCATAGAGGGAGGCCCGGTCCTCCACGGCCAGCCGCCGGAGGAGGCCCCGGCGGGTAAAATCGTCCAGGATGCGGTAAACGGTCACCTTATTCACCCGGCGGCGGGCCCGGATCATCTCCAGGATTTCCTGGGCCCGCAGGGCCCGGGGCGCGGCCCCCAGTACTTCCAGAACAGCCAGGCGCAAGGCCGTAACCTTCACTCCCTGCCCGGCCAACAACCGGGGAAAATCGCACAAATCACTCATATCATGGAAAATAATGCAGATTCAACTGAGTTGCAAGTATAATAGTAGCTGCTGGGGAGATTTCACAGCCAGCTAGACTAGATGTAGGGTGGGCATGGTCCACCATTAGATTTTGCTCACCAATGAGGTGGGCCATGCCCACCCTACATCTGCTTACTGCTCACTTAATAATCATGCGACTCGGCATCGACAGCGGCGGCACCTTTACTGACTTCGTCTTCCTGGGGGAAGGGGAGGGGTGGGTCCATAAAGTGCCCTCCACGCCCGGGGACCCCCTGCAGTCCATTCTTACGGGGGTGGAAGAGATGCGCCCCCAGGGCCTTAAGGGAGTGGAGGTGGTCCACGGCACCACCCGGGGCACCAACGCCTTTCTGGAGAGAAAAGGGGCCAGGGTGGCCCTGCTGACCACCGCCGGGTTTGAGGATATTTTGTATATCGGCCGCCAGACCCGGCCGGAGCTCTTCAACCTGATGGTGGAAAAGCCCCCGGAGATTCTGCCCCGGGAACGGGTTCTGGGGGTCCAGGAGCGCCTGGGAGCCGACGGCGGGGCGCTTCTGCCCTTGACGCCTGAGGAAATTTCCCGGGTTAAGGGCTGGGTCCGGGATCAGGCCCCGGAAGCCCTGGCCCTCTGCCTGCTCCACGCCTATGCCCACCCCCGCCATGAAGAACGCCTGGCCGCAGCCCTGGCGGATTTGGGCCTCCCCTTGTCCCTCTCCAGCCGCATCCTGCCGGAAATCAGGGAGTATGAACGCACAGCGGCCACGGTTTTGAATGCCTATCTGGGGCCGGTAATCCAACAATATCTGGCGGACTGGTCCCGGCGCCTGCCCGGGGTCTCCCTGTTCATCCAGCAGTCCCACGGCGGTTTTCTGCCCGCGTCCCAGGCCGGGGCCTGGGGGCTGCAGACCATCCTTTCGGGGCCTGCGGGGGGCGTCTATGGGGCCTGGCGCCTGGGGCAGGAACTGGGCCTAGCCAATCTCCTCACCCTGGACATGGGAGGGACCTCCACGGACGTGGCCCTCCTGGCCGGGGAGATTCCCTTTACCAGGGAATATCTCCTTGAGGGCTACCCCCTGGGCATTCCGGTGATGGACATCCATACCGTGGGCGCGGGAGGGGGCTCCATTGCCTTCCAGGACCGGGGCGGGGCCCTCAGGGTGGGGCCAAAAAGCGCGGGGGCCGACCCCGGGCCGGTCTGTTACGGCCGGGGGGAGGAGGTGACGGTCACCGACGCCCATCTTTTCTTGGGCAGGCTCCGGCCGGAAAACTTCCTGGGGGGCCGCATGCCCCTCTACCCCGAGGCCGCGGCCCGAGCCCTGACCCGCCTGGGGTCCGTTTTCGGGGTGGCCCCGGCGGAGTTGGCCCTGGGCATCATCCGGGTGGCCAACAGCCACATGGCCAAGGCCCTGCGGGCCGTGAGCCTGGAGCGGGGCTTTGACCCCCGGGATTTCACCCTTTGCTGCTTCGGCGGGGCTGCGGGCTTGCAGGTCTGTGACCTGGCCCTGGAGCTGGATCTGCGCCGCATCCTGGTCCCGGCCCAGGCCGGGGTGCTTTCCGCCCTGGGCATGGCCCTGGCGGGATTCCGCCGGGATTGGACCAGGACCCTGCTCCTCTCCGGCCCCCAGTTGACCTGGGCCAGGCTGGAACAGGAGTTCCGGTCGCTTAAAGAGCAAGGGCTGGCGGAGATGGGGCAGGAAGGGTGGCCGGTGGAGGGCCTGACCGTGTCCGGCGAGTTGGAGTTGCGCTACCGGGGCCAGAGCGACACCCTGACCGTGCCTTGCCGCCCGGATTTCCTGTCCACCTTCCATGGCCGCCACCGGCATCTCTATGGTCATGATTTTCCCCACCGGGAAGTGGAAGCCCTGAGCCTGCGGCTCAACTTTCTGGCTCCTGCCTCCCCGGCGGCTTCACCCGGGATTGCCTCCCCCGCCGCCGCCCGGTCTTCCCTGCCGCGGCAGGGGACGGTATGGCTGCCGGAGGGCCCGGTCACCCTGCCTTTTTATGAGCGCCGGGAGCTGCAACCCGGGGAGGCCTTCTCCGGTCCGGCCCTGGTGCTGGAAGACTACGCCACCCTCTTGATTCTACCGGGCTTCCGGGTGGAAGTCCGACCCCAAGGCCACCTGCTCCTGAGCCGTTGAGGGACCTTCTGGAGGCCGGGGATGTGGCTCTTGTTCCCTTCCTCAGGCTATTCCCCCAAGCCGGTAATTACAGAAATTTGTCTAGTGGGGGCGGTTTTAGTAAAAAATATTGAACCGCGGAGGGCCAGGGCAAAATTTGGCAAAAGACAACATCTTAAAATAATTACTATTTTTAATTTAACCCCTTTTGGCAGGGTTGTTGCATACTTCATTAGACAGTATATGACCCTAATTAAGGTACCCACATCCCCCCCTTAATCGGAGTTCATGTACCAATTTCTCCTTCTAGAGACTGGCCGGGTCCCTCCCCCACCTGGCCAGTTTTTTTTTGGGGAAAAATTATTGTAAATCTGGTATTGGCAATAATATTCGATAATTAAGAGGCAGAGGGAAATTATCCACCTGGTTTGCGGTAAAAAATATTGAACTGAGAGGGACTGGCTGCGGGTGTGCTCGTGGGGTAATTTCTTGATATTGCTGTTTATTTTAAATTGTCTCGGTTTGGCACGGTTGCTGCATCTTAATAGTACGAGTATATGATCCTTATTAAGGTACCCACATCCCCCCCTTAATCAAAGTTCATATACCATTTTCTCCTTTCACCGACTGGCCGGGTTCCTCCCCCACCCGGCCAGTTTTTTTATGCCCCCTCCCCTTCAGGGGCAGTGGATTTTTGGCGCCGCGCCGTGATGTTTTGCAAACATTCTTCGGGGGTTAGGCGCTCCGCCAGGAAGTCCTTGAGGATCAGCAGGAAGGGGTTGGTGGCGAAGAACTCCTGCAGGGCCACCCGATCCCCCAGATTGGGAAACTCCAGGTTAATCTTGAGGCTCTCGGCCAGGTCCTGGAAGACTTGCAGCTGCCGCATCTCCGCCTGGCGCATCTGGCCCTCCACTTGAAAAAGCAATTTTCTGAGGCCGGCCAAATAGTCTTCCCGTTCCCGATATTCCCGGCGTTTATGCGCCAATAGATTGAGGCGGTGTTGCCGGGCCAGATCACCGTAAGGGATGACCTTTCCCATTTTTTCCTCCCGCTGTCTAAAATTTAGCATCCAACCTTGCAGATTAAAATGAAAAAGGGTAATTTTTTTGGATATGAACGCAAAAGAAGAATTGGATTTCGCCAAAATGGGGGGTCTGATCCCCGCCATTGTTCAGGATGCGGCTTCGGGGGAGGTATTGATGCTGGCTTTCATGGACCCCGGGGCCTGGGACCTGACCCTGAAAACCGGAGAGGCCCATTATTACAGCCGCACCCGCAATAAAATCTGGCATAAGGGGGAGACCTCCGGCCACGTCCAGCGGGTCAAGGCCATCTACCTGGATTGCGATGCGGATACGGTGCTCTTGCAGGTGGAGCAGGTGGGCGGGGCTGCCTGCCATACCGGCTACCGCAGCTGCTTTTACCGCCGCCGGCAAGGGGAGGGCTGGCAGGCGGAAGGGGCCCCCATCTTTGATCCCCAGGAGGTATACAGGGGTGGATAAATTACGACTGGGTATTCCCAAGGGTAGCCTGGAAAAGGCCACCATCGAACTTTTTCGTCGTTCCGGCTGGCACATCAAGGTCAACGGCCGCAGCTATTTCCCGGACATCGACGACCCGGAGATCAGTTGCTCCATGT
>JAGVAH010000025.1 GCA_020060385.1 Syntrophobacterales bacterium | reverse complement strand
GGGGGAGGTCCCCTCTGGCCCCAATTTCGCTTCAAGCAAAAGGTCTAAAGCCATGGAAGTCGTTGTCTTTGCCTGTCAGCAGGCCGTCGCTGATCCCGAGGCCCTGAAGACTCTCTGGGGCCCCTCGGAAGTGAGGTTCCGGGTGCTCCCCGAGCCTTGCAGCAGCAAGCTGGAGGTCTTCCAATTGCTCCGCACCCTGGCCACCCCGGTGGACCTGGTGTGGGTCATCGGCTGCGAAGAGAGCCTCTGCCGCTTTTCTGAAGGGAGCCACCGGGCCGGTAACCGCATGGCCTATACCAAAAAATATCTGGGCGAAATCGGCCTGGAGCCCGCCCGGGTGGCCCGGTCCGTGGTCACCCCCGGTGATGAGGCGGCCCTGGCGACGGTGGTCGAGGAAATCCGCGACCGCCTCAAGGCCCTGGGCCCCAGCCCCCTGCGCCAGGCTCCCGAGGCCGCAGCCCGCCGCTCTGCCCCTTAAAGGAGGTCCCCTTGCCCGCCAAGTATCATATTCATGTGCGCCGGGTGCCTCCCCGTTTCAGCCCCCTGGCCAAAAACACCATCATCGATTGGGGGGAAGGCTGCCTGCGGTGCGCGCGTTGCGTTAAAGAGCAATGCCCGGTGGACGCCTACCGCAAACGGGGCTTTGACCCCAGCCAGTTCGTGGACACCATCGACGAGATGTGCCGTGATTGTTACCGTTGCGTCCAGGGCTGCCCCCGGGAACTGATTTATAAGGCGAACAACCCCCAGTACCGCCAGTTGGGAGACGAATACTGGACCCCGGAGATCCTGGCGGCCACCTGGTACCAGGCGGAAACCGGCAAGATCCCGGTCTCCGGCGCCGGCTACGGCGGTCCCTTCGCCGGTCCCGGGTTCGACTCCATCTGGACCGATATGTCGGAAATCGTCCGCCCCACCCGGGACGGCATCCACGGCCGGGAGTATATCAGCACCAGCATCGACCTGGGCCGCAAGCCCATGTTCCTGACCTTTGACGAACAGGGGGAACTGGCCTGGTCCGTTCCTCCCCTCCTGGAACTGCCCCTGCCCATCCTCCTGGGCCAGCCTTCCCTGGGGGCCAACCCCCGGGGCATGCAGGAAATCATGGTCCAGGCCGCGCAGAATCTGGGGACCCTGGCCATCCTGGCTCGGGACCGGCTGGTGCCGGTGCCTGCGGAGGCCTTGGGCCAGATCATGCCCTCCTACTCCACCGGTGCCCTCAACCTTGATGATCCTCTCCTCTCCCAGATCCGGGCCCTGGAAATCCTGGATCATCCGGGGGTCCTGGAGCAGGTGGAAGCCCTGAAAAAGCGCTATCCGGAAGTGATTGTCAGTATCAAGGTCCCCGGCGACGAAAAGGTGGTGGACCGGGTGGCGGAGCTGACCGCAGCCGGTATGGAAATCATCCATATCTTCGCGGGGGAGGAAGCCCGGGGCCTGGGAGAGTTCCAGGACCTGCACCTGAAGGACCTGATCCGCCGTTGCCACCTGCGCCTGGTGGAGGACCAGCTCCGGGACACTGTCACCTTGCTGGTCAGCGGCGGCATCGCCCTGGCGGAGCACGTGGCCAAAGCCATTATCTGCGGCGCGGATGGGATCATCGCCGACCTGCCCCTGCTTTTGGCCTTGGAGTGCCACCTCTGCCGCCAATGCACCAAGGGCGGCAAGTGCCCGGTGGATATCGACCAGATCACCGTCAAACGGGGGGCGCAGCGCCTGGTCAACCTCATGGGCGCCTGGAACAATCAGCTCCTGGAGATCCTCGGGGCCATGGGCATGCGGGAAGTGCGCCGCCTCCGGGGCGAAGTGGGCCGGGCCATGTTCCTGGAAGACCTGGAAAAAGAAATCTTCGCCCCCCTCTTTGCCCAGCGGGAGGGCGAACTGAAGCGGGAACCAACTTAAAAGCCGGTTTTCCGTTTCCTGTTTACTGTTTTCCGTTTTATGGCAGAAAAACTGATAACTGACAGCTTTTTGAGAAAGATATGGCCAAACCTAAAAAAGTAATCGCCCTGCCCACCACGGCCCCCGGCCAACCCTGGGAGCCGGTGCACACCCCGGGCCGTTTCCGCAACACCCTGAGCAAGTACCGGGTCTACCGCAACGAGTCCCGGTGCATAAAATGCGGCAAGTGCGTGGAACTCTGCCCCTACGGCGTTTTTTCCAAGGCCGGCACCTATCTGCGGCGGCCCCAAAGCTACCTCTGCCTGGGGTTTGCCTGCCAGAAGAAGCCCTTCCACTGCGTGGCCAATTGCCCGGCCCAGGCCCTCAAGGTCAGCCTGCACCCGGTTTACAACACCCTGGGGGACTGCCGCTGGAACGGGGACCTGCTGCTGAGCACCTGGTGGCAGGCGGAATGGGGCAACCTGCCCTACACCGACCTGGAGTACCGCACCGGCGCTTCCGGCGGCGGTTTTGACCGCCTCCGCTTCCTCTTCCCCCCCCGCCGGGGTGGCAAGAAGATCAGCCACCAGGACATCTCCCTGGAAGTGGATATCAATCGCCGGGGCGACGGCCGCCCCCAAATCCGGGTAAGCGTACCCTGGTACGGCGGCGGCATGTCCTTCGGTTCAGTAAGCATCAACACCATCCTCTCCCGGGCCCAGGCCGCCAAGACCTTCAACACCCTGGTCTCCACCGGCGAAGGGGGTTATCCCGAAGAGCTTTATCCCTTTGATGACCACATCGTCACCCAGGTGGCCACCGGTCTCTTCGGCGTCCGGGAGGACACCCTGCAACGGGTGCGGATGATCGAGTTTAAATACGCCCAGGGGGCCAAACCCGGCCTGGGCGGCCACCTCCTGGGGGACAAGGTCACCCCCGCGGTGGCCCGCATGCGGGAATCCGTCACCGGCAGCGCCCTGTTCTCCCCCTTCCCCTTTCACAGCGTCTATTCCGTGGAAGACCACAAGAAGCACATCGACTGGATGAAGGAGATCAACCCCAAAGCCCTGGTGGCGGTGAAGGTCTCCACCCCCACGGACGTGGACATGGTGGCCGTGGGCAGCTATTACGCCGGGGCCCACGTGGTGCAGCTGGACGGTAGCTACGGTGGCACCGGCGCCGCGCCGGATATTGCCAAGAAAAACATCGCCATGCCCGTGGAATACGCCATTCCCAAGGTGCACCAGTTCCTCCGCAGCGAAGGCATCCGGGAGGAAGTGACTCTGGTGGCTTCCGGCGGCATCCGCTCTGCGTTCGACGTGGCCAAGGCCATCGCCCTGGGCGCGGACCTGGTGCAGATCGGCACCGCGGACCTGGTGGCCCTGGAGTGCCTGCGCTGCCACAACTGCGAAAGCGGCCGGGGCTGCGCCCGGGGCATCGCCACCACCGACCCGGAACTGGTGGACCTGATGACCATCAACTACGGCGCGGCCCGCATCTGCAACCTGTACCACGCCTGGAGCTGGCAGCTCAAAGAGATCCTGCGCCTCCTGGGCCTCCGCAGCATCCGGGAACTGGTGGGCCGCACCGATCTGATGGTGCATCTGGATTACTTTGAGCGGGAAGTGGATGATGATATAAGGCAGAGGGGGTAGTTCAAAGTTCAAAGTTCAAGGTTATGGGGCGGCCTGCGGCCGCCGCAATATGGCGAATATGGCACGCTCTATTAATTGAACAATAGTCCGGTAATCGGTGTTTCCCGATGAATGAAAAGCTTGAACGAGCTTTGGCCGTTCTGGAAGCATTGGGGAGGAAGTATATTCAAGAATTCCTTATTAAAGAGGGATGGGAACCACGAAGACTACGTTCAGATTGGTACAATTCGTTTAAATTCCTATTATCAAAACTATACATGCAGGGCAGAAACGATTCCCTTTCCATACGCTATCTTGAAAATATACAGGAATGTTTAGACTCATATTTTTTGCTAAATTCCACACTAAAACTTGAAGCCTTGATACAAGGACATCATATTCCTTCCGATGTGGATTGGAACAATTTTAAAATTGATGATAGCCTCTTATGGCAACAATTCAATGAAAGAATGGGCAAAAGACGTGATCGCGAGATGGTTCTAGATGTTTTGAGATATATATGCAAAATACCCGATTACAACATAGTTAACCACAGTATTAAAGAGATAGAAGCTGGTAGAATTAAAGAACACCGTGATGATCTTAAGCATATTTGGGGAGTTGGCCCAAAAACATCAGCCTTTTACTTGCGAGATGTTATATTCCTTTTTAATTGTGAAATAGATCCAGAGGAAGCTATAGAATTACAACCTATTGATACCTGGGTTCGTCAGGTTGTAGAATCTCTCCGTGATGATAAAAATTCTGAATCTCCACTGTCAACTGAAGATTGGTTGATTCAACATAGTGGCGGACCAAGAAAAGCTGCTCTTCTAAATGCAGGAATGTGGTATTTGGGAAAAGAGTCCTTCAATTTGATTATAAGGTGTTTAATTGAGGGGAATATTTCTCCCGAAATGATAGAATATTTATAATAAGTTAGGGCATTGCCCTCCATAAATTTTGTATTTGATTTTTCAACTTTGAACCTTGAACTTTGAACCTTGAACTATTAAAAAAAATGGCAAAGATTGAGCGTTTTGAAGATATCGAAGCCTGGCAAAAAGGAAGAGAACTTACCAAGATTATCTATAAAATTACCGGACAAGGAGATATTGCAAAAGACTTTGCTCTCAAAGACCAACTGCGAAGGGCGTCCATTTCCATCATGGGCAATATTGCCGAAGGCTTTGAACGGGAAGGAAACAAGGAGTTTAAACAATTTCTTGCCATGGCCAAAGGCTCCGTTGGGGAACTGAAATCACATTTATATGTGGCACTGGACGCCGGCAAGATATCTCAACCGGATTTCCACCAGCTTATGTCCTTGGCCGATGAAACGTCTCGCTTGATTGCTGGCTTCCTACGATATCTGAAAGACTCGGATCATAAAGGTAGTAAATTCAAATAACTCATTAATTTCTTTAAACTTTGAAACTCATAACCCCTAACCTTTAAATTATATTTTGTATTTGTCTTTTAACCTTGAACCTTGAACTTTGAACTTTGAACCATAATCGGTGAACTCTATGAAAAACCCCAACAACCATAACCATCCCGGCCTCCGTCTTTGGGAAACCCGCAAAGAATTCCAGCCCGTTTATCCCCTGGACCGCGTAATTAAAGGCGAAGACGAAGGCGGTTGCGGCGTCACCGGTTTCGCGGCCAGCGTGCCGGTCTCCGGCAAGCACATCTTCCAGCCCTCCATCCAGATGCACAACCGGGGCAACGGCAAAGGCGGCGGCATCGCCGCGGTGGGCCTGGACCCCGAGACTTTGGGCGTCTCCCAGGAGATCCTGGACCAAGATTACCTCATCCAGATCGCCTACCTGGACCCCGAATCCCGGCCCCAGGTGGAGGCCCAATTCATTACCCCGGTCTTTAAAGTGGACCACGCCCAGCGCATCCCCACCATGAAGGACTGGCGGGACCTGCCGGGCCTGGAGGTGGAGCCCCCGGAGGTCTGGCGCTATTTCGTGCGGGTGAAGACGGAAGTCTTGCAGCACTTCATCCAGAGCCACAAACTCTACGGCATCCCTTCCCGCAAGGTGGAAGACGAGTTCGTGGCCCAGAACTGTTACAGCCTGAACCAGGCCTTCTATGCCTCCCTGGGGGAGAAAAAGGCCTTTGTCCTCTCCCAGGGCCGCAACATCATGATCTTGAAGATCGTGGGCTACGCCGAAGAGGCGGCCCTCTACTATAATCTCCTGGATTTCAAGGCCCATATCTGGATCGCCCACCAGCGCTACCCCACCCGGGGCCGGGTCTGGCACCCCGGGGGCGCCCATCCCTTTGCCGCGCTCAACGTGGCCCTGGTGCACAACGGCGACTTTGCCAATTATTTCGCGGTGAGCGAATACTTGAGCCAGCGCCACTTCTATCCCCAGTTCCTCACGGATACGGAGGTCGCGGTCCTGACCTTCGACCTCTGGAACCGCCTCTACGGCTATCCCCTGGAATACGTCATCGAGTCCATGGCCCCCACCACGGAGCGGGATTTCGATCTCCTGCCCCCGGAGCGGCAGCGCCTCTACCGGCAGCTCCAGGCCGCCAATATCCACGGCTCCCCGGACGGCCCCTGGTTCTTCATCATTGCCAGGACCGACCCGGACGCCCAAAAATTCGAGCTCATTGGCATCACCGACACCTCCATGCTTAGGCCCCAGGTCTTCGCCCTCCAGGAGGGGGAAGTGCAGATCGGCCTCATCTGTTCGGAGAAGCAGGCCATTGACGCCACCCTGGAAAGCCTGGCCGCGGAGGACCCCCGTTTCTGCCCGGTGGCCGACCTCTACTGGAACGCCCGGGGCGGCAGCGCCACCGACGGCGGGGCTTTTATATTTTCCCTGGAGCCCCATAATGGCCAGCGCGTTCTCACCTGCAAGGACAAATTCGGCACCCCCAAGGTGGTGCCCTGGTACCAGCGGCCCTGGGACGGCACCGTGCCGGAGGTGGTGGAAGAGCCGGACGAGGAACTGCACCGCCAGGCAAGCGCCCTGCTTAAGGACGAGAGCGGCCAGAGTTTCTTTCAATGGGTCAAGGCCGGCGTACCCCAGTGGTCCTATGCCACCTTCTGGGAGATATTAAACGCCGCGGCCAAGCACGCCCACCGCAGCGATACTCTCAAGGCCGCGGCCATCAACGGCCTCACCCGGCTCCTGGACCGGCGCTACGATCCGGGGGACAAAAAGCGCAGCCACCTGCTGCGGTTGATCATGGACGCCCTGACCGCCATCTTCCGGGACACCCCCAAAATCGGCAAATCCCGGACCAGCCGCTACCACCGGGTGGATTGGGAGACCCGGGGGAAGCTGGCCGCGCCGCCCCGGCCGGAGCACATCCTCATCCTGGACGCCGCCGCTTTTCCCCCGGAAGGGGATGATTGCGACGCCCGTTTTCTGTGCCAGGCCTTCGAGTTGGGCTGGCGGCAATTCATCACTTACGGCTATAAGGGCCAGCGTTTTCTGGGCTGCGGCTTCGGCCCCAACACCGATGACGTGCGCATCGACGCCTATGGCAGCACCGGCGATTACCTGGCCTCCGGCATGGATGGTATGACCATCCAGGTCCATGGCAACGCCCAGGACCAGTTGGGCCAGATCATGAAGCGGGGCAAACTGGTGATCCACGGCGACGTGGGCCAGACCTTCATGTACGGGGCCAAGGGCGGAGAGGTCTATATCCTGGGGAACGCCGCAGGCCGCCCCCTGATCAACGCGGTGGGCCGCCCCCGGGTGGTGATCAACGGCACCGCCCTGGACTTCCTGGCGGAATCCTTCATGGCCGGCGACCCCTTTGCCGGCGGCGGTTTTGTCGTGGTCAACGGCCTGGAGTTCGACGCCCGGGGCCGCATCCGGGCCCAGGCCACGCCGTACCCCGGCTCCAACCTCTTCTCCCTGGCCTCCGGCGGCGCCATCTATATCCGGGACCCCTTCAACCAACTGGTGGACGAACAGCTGAACGGCGGGGAACTGGTGCCCTTGACCGACGCCGACTGGAACCTGATCCTCCCCTATCTTGAGGAGAACGAAAACCTCTTCGGCATTTCCATCGAGAAGGACCTCCTCACCGTGGACGGGGAAATCCGCCCGCCCGGGGAGGTCTACCGCAAGGTAACGGCCGTCAAACTCGCGGTCCTCACCCAGGTGGAGGACGACTGGGAGTAGGAGATGGGGGGTGGAGGGGCCAGGGTTAAAGGCGGGCGGGGACGCCCGCCCGACAAGGTCCCTGCCCTCCCCCCACCTCCCCCTCCCCAACCCGCAGACAAAAAGGGTGGCCCGCCGGGGCGCCTTTTTTTTGGGGCAAGCCTGCGGGTCTGCTCAATCTCTCGCCTCTTGATACCATTTCGCAATCAAAAGATATTGAACTGTAGGGGCGAATCTTGTATTCGCCCTGTGCGGGCGGGCAAACCCAAGGTTCGCCCCTACAAGAAAGTTGCCGTTAGATTGCGACTTGGTATGAAAGGGAGAGATGGGGATTTGGCTAAATAAAGAAAGGCGGGCAATTATGGCCCGCCTTTCTTGTCATCCCTGCTCAGGTACGGGATTAATCCCCATGGGGCTTAAAGAATTTGCGATGGCGATGGTTAAAGAATTTGCGATGTGCCTTATGACCACGATTTTTGCCAAAGTTCCTCAGGATTAAATTATATTGGTCCAAGTTGTCGGGGGTAAGATCGATTTGCAGGGCCGTGCCCCGAAAATCATTAAAAACCACGGCGTTATCGGTTATGACAATTAACTCTGGATCATCCCGGGTATCAGTCATCTCAAAAGCCACCGCGTCAACCACCGAAGAGTTGTCACTGGCAAAAGCCACCTTATTTTTAATGACCAGGTTGTGCGTCATGGACTGGGTTCCGGCCCGGCCCCAACGGAAATCGGCATAGAGCACGATTCCTGAACCGTTATATCCGCCCCCGTCATTGGCGGCCACCTGCAGCGTTCCCAATATGTCGTTGTGTGATACCACATTGTCCTGCACGGTGCCCCCGCTATAGTCACCGATGAGGATGCCTATGCCGCCGCCGTTCCTGGTCCTGAGATCGATAATCTTATTATGGCTGATTTTCCAACCGCTGCCCCTCCAGTTGGAGACCGCCTGGATGGCATTAAGGAAGGTGCAATGACTGACGGTCACGTTATTTTGGGCCTCTCCATTCATAATGGCCAGGTCCACGGTGAATTTCAGGTGTTTAATGGTCGCGCCTTCCCCTCCGGACATGATCCTGAATCCCTGCACCAACCCCGCAGGATGTAGGGGGCCGCTGGCAATGGTGGCCTTCCCCTGCCCTTTAATCTCCACCCCTTTGGTGACCAGGGCGCCGGCATGTTCTCCAGGAGCCACCTTAATGCAATCACCGGCAATCACGTCCGGGGCATCAATGGCAGCCTGGATGGTTAAAAAATCGCCGGGAACCCGCCATTCCGCGGCCATGGCCCTGGATACCATGAAAAGCAAACAGGAAGCCAACATCAAAAGAATCATCTTCTTTTTCATGACGCCTCTCCTTTGCAAAAAGGGTTAAGGGGAAAGGAAAATCCGCGTCTGCAAGTAAAAGGACCTGGGACCCCGAAAAAGAAAACTCTCAGAGAATATGGCGATGCCTGGGAAATGCAGGTGACCGGCGGCAGCCGGTCCGGCGCTGTGGTGGTGAGACCCTCCCTGTCTCTTCACCGTGGAGGATTTTGGCGCAGTCTCCCTCTGGCTAAGTTTACCCACTAACAGCCTGGGGTGCTAATGTCAAGTTTTTTCCATTGATTACCCCAAAACACTGGGTAATAAACCTTATGGACAAAACTGCTTTTATCGCGCCCAACCACAATATAAAAGTTTATCAGCCGGTTTTATCTTCAGGTGCCATTGCCTGCCTCCTCCCCCACACCCTCAACGGCTCTGGCCTGGCCGTGGGCCGCACCCTGGTGGCCATTTTGGAAAACTGTCAGCAGGCGGACGGACGGGTGGTGGTACCGGAGAGGTTGCGGGGG
>JAGVAH010000111.1 GCA_020060385.1 Syntrophobacterales bacterium | reverse complement strand
TTGCCAAAAGTTCTTTCCTCTTATCCCCTCTCCCCCCAGCGGGGGGAGAGGGTTAGGGTGAGGGGGGGCGGAAAAAACTTTTGGCAACCAGTATAAGAGCCGGCAGATAGCTCGCCATTGGAATAACTTATTGGATTACCTGCAAAAGATTTGCTATCCTCCCTACCCCCAAATTATTCCTTGACAGCGCTACCGGTTTGGAAGTATTTTGTGAAAAAAATTACAAAAGGTGGGTTATGCTCTTTCCCGTATCCGGTGTAGAGGTCAACCCGCTCATCCCGCCCCTCGTGGCCCTGGTGGTCTCCACCTTCACCTCCATGGGGGGAGTCTCCGGCGCCTTTCTCCTGCTGCCTTTCCAGGTGAGCATCCTGGGCTTCTCCAGCCCCGCGGTCAGCCCCACCAACCTGGTTTTCAATATTGTGGCCATCCCCAGCGGCGTCTATCGCTACCTCCGGGAAGGCCGCATGAACTGGCCGGTGGCCCTGGTCACCATCCTGGGGACGCTGCCCGGCCTCTGGTTCGGCGCGGAGATTCGTGTCCGCTGGCTGCCGGACCCCCGGCATTTCAAGCTCTTTGTGGGTGGCGTCCTGCTCTATATCGGCCTGCGCCTCCTCTACGACCAGACCCCCTGGGCCAAACGCCAGAAGGCCATGATCCTGGAATTCGAGGCCCAGGTCCAGGAACGCCTGGCCCAGGTCCTGAAGGATTGCCCCGGGGGCGCTGGCCGGTGCCTGCCCCCTGCGGCCCGGGTCAAGACCGCGGCCTGGAGCCTAAAAAGGGTCTCCTACGAATTTTTAGGGGAGATCTTTACCTTCAACGCCCCGGCCCTGTTCCTCCTGGCCCTGGTGGTGGGCCTCATCGGCGGCACTTACGGCATCGGCGGGGGCGCCATCATCGCCCCCTTCCTGGCCGCGATTTTTAAATTGCCCATGTACACCATCGCCGGGGCTGCGCTCCTGGGCACCCTGGTCACCTCCGTGGCCGGGGTGGGCATCTACTACGGCATGGGCATCGCCCCGGATCTGGCCCTGGGCGCGCTCTTCGGCCTGGGGGGCTTCATCGGCATGTACATCGGCGCCCGCCTCCAGAAATACTTCTCCGGCAAGATCATCCGCATCGGTTTGGGAATAATCATTTCCTTCCTGGCTTTACGCTATATCATCGGGTATTTTATCTGAAGAACGGACGGGGAATAACCACCACCAAGACAGCAAGAACACAAAAATACACCAAGAAGAAAAGAAGTCGGTTTTGGCAAAGCCAAGATTAATTTCCTATATTTTCCTTTTGGTGATTCTCGTTCTCCTTGGTGTCTTAGTGGTAAAAAAAGAAAGGTTTTTCATGATCCTGGAATTTTCTGAAAAAGGCATCGTCTTTTTTCCGGATCCCACGCTGGTGGGCACGCCTGGGGATTTGGGGCTGGCCTATGAAGAGGTCTGGTTTACCGCGGCCGATGGCGTGAAACTCCACGGCTGGTGGGTCCCCAAAGAAGGGGCGCCGGTGTTCTTATGGTTCCACGGCAATGCCGGCAACATCAGCTACCGCCTGGAGAACATCAAGCTGCTGGCTGACCTGGTGGGAGTTACCGTCTTCATCTTCGATTACCGGGAGTATGGCCGCTCCGAGGGCCGCATCTCCCGGGAAGGCACCTACCTGGACGCGGCCGCGGCCTATGATTATGTGGCTCAGACCAGAAAAGAGCCGGCCAAAGACATCGTCCTTTTCGGCCGCTCCCTGGGCACGGCCCTGGCCACCGATCTGGCGGTCAAGCGCCCCTGCCGCTGCCTGATCCTCGAGTCCGCTTACACCAACTCCCAGGACATGGCCCGCCTTTACGCGCCTTTTCTCTTTGACTGGCGGCCCTCGGTGCCCTATGACAACCTGGGAAAAATCGGGCAGGTCCAGGTGCCGGTCCTCATCATCCACAGCGAAGACGACGAAATCATCCCCGTGGACATGGGCCGCCGGGTCTTCGCGGCCGCGCCGGAGCCCAAAGAGCTCTATATCATCCCTTTAGCCCACCACAATGACACCTATCTGGTGGGGGGCCAGGTTTATTTTGAGCGCCTCCGGTCTTTTATCTTCCCCCCGGGGGAGTAACACCAAGTCGCAATCTAACGGCAATTTTCTTGTAGGGGCGAACCTTGTGTTCGCCCACCCCCACAGGGCGAATACAAGATTCGCCCCTACAGTTCAATGTCTTTTGATTGCGAAATGGTATAAGACCTTGGGGGCCAGGATTCCAGACCAAGCCGGACCCGGGAGGGCCATCCCCCCGCCCCTGCAGCACCAAAGGAAAAGGGTGTTGCTCCCTTGGGCGCCAATTATCGCCAACCCGGGAGGTAACACCCTTTCTTGATTCCCACCACTTACTTGCATCCCTCCCGGAGCAGTGCCCGGGAGTTAAAGATACCCGCCTTGACCGGCCCCTGCCCTCCGGGAATTTCTTCCCCAGGCGCGGGGCGGGCTAGCCCCAAGAATAATCCTGGCTAGCGCCCTTCTCCCCCATAACCGCCATGGGGTTTGCCACCGCCAGGCGCGCCGGTACCGGATTTTTGAGGAGGCCCGCCCTGGCTGCCAGGACCCCCTCCGCCGCCCGGGTGAGGGGCCACCCGCCCAGGTGCCGATTTGGCTCCCCCTGGGGGGGTCACTTTCCCAGGCCCGTGACCAGGTCCCCCAGGACCAGCCTTTGGTCCCGAAGGAGGACCTACATGACCCGGACCTGGTTTATGTCCGGAAGAGGGAGTCACCTTCCCAGGCCCATGACCGGGTGCGCCAGGACCAGGCTTGTGTCCCGGGGCAGGCCCCCCATGACCCGGACCGGGTTTATATCCAGCCGGTCCCGCCTGACCAGGACCGGGTTTATGTCCTGGCGGGGGATGGCCCGCACCAGGTTTATACCCTGACGGAGGATGCCCCGGACCAGGTCCATGTCCCTTGGGGTGGGACGGAGGCGGGCCCCCATGGTACCCTTTATGCCACCCGGCGCCATAGCCATGATGGTGTTTCTCATAGAACCGCCGGTCATAACGGTAACCCCGGTGGTGATTGCGCCAATAGGGGTAGGTTCGATGGAAATTGTTCCAATAATTGGGACGTCCCGCATACCAGGCGTTCCACTTGGGGGCATACCAGGTAGGGGGTCTGACGATATAGGTGGGAGCATAGGAGTAATACGGGGCCCAGCCATATCTGGGGCCGAAAAAGTAGTAGAGGATGCCGTTTAAGAACCAATCACCATTGTAATAGACCCAGGGTGTATTCGGCCCCACCCACGGCATCCCATAAATGTTCGCGGGTGGCGGCGGATAGTAATAGCCCTGAGCCTGAGAAGGCGCAGGTGAAACCGCGACCGCGCCTCCTGCCAGCACGATGGCCAGCGCCAATACTAGAATTATCTTTTTCATGCCTTCCTCCCAGAGGATCTTTCCTTAAATGTTGTCAAAGTTAATACTCCTGCTCCTTCAAGACAATGACCCGGATTAGATACCATAATCCACCCGGGAAAACCATGGTTGTCAGTCAAAGCCCGCCATTTCCAACCCTTTTGCTAATTAGATGGGAAAATGCCCCATAAGTTAGGTGTAAGGGGGGTTAATCATGCCAATTTTTTCCTGGGGAGCACGCAGTATCGCTGCCGGCCTAAGACACTGAAACCAGAGGTGCTGACTCTTACCCGGGAAAAGAAGGAAATTCAAAGTAAATTTTCCTATAAGCTATTGCAAAACCTATCTTCCATGTCACCCTGAGCCGCAGCCTAAGGCTTTATTCATTGAAATTAATAGATTCTTCGCTTCGCTCAGCATGACAATTTGGGAGATCAGGAGGTTTTGCAATAGCTTCTAATGCATTAATAAGCCCAGGGCGGCTAGGTTGGCTACCGCGACCTGAAAATGATTGTGGAACCTGCTATCCATGGCTTAAATCCTGTGATTAGCGGCAGAGTTGATAATTTGTTAAATTATAATAATGAACCTGCAAAAACTGGCCCTCCTTTTATCCTACTTCACCGTGGGCTATAATCTCCTGGAGGCCCTGGTCTCCCTCCTGGCCGGCTACCTGGCGGGCAGCATCGCCCTGGTGGGCTTCGGCCTGGACAGCCTGGTGGAATCCCTCTCCGGCGGGGTGATGATCTGGCGCTTCCGCCATCGTCCGGGATTGTCCGCAGCGGCAGAGGAGCAACGAGAACGGCGGGCCGTCAAGATCGTGGGCTACACCTTCCTGATCCTGGGAGTTTATGTCCTCTTTGAATCCCTGAAAAAGCTCTTCTTCCGGGAAATCCCCGCCCCCAGCCTCCTGGGGATGATCATTGCCGCTCTCTCCCTCCTGGTTATGCCCGGGCTCTATTACCTCAAATATCATACCGGCAAATCCTTGAACAGCCGCAGCCTGATGGCGGACTCCAAACAGACCCTGGCCTGCGCCTGGCTCTCCCTGGCCCTGCTGGTGGGTCTGGGTCTCAATTATGTTTCTGGCTTCTGGCAGGCTGACCCCCTCATCGGCCTGGTGGTGGTGGGGTTTTTATTCAAAGAGGGATGGGGAACCCTCAAGGCAGGGAAACTCTGCACCTGCGCCACTTGCGGCTTCCCGCCTGCTACAGGCGGCAATGATTGATGTTTATTTTTAGATAGTCGCAGCCAGTAAAGTAGGCCGTGCCCCCCAGCATTTTCCTGAGGCCGACCATAATTTTTCGCCGCGGGCCGGAGACCAAAAATCGAAACCCTACTCTTTCTCCAGCCTCTGCATCACTGCCTTCACCAATACCGGCCAGGCAATGGTGGCGTCGCACAACACTTCTGCAAAGCGGCCCCCCTCTTCCGGGGCCACGAATTTCCCCCAGGAGACGCCTTCCTTAAAAGTGCAGCCGCTCAGGCCCCCCCAGTGGGCCGGCTCCGGGCAGAGGCGCACCCCGTATTGAAAGCGGTGCTCCGGCAGTTCCTGTTTAAGACGGCTGTTCAGCAATTCCAGGTAAGGCCCCACCTGTTGGGCCCAATTCCGGGGCACGCCGCCCCCCACCGTAAAGATCCCCATTCTTTTAACGGCCAAGATCTTCTGGGCATAAGCCCCCAGATCCAAAAAGGGATTAAAAGAAAGGTGCAGATTGGTCAGGGCCTCCGGAAACCTCGCGCCCGCGGCCAAAGAGCGCATGGTCATATGAATCGCCAGGTCCAGACCCAGTTCCGAATCGGTGAACGCGGGGATGAAGACCGGCACGCCCTTGAGGTAGGCATTGCGCAAAATCCCGGGACTGTCGCTCGTCTCCGCCAGATACCGCCCCACTTCCCGGCAGAGACTGGAAGAGCACCAGACCTGCCGGGGGTCCAGCCCCTCCAGCACCTCCCGGAAGATCCTCTCCGCATAATCCAGGTTGGATTCCATCTCCAGGGTGTCGTAGACGCGGTTATAGCCCTGCCGGTACAACTCATGGTCATCCCGGTCCGCCGGGCACTTGTAATGCACCCTTCCTAAGGTTTCGATCAGCCCGTGGGCCACCAGCGCGCCGGTGGTGATGATCACTTGCAGCCAGCCCCGGTCGATCATCTCGCAGATTAAGAGCCCCATCTTGGCCACGCTCATGGCCCCGGAAAAGGTGCCGACGATGGTGCAATCCTCATCCCGGACCATGGTCTCCAGGACGTCCGCGGCCTCCCCCAGGCTCCGGCCCCCGAAAGCGGTGCGGCTCATGGCCCGGAGGAGTTCGTCGAAATCTTCAATGCGGGTTAAATCCAAGGGCTCCAGGGGCTCCAAACCATCCTTAGCCCCGTCATGAAAATCTTCAGGCTTTCTCCGCATTATTTCTCCTTCGGTATGAGTGATCGCAGAGGGAGGGGGCATCGGGGGTAAGCAGAAAGCAGTGAGCAAAAACCAGCTGGGAAGGCCTGGTTTTGCCACCCACTGCTCACTGCTTACAGTTCCTAACCTTCATCCTCCCTTGCAGCGCTGCTGGTAGATATAACCAACCGCCTTATACAAAATCCGGGCCGCGGTGAATTCGCTCACCCTATTTCCCGGAATGGGCGCCAGTTCCACCAGGTCCAGGCCCACCACCGGGCCCCTTCGGGCCAGGGTGGAGATGATGCTCAGGACCTGGTAATAGGTGAGGCCCCCCGGCTCCGGGGTGCCCACGGCCGGCAGGACGCCGGGGTCCAGGACGTCCAGGTCGATACTCAGATAGACGGGGCCGGGGATCTGCCCCAGGTGCTCCAGGGCCGCGGTCCAGCCTTCCGGGGTATGCAAGGCCGCGGCCTGGAACATCTTCATCCTGGGGGCCACCCAGAGGAGGTCCGCTTCTTCCTTGGAGTAGCTGCGGGTGCCCAGGATGGTGAGAGGCCGCCCTAATTCATAGACCCGGCGCAGCACGCAGGCATGGGAGAGTTTTGTCCCATCATAACTTTCCCTCAGGTCTGCGTGGGCGTCCAGAGCCACCACCGTCACGTCCGGATACTTGGTCTGCACCGCCTGCACCAGGGCCAGGGTGATGGTGTGTTCACCGCCTAAGGCCAGGACCAGCTTCCCCTGGGAGACCCAGGCCTGCGCCTGTTTGCGGATCTTGTCCAGCATGGCCTGGGGCCCGGAGGCTTCCGGACTGAGGGGCAGGGCGGTGGTCAGCTTGATTTTCTGGCTGGGGTCCCAACTGTTCTCTTCATCCCATAGCTCCACCTGCCGGGACGCGGCCAGGATGGCCTCCGGCCCCTCCCGGGTGCCGGCCCCGTAGGTGGTGGTGGCTTCGTAGGGAATGGGGAGGACTACGGCCTCCGCGTCCTGCACCGGCAGGTATTTTAAGTCCAGAAAGTTCAAGGGCATCTCACGCCTCCTCCGGTCCCGGTTCTTTCGTGTCCATCTCTTTCAGGCGGCGATACAGGGTGGCCAGGCCGATGCCCAACAGCCGGGCCGTCAGCTCCTTGTCCCCCTCCGTCTTTTTCAGGGTCTGCTGGATGGCCAGGCGCTCGATCTCCTCCATGGAAGAGCCCACGGGGATGGTGATGAGATCATCCTCCGGGGAATGGCGGCGGATCTCATCCGGCAGGTCGGCAAGCTCCACCATGTTGCCCTCGCACAGGGCCACGGCCCGTTCCACCACGTTCTGCAGCTCCCGGACGTTCCCCGGCCAGGCGTAGTTCTTCAAGGCCGCCTGGGCCTCCGGGGTGAAGCCCATGGCCGGCCGGTCGTTCTCCAGGCAGAATTTGTCCAAAAAGTGCAGGGCCAATAGCGAAATGTCTTCCCGCCGCTCCCGCAGGGCCGGGATTGGCAGGTGGATGACATTCAGGCGGTAGAAGAGGTCCTTGCGGAAACGCCCCTCGGCCACCGCGGCCTCCAGGTCCACGTTGGTGGCGGCAATGACCCGCACGTCCACCTTCAGGGTCTGGGTCCCCCCTACCCTCTCGAATTCCCCCTCCTGGAGGACCCGGAGGAATTTTACCTGGGTGGCCGGGGGCATCTCGCTGATTTCGTCCAGGAAGATGGTGCCCCCGTCCGCCAGCTCGAAGCGGCCTTTGCGCTGCTGGGTGGCCCCGGTGAAGGCCCCCTTCTCGTGGCCGAAGAGTTCGGACTCGATGAGCCCTTCCGGCAGGGCCCCGCAGTTGAGCTTCACCAGGGGCTTGTCCCGGCGGGGGCTCTGGTAGTGGATGGCTTCGGCCACCAGTTCCTTGCCCACCCCGCTCTCCCCGGAGAGGAGCACCGTGCTCTTCAAGGGCGCCACCTGGTTCACCACGTGCAGGACCTTCAGCAGCGCGGCCTCCCGGCCGATGAGGCGGCCCGTGGGGCCCCGGTCCTGGAGGGCCTGGCGCAACCGCTGGTTCTCCACCAGCAGTTCCTGGGTCTCCAGGGCCTTGGTCACCACCTTCCGCAGTTCGTGCATGCGGAAATCCTTGGTGATGAAGTCGTAAATCCCCCTTTTCAGCGCCGACACCGCCTCCTCCACCGTGGCGTGGCCGGAAATCATGATGGCGATGGCCTCCGGCCTCAAGATCCGCAAGGCCCCGAAGAGTTCCGTGCCCTCCATGTCCGGGAGCTTCAGGTCGATGATGGCCAGGTCCACCGCGTGGCGGCGCACTTCCTCCAGGGCCGCCACCCCGGTGCCCGCGGTGTGCAGCTCATGGCCCATCTTCTTCAACCCGGTTTCCAGGGCCTCCCGGGTGGGGGCGTCGTCGTCGACGACTAGAATCACACTCATATAATGAGTTTCCCGCTTTTCGTTTCTCGTTGTTTTATCATTAGCCGCTTAACCTTAAGAATTAATAACTATTACAACCAATAATTCTGATCAGCATTCTGACTGGCGTGTTATTTTTTTACGAAAAACGCAAAACCGTCTTTATAAACTGTCCAGCCACCCCAAAACCGCCCGGGTCACCTCGTCCAGAGTCTCCGGGGCCATCTGGCCCCCCGGCGGTTCATAGGAATGCCCCACCCCGGGGAGCACGTGGAGGCAGGAGCTCACCGGCATATGGCTGAGCACCTGCCCCAGGCGGTCCAGGTAACAGAACGGGTCCCGGCCCCCCTGAATGAACAGGGTGGGGCAAGGCAGCAGATAAAGGGCCTGGTCCCGGAGTTTCTCCGGCTTGCCGGGGGCGTGCAGGGGATAGCCCAAAAACACCAGGCCGTTGGCCCCCACGTCCTGGGCCACGATCTGGGCCGCCAGCCTGGCGCCCATGGACTTGCCCCCCAGGAACATCTCCAGGCCCTTAAATTCCTCGATCTCGCCGACGTAATCCACCACCAGCCGGAAGACGCCCTCCAGGGACGCATCCGGGTCCGGATGCTTGCGGCCCTCTTCGGCATAGGGGAAATTGAAGCGCACGGTCACCACCCCTTCCCGGGCCAAGCGCTCGTGCACCCCGGCGATCAGGGGGTTATCCATGTTGTTGTTGGCCCCGTGGGCCAGGACCAGGATGGCGTCCAGGGTGGCGGAGCGGGGCACCCCTAGGACCATCCGCAGCTTCCGGTCCGGGGCCAGGCTGATGGTCAGCGGGTGAATTTCCATAAGTCCCTCTCTATCTGCTCAATGGTCACTGGTTATGGTGGTGTCCTGGAAATATCCAACTCGTGTTCAGCCCAAATGGGCCAGTGTTAGCAAATGGTTCTTTAAGCCCCCCTTTGAAAAAGGGGGATTTAGGCAGCAGTGTCCGGTTAGGAACTTGCATATGATGACCAGTAAGTGTCATCGAAAAAATTTCACCCGGAGGCGAT
>JAGVAH010000026.1 GCA_020060385.1 Syntrophobacterales bacterium | reverse complement strand
TTGCCAAAAGTTCTTTCCTCTTATCCCCTCTCCCCCCAGCGGGGGGAGAGGGTTAGGGTGAGGGGGGGCGGAAAAAACTTTTGGCAACCAGTATAAGAGGTAGCGCAGGCTATCCAATAATGCCCTTTGCAGGCAACAGGCTTTAAAAACCCAAAAGCCCACAGCACCGGGAACAGACGGGCAACAGCCCCTCGGTCATCAGGCTGCGCCGGAAATGCACATAAGGTGGGGAGTTCCAAAGTTCCGTCAAGGTGGCCTCCTTGACGTTGCCCACCGGGTAATCGATATAGCTGCGGCAGGGAGTCACCAGCCCGTCGCTCATTATCTGCATCTCCTGGAAGATGGCGGTGCAGCGCTGATAACCGAAACGGGCCCCGTGCTGGGTGTAGTAGGTCTTAAGATCGGCTGCCCCGGTCAGGGGAGGAATGATGCTCACCGCCGGGGCTCCCCAGGCCCGGGAGCGGCAGAGGACTTCCTCAAGTTGTTGCTGAAGCAGCCGGTAATCCCGGGGCTTGGAATGGGAAAGATAGCCCCGGTGCAGCCGGGGGAGGAATCCGAAGCGCCCGGTAAAATCCGCGTCATGGGCCCGGGCCGCGGTCTCGTCGATCCACCAGGAAAGACAGAAGACGAAGAGATCGACCCGTTTGCGGAAGGTCTCGTAGATATCCACCAGGTGCCTGGCGTTGTCCCGGGAGATGACGGTGATGGCGGTAATCAATGGCAGCCCTACCCTTCCCTCCTCCCGGGCCTGGCGCACCGCAGCCAGCGCGGCCTCAACCTGCGCGAAATTATTGCTGGCGCCGGCCCCGGGACGCAGACGGTTGTGAAGTTCCGGGGTATGGCCGTCGATGGAGAGCTGCAAGCCGAAAAGGGGGGCCTTCACCAAGCGCGCGGCCACCGGGGCCACCCCGGTGCCATTGGTGGTCATCATCACCGGCAGACCCAGGCCGGAGGCCGCTTCTATGAGGTCTACGATCCCCTCGTAGAGCATGGGCTCCCCCCCCAGCAACACCAGGAGAGGGCTTTGGCCCCCGCGCCGCAGGTCCTCCAGGAGAAAGAGGTAACGGCTCACCGGCAATTCCTTTTCCTTAAAACTCTTGGGGTCCCGGCCGAATTGATAGCCGTGCTCCCCCCACTGGCCGCAGACGCGACAGCGCAGGTTGCAGAGATCCGTGGGCCGGAGCACGATGCTCTTGATCTGTCGGGCATATCCTTTTTCGGCTTGGGGATTGAGAAAATCGAAGAAGATCTTCGACGCCTCCAGGCTGAGTAGCTTAGAAGCGATCCTTGGGTGGCGGATCACCCGCCAGACATTCTTGGCCACTGCCAGGGGACTGAGTTTGCTCCGGAGCGCCATTAAGGTTCCCAATCTTCAAAAAAGTTTTGGGGATAATCACTCATAACCATAAGCATCCCCAGGGAAATAGGCGAGAGCCCGCCAATAAATCTGCGCCAAAAATATTGTTCAGCTCAAAGTATGGCTTAATTAGGATCTTTACTAAATCGGTATAATTAGTTGCCGCCTCACAGAGCATACGGCGATGACCGGCAATTGATCGAACTTCCGCCAAACTTACCCAGCCCAACCAAATCGCATTTCTTTTTGCTCCCCCGCTAACCCGCCCCCCTGTCAGGCCAGCGCCAGGCGGCCATTTGCCCCGGATTGCTTTCTGGCATCCCCGCCGCAAAGAAAGGGAACCACAAATTAAACTCTGTTAATAACTATCATTCATATTGGCATAATTTGCAACTATTAGTTTACATATAACAGTATTGCTGTAAACCTCAATAGGTCTTAAATGGACAGGAAGAGGAATGATCATGGGGCTACAGCTTTCTACTGACGCACCGTATTCGGACGTTGTTGTCATAGTAGTCTGTAAATTGGGCAAGATGCTTGGACCTAAATAAATTAATTTATGCAGATTATCAGAAAAAATAATTTTATTTGTAAGTTATTTTGTTATTATGACTCAAGTGGACAATCATGGTGTTTGTAATCGGGAAAATAAGTTTAAAGAAATTACTTAAGCCTACGCAGCCATAACTATCGCACAATCTGGGATGAAGATGATATAGAAATAAAAATTGAATATATTGTTAGCTCTGGCGCTATAAGTCTTTGTGCCACCCAACATCAAGGGAAGCCAGCCGCAAATCACGAAACCGGCGATGACGATTCAGGGGCCTTTGGACCCTTTAGCCAATTAGGCGTTGGATATCAGTGGGTTACGGAGAATTGGGGCCATGCGGAGTTTGCCAATTAGGATCAAGCTGATTTTGGGCTTTGCAGCCGTTGGCATCATTACTTTTTTCGTGGGCTTAGTCGGTTGGCTGGGATTATGGCATCTAAAAGGCATCTTGAAAGAAATCAACGGGGTGCGTCTGCCCGGCATTGTCGGGGTGGTGGAACTGCAGGGGAACATGTGGGCCATCCAGAGGTTTGAACGGGTGCTGCTCTATGAGAAGGATCCGGAAATCATCCAGAGGCAATTTAAGCAACTGGAGGCGAACTGGCAAGAATCCCGACAATTGATCAAGGCCTATCAACGTCTGCCCAAGACCATGGCGGAACGCCGGCTTTGGGAGAAACTCGCTTCCAAGTGGGAAGCCTGGAAGGCATTGCACCAGACCGTCATCGGCCTCATAAAAAAAGGGGATCTGCATTCTCTGAAATATGCCCATGAGCTCAGTTATGGCCAAGCCCGCACGGTTTTTCTGGAAAATGAAGAAATCTTCCACCAACTCATCAGCCTCAGTTTAAAAGTGGCAGCCGAAGACCATAAGAGGGCAGAAATCTCGGAATATCGGGCCAGGATCATCCTGGACGGCTCTACCCTGGCCGGGGTGCTGGGGGTTCTTTTTCTGGGGCTCTTTGTCACCCAGTCCATCCAGAAGGGCCACGAGGCCTTACGGAGAAGCGAGAGCTGGTTTTCCACCACCCTGAAAAGTATCGGGGACGCAGTGATCGCCACCGACCCCCAGGGGCGGATAACCTTTATGAATCCCGTAGCCCAAATCATGACCGGCTGGCTCATAGAAGAGGCCTTGGGAAAACCGGTGGCAGAGGTCTTCCAGATCGTCAACGAAGAAACCGGCGAACCGGTGGAGAATCCGGTGGAGCGGGTAATCCGCGAGGGCATGGTCGTAGGTTTGGCAAACCATACGGTCTTAATCGCCCAAGATGGGACCAGGATGCCCATAAACGACAGTGGCGCTCCCATTAAGGATGACCAGGGGAAGGTCATCGGGGTGGTGCTGGTTTTCCAAGATATTACCGAACTCAAGGAGGCCATGGACGCTCTGCGCCGGCGGGAGCAGGAAACCCGGGTAACGGTCAATAATATTCCGGGGATAGTTTTCAAAGGGTATCTTGACGGAGCGGTGGAGCTGGTGGATCCTTTCGATGACAAAGTGGAGCCTTTAACCGGCTATTCCAAGTTGGACTTTGCTTACCGGCACCTGAAGTGGACCGATTTAATTGTTAAAGAGGACCGGGAGGGCGCCAGGAAGAGCTTCCTCCAGGCCCTCAAAGCTGACAAGAAGGCCTATGTCCGGGAATACCGGATTCAGAACCGGGAAGGCAAAGAGGCCTGGATCCAGGAAAGGAGCCATATAATCTGTGACCCCAGGGGCAAGGTGGAAAGCATCAGCGGCATCATCTTTGACATTACCGAAAGGAAACAGATAGAAAAAGTCATCGCCGAACAGGCCCGCATCCTGGAGGCATTCTTCCAATATACCCTGACCCCCCTGGCCATTCTGGATAAGGGACTCAATTTTATCCGGGTCAACCAGGCCTATGTCCAGTCAGGATCCCGCAAGCTCCCTGATTTTCTCAGCCATAACCATTTTGAGCTCTACCCCCCGGAGGCCCAGGAGATCTTCGCCCAGGTGCTCAGGACCAAGACCCCTTTTCAGAAACATGGTCAACCCTTTGTTGATCCGCAACATCCTGAATGGGGGGTGGATTATTGGGATTGGAGTTTGACCCCCCTGTTAGACCCCCGGGGAGCAGTGGAATTCCTGATCCTCTCCCTCAACGACGTTACCGAAAACAAGCGCGGGGAAGAGGCCCTCCGGGCCAGCGAAAAGGAATATCGCCTGCTTTTTGAGAACGCCCAGGTGGGTGTCTTCCGGAACCGGATCGGGGACGGCAAGATTCTGAAAGCCAATCACCGGATGGCGGAAATGTTGGGCTATGAAGACTACCGGGAATTTATGCAAGTATTTTACTCCCCGGAACATTATGCGGATGCCGGCACCCGGGAAAGATTGATCGCCAGTTTTCAGGAGGGAAGACTGGAGAGTCACGAAATCAGGGCCTGCCGCAAGGATGGCTCCATCGTCTGGCTCCTGATTTCCGGCCGCCTTAATCCGGAAGAAGGCTACGTGGAAGGGGTGGCCACGGACATCACCGCGCTCAAGGCCGCGGAGGAGGCCCGGCGGGAAGGGGAAAATTTTCTCACCAATATCTTTGCCAGCATCCAGGACGGCATCAATATTTTGGATAAAAATTATAATATCATCCGGGTCAATCCGGCCATGGAGAAGGCCAATCCCCATTCCCTGCCCCTGGTGGGGAAAAAATGCTTCCAGGCCTTCCACGGCCGCAGTCAACCTTGTGAAGATTGCGCCACCCGCCGCACCCTGGAGACCAAGGCAGCCGCCCAAAAGTTGGTGATTGAACGGACTCCCGGAGGGGAAATCCTCAAGTGCTGTGACATTCAGGCCTTTCCCATGCTGGATCCGGCCTCCGGAGAGCTGATAGGGGTGGTGGAGTATGTCCGGGATATTACGGAACAGAAACAGGTGGAACTGGCCCTCCAAGAGAGCCGGGAGCAATACCGGCTCCTGGTCAAGCAGATTCCCGCGGTGATTTTCAAAGGCTACGCCGACTGGAGTGTAGATTTCTTTGACCGGAAAATCGAGGCCTTGACCGGATATCCCAAAGCTGACTTCGATTCCCGCCGCGTGAAATGGTGCGACCTGATTCTCCCGGAAGACCTGGAGAGAACCAGAAATATCTTACTCACGGCTTGGAAAACCACCGGCTCTTATGTCTGTGAGTATCGCATCCGTAAAAAATCCGGAGAGATCGCCTGGATTCAAGAACGCAGTCAATTGTTCAGCAATGCGGCAGGCCGGATCAGCCATGCCAGCGGGGTCTTTTTTGACATCACCGAGCGGCGGCAGGTGGAGGAAGCCTTGAAGGACTCCGAAGAAAAGATGCGCCTGGTTATCGAGTCATCCCCCATCGGTATCGGCGTGGGTCAATATGGGAGGCAGGCATACGCCAACCCGGCCCTGGCGAAAATGCACGGCTACGCAAGCCCCATGGAGATGGTGGGTCAACCGGTAACCCACTTCCATGCCCCCCCCTACCATGGATTGATCAATCAGACCATGGAGGCCCTGGCCTCGGGCCAGCCCATAATCCCTTTTTATGAAGCCCAGGGAGTGAAGAAAAATGGGGAGACTTTTGATATCTCCGTGTGGCTGAGAAGAATTGATTATCAGGGGGAGCCCGCGATTTTGGGTTTTGCCATCGACGTGACGGAACAAAAGGTCTTGCGAGCCCAACTGTTACAGGCCCAAAAGATGGAGGCCATCGGCACCTTGGCGGGGGGAATCGCCCATGATTTCAACAATATTCTCTCGGCCTTGGTGGGTTATACGGAACTGACCCTGGATGACACCCCAGAGGGGACGGAAGCACACGCTAATTTATTGGAAGTACTCAAGGCCGGCGAACGGGCCCGGGACCTGGTGAAGCAAATCCTGACCTTTAGCCGCCAGGATAAAGAGCAGGAAAAGAAACCGGTACAGATAAGCCTGATTATCAAAGAAGCGCTAAAGTTTCTCCGGGCTTCCCTGCCCACCACCATTGACATTCGCCAGGACATCTCCTGTCCCACCGGCAAGATCTTGGCTGACCCCACCCAAATCCATCAAATATTAATCAACCTCTGCACCAACGCCGCCCAGGCCATGCAGGAAAGCGGCGGGGTTTTGACAGTCAGCCTCCAGGAAGTGGATTGGGGGCCGGGCGATCAAGTGCCGGGATCGGATTTGCTCCCCGGACCTTACCTGCGATTAACCGTCAGTGATACGGGTCAGGGCATGTCTCCCAAGGTCATGGCCCGCATCTTCGAGCCCTTTTTTACTACCAAGGAACTGGGGGGAGGCACCGGCATGGGCCTGGCGGTAGTGCATGGCATTGTGAAAAGCCATGGGGGGGAAATCAAGGTCTTTAGCAAACCGGGCAAGGGCAGCACCTTTCAAGTCTTTTTCCCCAAGATTGATATCCAGGAAATAACGGAGACGCCGCCCCTTAATGAGATTCCCAGGGGGCAGGAGCGCATCCTGCTGGTGGACGATGAAGAGAGTCTGGCCCTCCTGGGCCAGCAGATGCTCAAGCGCCTGGGTTATGAAGTCGTGGCCATGACCAGCAGCCTGGAAGCCCTGGAGACCTTCCGGGCCCAACCCCACAGCTTCCATCTGGTCATCACCGACCAGACCATGCCCCAGATGACGGGTATCAAAATGGCCGAGGAAATGCTGCGTATCCGGCCCGAACTGCCCATTATCCTGTGCACCGGCTTCATAGAAACCGTCCTCCGGGAGGAAGCCCTGGCCCGGGGTCTGCGGGATTTGATCACCAAACCATTGAAGAAAGCCGAACTGGCCAGAATTATCAGGAAGGTGCTGGATGAGAATGCTTAGCCTCCTGATAAATGTGCTTTTCAGCCGCAAGTTCGGGGGGAGGTTGTCATGGCCCACGTACTGATTATCGATGATGACCCGGCTTTTTGCCAGATGTTGTCCAAGATTGTCATGGGTTCAGGGCACGAGTCTGCCTCTTCTTTCACCTTGAAGGACGGTCTCCACCAATCCCTTACCCGCGCCTTCGACGTGGTTTTCTTGGACCTGGGGCTGCCGGACGGCAATGGCCTGGAGGCCTTGCCGAAGATCAGGGAAATGCCGGAAGCCCCTGAGGTCATCATTATCACCGGCTCCGGCGGTCCCGATGGCCCGGAAACGGCCCTGAAAAATGGAGCCTGGGATTATCTGGAAAAGCCGGCCACCAAAAAAGAAATGACCCTGTCCTTGGTCCGGGCGCTCCAGTATCGTCAGGAAAAAAAGGCCCCGCGGCCCCCGGTTTCCTTGAAAAGGGAAGGCATCGTCGGGGAGAGTGCGCCCCTGCGGGCCTGTCTGGATCTCCTGGCCCAGGCCGCGGCCAGCGACGCCCCCGTCTTGATCAGGGGGGAAACCGGCACCGGCAAAGAGCTTTTCGCCGTGGCTATCCATAACAACAGTCGTCGGGCCCCCAAGAATTTTGTGGTGGTGGATTGCACCGCTCTGCCCGAAACCCTGGTGGAAAGCACCCTCTTCGGCTATGAAAAAGGGGCCTTTACCGGGGCGGACCAGGCCCGGGAGGGGCTGGTGAAGCATGCCGACGGCGGCACCCTCTTTTTGGACGAGGTGGGGGAACTCCCCCTTTCTTTGCAAAAGTCCTTCCTGCGTGTCCTGGAGGTTCAGCGTTTTCGCCCCTTGGGGAGCAAGAAGGAAATTACCAGTAATTTCCGGCTGGTGGCCGCGACCAACCGGGATCTCCAGAAGATGGTCCGGGAAGGGCTATTCCGGCAAGACCTCCTGTTCCGTCTCCAGGCCCTCACCATAGAGCTGCCCCCACTGCGAAAAAGACCTGAGGATATCAAGCCCCTGACCATGTTCTACCTGGAGCGGCTGTGCGCCCGCTACCGCATCGGGCTGAAAGGTCTGACCCCGGAATTTTCGGGGACTTTGCGGGCTTATGATTGGCCGGGCAACGTGCGGGAGTTGATTAACACCCTGGAAAGCGTCCTGGCTGCCGCCCAGAATGAGCTCACCTTGTTTCCCAAACACCTGCCTTTAAATATTCGCCTGAAAATGGCCCAGATCAAGATCGGCAAGGAACTGGAAGGACCAGGCCCGGCCCAGGGGGCTCCCTACTTAGAATCCTTCCCTGACTTACGGGTCTTCCGGGAAGCCATGGATATTGAATACTTGAGAGCCCTGCTCTACCGCACCAACGGCAACGTCTCCCAGGCTTGCAGGATCTCGGGGCTCTCCCGCTCCAGCTTCTATGAACTGTTGAAAAAGCACAATCTCTAATTATCTCCTCTTCCTCTCTCCTGTCCGTTATTCCGGACAAGCCGCCGTTCCATTCGGTTTACCGGATAGGCGCCAATCAATCCCTTTTTTTCCTATCTTTTGTTAACTACTTTTATTTATTAATAATATTAGTTTATAGACTGCCTGCCCCAAATTGGCAAGCTTTTTGCCTAAGGGCTTTACGCCAGGATTTGCCTGTTATTCCCCCGGGCCAGGTTTAGCAGAGGGTGTCCTCGAACCTGGCTCCCAGGCGAGGTGTGGTCAAGGTTCGATAACCCGGACTTTTCTGGCTGAAAAAACAAATTTCATCAAGGAGGATTTTATGTCTTTTGCCAAATTTAAACTGGGGACCAAATTGGCACTGGGGTTTATGGTCATCTTATCCCTGCTGGTGGTCATGCTGGTCTTATCCGTAAGCCGCTTAAACCTCTTGAATGAGTACTTGAGCGACATTGTCGACAACAAGAACCCCAAGGTGAATTGGGCCTACGACTTAAAGGGGGAAGTCAATGATATCGCCCGGGCCGTGCGCAACATGGCGATAAGCAATGATGCGGCGGTGATGAAGCAGGAGAAGGCCCGGATCGACAAGAATCGGGGCGATTTTGCCGAAACCCTGGCTAAATTGGAAAAAACCGTGCATTCCCAGAAAGGCATAGAACTGTTGTCCAGGATCAAACAGAGCCAGAACACGGTTAAACCCCTGGTGGACAAAGCCGTGACCCTGGGCCTGGAAAACAAGGCCGAGGAGGCCGGGAAGGTGTTGTTTACCGAGGTCAGGCAACCCCAGGCCAGGTTGCTGGACGATCTCCAGGCCTTGGTGGATTATCAGACCGCGTTGGCCAAAAAGTCAGGAGATACGGCTACCCAGGCCACGGCCCAGGCCCGGCAGTTCCTCTATCTCTTAGGCGGGGGGGCTTTGATCTTGGGGTTTTTGCTCTCCTTCTTCATCACCCGCAGTATCACCAAACCCATAAACCGCACCATTTCTGGCCTTAGTGAGGGAGCCGACCAGGTCGCCTCGGCTTCCACCCAGGTTTCCTCGGCCAGCCAATCCTTGGCCGGGGGGGCCTCCCAGCAGGCCGCAGCCCTGGAGGAAACCACTTCCTCCCTGGAAGAAATGGCGTCAATGACCCGGCAAAATGCAGATAGCGCCAAACAAGCCGAGGCCCTGATGTCGGAAACCACCCGGGTGGTGGAGAGCGCCAACCAGTCCATGGACGAACTGACCAAGTCCATGAAAGAGGTGTCCGTGGCCAGTGAAGAAACCGCCAAGATTATCAAGACCATCGACGAGATTGCTTTCCAGACCAACCTCCTGGCCTTGAACGCGGCGGTGGAAGCGGCCCGGGCCGGGGAAGCGGGGGCCGGTTTTGCAGTGGTGGCCGATGAGGTGCGCAACCTGGCCATGCGGGCGGCCGAAGCCGCCAAGAATACCGCCAACCTGATTGAAGGCACCGTCGCCAAGGTCAAGGAAGGCTCGAATCTGGTGGAGAAAACTGGGGAAGCCTTCTCCTTGGTGAACACCAGAACCAGCAGGGTCCAGGAATTTGTAGCGGAAATTGCCGCCGCCTCCATCGAGCAGGCCCAGGGAGTGGAGCAGATCAACAAGGCGGTGAACGAAATGAATCAGGTCATCCAACAGGTGGCGGCCAATGCCGAAGAATCCGCCTCGGCTTCGGAGGAGCTCAATGCCCAGGCGGACCAGATGAAGGGCTTTGTCTGGCAATTGACCGAACTCGTGGGTGGCAGCGGCAATGGCGCCAATGGCCATGCCCATAAGGGGAATGGACGGCTCCATCTGGAATCCAGCCCTTCCTTGGTCCGGAAGCTGTCCTCCCTCCCCGGCAAAACCAAAAAAGACGGCAATGGTCACGGAGTCGCCAAGTATCTCAGGCATGATAAAGCCTTGTCCAAAGCTGCAGGCAGCGACATCACGCCCGAGCAAGTCATCCCCTTGGAAGGTGACAATTTTAAGAATTTTTAACCTTTTTCCACCAGGGAACTAGTGGGGGGAGAGATCAGTAGTAGATACCGCTACTTGCTGATCTCTCCCGGCAGCGTGCGCCTTCCCAAACTGCGGCTTGAGGAGAGATAATGACTATGGAAGAAAAATATTATCCCGCCAATCAAGAGAACCAGGGTATCGACAGCCTGGCCGGCAAGTACCTAACCTTTGCCCTGGCCCAAGAAGAGTATGGCATCGGTATTCTCAGGATCAAGGAAATCATCGGCATGATGCCGGTTACCGCCGTTCCTCAGACCCCCGCCTACATCAGGGGAATTATCAATCTCCGGGGCAAGGTGATCCCGGTGACCGATTTGCGCCTCAAATTTGGTCTGGAGGCCAAGGAAGAGACGGATCGCACCTGCATTATTGTGGTGGAGATCAATGATGATTCCAGGCCATTGATCATGGGCCTGGTGGTGGATGCAGTCTCCGAGGTGGCCAACATCAAAGGGGAGGATATTGAAAAGACTCCCGACTTTGGGGTGCGGCTGCAATCCGACTATATCCAGGGGATGGCCAAGTCAGATGGCCGGGTCAAGGTCCTGCTGGACATCGACAGGGTCTTGGCTGTCGATCAACTGGCCGCCATAACCGCCATACATTGACGTGGGTAAAGGCTGGGGCGGACAGCCGCGGGGGAAGACCATCTGTGGCTAAGGCTGTGGGAACTGGTTAAAACCACCCTTCTCCGGCCGACTCCGCCGCAGCCTAACCCTCTAATGGTGGGCTTTTATTGCTGCGTACTTCCCCACCAGAGCGGAGGACATGTCTGTGGAGACAGGAAAATGGCTGACACTCTCTGAAGTGATTAACAAAACCAACTTAGACGCATTCGAGGCCCGGCGGCTGGTGGGCCAGTTCAGCAGGTTCCTGGCCGCGCGCAATTTTGGGGATATTATTAAATATCCCCCCACTGCAGCTGATGCCTTATACCTGATTTCCCACCTTTGTCGCCGCGGCTGGAACACGGAGGAGATCATGGAGATCTTGACCCCCACTGACCATCAAGAGGCTATCTCCTTCCATGAGCAGTTGCGACAGGAGGTCCTCACCCTGCTGGATGCGCAGAATCTGGCCTACCAGTCGATGCTCTCCACCTTCGAAATGGTGGAGGACTTGATCTCCAATATGGTGGCTGTCACTGCCAAGCTGGCGGCCGCGGAGAAAGAAATCCAGGACCAAAGGATTCTATTGGCTCAATTGAACAAGGAAGTAATTTAAACTGCCGCCAGCCGGCTCAAGGAGGGGGGGAAATTCCCTCCCCGAAGTGGGAAAAGGCCAGAGGGGGGGAATCTATCGGGAAATTTGGGGTCTTACCTCATATTTGCCCTAACTAACCCCTCCCCCCCCAGGGGAGGTGCGCAGGTGGCTTTGATAAACTTTCGGGGTTTTTGCAGGGGTCTCTGCAGAGATTAAAGCGAGATTGCTCATGATGAAGTTGGGAAACAAAGACTCCAAGGTGAACGAAACCATCTTGTTGGTTGAAGATAACGGGGCCTTGCGGCAGATGATCGCCAAGGCCTTGCGCACTTATGGTTTTAGGGTACTGGAGGCAGCCCATGGCCATGAGGCCAGGCTGATCTATGAGAGGGAAAAGGCCCCTATCCATTTAATTCTGTCTAATGCGCCGATACCCCAAATCCGCGGCAGCGTCATCTCCGAACCTTTGGCGTCTATCCATCCTGAAATAAAAGTCCTTTACATGTCGGGCTACACTCAGAACTTCCTCGTCCATCAAGGGGTTTTAAATTCTGAGGTAAATTTTATTCCCAAACCCTTCAAAGTCTCAACCTTGGTGAAAAAGATCAGGAATGTTCTGGGCAGGTCCCGGCAGGAACGTCTTTATTAAGATGGACGTTTATGGTTAAGTTCCCTTCCCTAGAACCTATCTCAAAACCTATTCTGAGTCTTCAGATAGGATGTCAACGCCCAAAAGGATGGAAGGTGGTTTTTTAAGTCCCCCTTTTCTAAAGGGGGATTTAGGGGGATTATCAGGCGCTTATATAATCCCCCCTGCCCCCCTTTAGAAAAGGGGGGTGACACTTTTTCCAATAAAACCATCCTGGATGAACCAAAACGGCTTCAAAATTCGGTTTTGCAATAACTTCTAATACCTGATGGTTGATCGGCAAATGAGCTGCGGCTGCTTCCCGGGTGAGAATGGCTTTAGGCCGGAGATAGCCATCGATGGGCCGGCCCACGAAGTTGTGGGTGGCGGCGTAGCGCATTTCCAACCTGATGCCGGGGATCATCTCCTCCACATAGACGAAGCCCGGGGGCAGGTCTGCGGCCCTGGCCCCTGGGGCCAGGATCGCCATCCAGACCCAGAGAAATAGAGTTGGCCTGAGAAAGCGCGCCTTGGTCATTTTCCCTCCCTGTGGCCGCGGCCTGAGCCGGGATGGGCCCCCCGGCAAAGTCAAGAATCCTTCTTTTCCCAGGAAAGGAGAGTTTCTGCGCGGCCCTCAGCCTGACGGAAAGAGATCTATCTGCGGAACTCCAGGGGGTTGAGGCGGAGGCCCCTCCCCTGCCCTTCTCACATCAGCTTCTCTTTCAGCAGCATCTCCAGGCCCCGTTGGGCGTAGGTGGTCATGATGGTGAGCATCCAGGTGAGGTGTTCCTGCATGTCCGCATACATACCGGCGTCGGCCATGCCCAGCAGACCGGTGATCACGGTCTTCACCCGGATCATTTCCGGGTCCGCGATCTGGGCGGAGCCCAGGTTGATTTCCTGTTCCAGGCCCTTCAGGTATTCCAGCAAGACGCGTCCGCCTCCGGTGCGTTCTTCTCCCTTCAGGGGCAGCACCGCGCCCAGGAGGCGGGAGGCGATGATCAGCTCCGCTTTGATGCGGTCCGCGAAATGAAACAGGATGATGGCTTCCCTGGCAGTGGCGGGATGGGATTTGGACATCAGGACCCCCTTTAATACGGTTTTCGGGTTTCGGTAAAAAAATAATGGCTTGCAAGGGACCGGTCAAGTCTAATGGGTTTGTCTGAAAAGGAGAATGAGTGCTGCCAATTTACCATATTCCTGGGGGAGGTGCATGGGGGAAAAGGCTGCTTCGCGCCGGGAGCGCCGCACCATGACCAGAGGAAAAGATAAAGCCAAGGAACAAAGATGGGGGCCGGAATATTAATCCCGGCCCCCATCATTGTTTTTAACCGAAAACCGGAAGCTGAAAACCGTCTTTATTTCAGCAGGCGCTGGCTGAGCCTGGCGGCTTTGTCGGAGCTTAGCATGCTGAGGATGGCCCCCGCCTCTTTGCCTTTCATGCGGCGGATCAGCTGGGCCGCCACCGCGTCATCCATCTTCTCCAGGAGTCTGGAGGCCCGGTCCGCAGGCATGGCTTCCAGGGTGGCCACCAGGTGGCGGTTCTGTTCCCCCTGCATCCTTTTTTCCTCTTCCAGATATTCCAGGGCCCGCTGTTGCAGGGCGCTGAGCTCCTTGAGGCGTTCCTCCACCTCCCGTTTCAGGACGCGCAACTGTTCTTCCCTGGTGGCCACCGCGTTTTCCCGGGCTTGCAGGGCCAGGCGCTCCTTTTCCAGCAAAGACATGACCCGGGGCACGGTAGTCGCCGGTGGGGTTGCGGATTTCGAGGCAGTGGCCGCCTCGCTGGCTTTCGGCCCCACCCAGGGAAAAAACCCCTGGGGGGCCATGAGAACGGCGGAAATGGCAATCTTGCCTAACAGCCCCAAGAGCAGGCAGGCGCTCAAAACTTTCCAACTCGGCCAAGATGGGGTGGCGGTGCGCTCCATGTCCGTCTCCTTCAATGCAGTTTTTAGTTATTAGTTTGGTTAATTTGCATGTTATCTCAGCAATATTTATGGGATATCATGTAGTTGTTAACTAAGAACTAAAAACTGAAAACTAAAAACTGCGTTTAAATCGTCCCAGGACGATGGCTTCCGTTTCATTCTCCATGGTTTTCGCCAATTCCCGGCGGTACCGGGCGTAATGTTTCTCCCGCAACTGCTCCAGGAGGCGCCGTTCCTGATAGCGTTGGGTCAGTATCTCCGTTTTTTTCTGGAGGTCAATTTTATGCTCTTCAACCCTTTGTTGGAAGCCCTCCACCGCGCTCTTTAAATGTTCCAGATAAGTTTTCAGGATGGCAAAGTCCTGGGGAGTCCATTCCCTATCTCCTTTTTGCAGTTCCCTGGCCAGCCGGATACGCAAGTCCTTGGTTTCCTGCAGGGCCCGGCGGCTCCTTTCCAGTTCGGTTTGGGCCCGGGCCACCTCCCATCTGGCCTGTTCCTCCCGCAGGCCCCGGACCTTGAGGACCGTCTCCAGGGAGAAGCGGAAGCGGCCGCCGCGGCTCATGAGGCAAAGATGGCGGCCAGTTGTTCTTGGGCCTGGGCCAGGGAGACCGCCTCTTCTATCCTCTGGCGCAGGTAGTGGTTGACCGCGTCGTTTTTATCCAGGGCGTAATCGATTTCCGAATTGGTGCCCCGCACGTAAGCATTGATGTTGACCAGATCTTCAGCCCGGCGGTAGGCTGCCGCCACCCCGACGAATTTCTGCCGGTTGTCCTGGTGCTCCGGGTCCGTCACCTGGGGCATGAGCCGGCTGATGCTGCCCAAAACGTCGATGGAGGGGTAATGCCCCCGGTCCGCCAGGTCCCGGGAGAGGACGATATGCCCGTCCAGGATGGAGCGCACCGCGTCGGCAATGGGCTCCAGGAGGTCGTCCCCTTCCACCAGGACGGTGTAGATGCCGGTAATGGTGCCTTTGCCGCCGCAGGTGCCGGCCCGCTCCAGGAGCCGGGGCAACTGGGCGAACACCGAAGGGGTATAACCCCGGGCCGTGGGGGGCTCGCCGATGGCCAGGCCGATCTCCCGGCCCGCCATGCAGAAGCGGGTGATGGAATCCAGCATGAGAATGACGTCCAGCCCCTGGTCCCGGAAGTATTCGGCAATGGCCGTAGCCAGGTACGCGCCCCGGAGGCGCACCAGGGGCGGGCTGTCTGAGGTGGCGGCCACCACGCAGGACCGGGCCAGGCCCTCGGGGCCCAGATCCTTCTCGATGAAATCCTTGACCTCCCGGCCCCGCTCGCCGATGAGGCCGATGACGCTGACATCCGATCGGGTATGCCGGGCGATCATGCCCATCAAGGTGGACTTCCCCACCCCTGAGCCCGCGAAGATGCCGATACGCTGTCCCTTCCCCAGGGTCAGGAGGCCGTTGATGGAGCGGATGCCCACGTCCACCGGCTGGGAGATGGCCTGGCGGGCGCAGGGGTTCAGGGGCGGGCTGTAAAGGGGATAAGCCGTGGGCAGGACCAGGGGGCCTTTGTCGTCCAGGGGTTTTCCCAAGCCGTCGATGACCCGGCCCAGCAACCCCTCCCCCACCGGCACCCTGGCCTGACGGTCAGTGAGCACCACCCGGGACTGGGGCCGGATGCCCCGCACCTCGCCGTAGGGCATGAGAAGCACCTGATGGCGGCGGAAGCCCACCACCTCCGCCAGTATGGGGGGCTCGGACGGAGCCATCTGCACCTTGCAGACCCCTCCCACTGCACTTTGGGGCCCCCGGCTGCTAATCACCAGGCCCACCATTTCCTGGACCCGCCCGGTGAGGGAGTAGGGCTCCAATTCCGTCAGCGCCCCCCCCAGGCGGCCCCAATCAATCGTCTCTTTCCTGCCCATCGTCCGCCTGCAGCATGTCTTGCACCAACTGGGCCACCAGGGCCCAGCGATTTTTCAAGGTGCCGTCAATCTCGCCGGTAGCCGTCTTCATCAGGAACCCCCCGGGGCTGATGGTGCCGTCCGGCACCATCTCCACCCCCGGAGGCCATGCCTCCTGGGGGGCCCACTGCAGGAGTTCGTGGTCCTGGGGGTTGATATGCAATTTGACATCTTCCGAATCGGACAGAAGGTTGAAGCCCGCAGCCACGATCTCCTGGATGGCCTCCGGTTGGATCTTGAGTTCCCGGACCACGACCTTGCGGCTGATGAGGAGCACCAGATCCACCAGCTCCAGCTCCCGCTGCCGGTAGAGTTCTTCCTTTTCCTGGACCAAGGCGTTCACCAGGTCCTGGAACTGCTGCACCTGTTGCTCCAGGCTCCGCTCCCCCACCTCCCGGCCGTCCTTTTGGCCCTGGAGAAACCCCTCCTCATAGGCCTGCCGCTCAATATGCTGGGCCTTGCTTTTGGCTTCTTTGATAATGCCCTGGGCTTCTGCTATCAATGTGGGATCGGTTTCCGTGAAGGCCAGGGGCTGAAAGCGAAATTCCCGGACCAGCTGGGCCTCTTCCGCCCCCTCGATCCCCTGCAAACTAAACTCTTCCACTTCCCCGGTGAATTCTTTAAACAAAGACATCTTCGCTTCCCTTGCCGGCCAGCACCATCTGACCTTCGGCCTCCAAACGTTTGGCCGTCTGGATGATCTTCTGCTGCGCGGCTTCCACATCCCTGAGCCTGGCCGGGCCCATAATCTCCAGTTCTTCCCGGAGCATCTCCGCGGCCCGGGCGGACATATTTCTGAAGAACTTTTCTCTCAGGTCTTCGGAAGCCGCCTTCAGGGACAGGGCCAATTCCTGGGTATTGACTTCTTTCAGCAAGGACATGATTCCCCGGTCTTCCACGCCCAGGAGGTCTTCGAAGGTGAACATATAGCGGCGGATATCTTCGGCCAGGGCTTCATAATCCTCTTCTTCCAGGCGTTTCAAAATGCTGGTCTCCACCGACCGCTCCATCTGGTTCAAAATCTCCGCCACCGACTGGGCGCCGCCGATGGCCCGGCCCCCCACCTCCTCCACCAGGGAAATTTCATCCTTCAAGGCATTGTCAATTTCCTCAATGATCGCCGGGGAGACCTGGTCCAGGTTGGCGATGCGCCGTACCACCTCCATTTGCAGGTTTTCAGGGAATTGGGACAAGACCGCGCCGGCCTGGGGCCTTTCCAGGTGGGCCAGGACCAGGGCCACGGTCTGGGGGTGCTCATTACGGAGATAACTGGCCACGGTCCGGGAATCCAGCTTTTTGATCTTTTGGAAGAACTCCGGGCTGGTGTCCAGGTCCAGGTTATCGATCAGATCCTGCTGGCGTTTCATGTCCATGGTGCGGGAAATGGTGTTTTTGAAAAATTGATCGCCCCTCACCACCAGGGCTTCCGGAGCCTCCATCATCCTGTAGAACTCATCCAGGATGGTGGCCAGCTGTTTGGTGGGCACCACCTCCAGGGTGGAAATCCTTCTCCCCAGGATCTGCACTTCCTTATCATCCAGGCGTTTCAGGATTTCCCCGGCGTTGGCCTCCCCCAGGCTGAGCAGCAGCAATGCCGCCTTATCCGCCCCACTTAATCTTTCCGTTTTCAGAGCCATAATTCCCGTTTCCCTTGGTCTAAAATTCCCGACTATTTTTCATGGAGCCACAGGCGCAGGACTTCCACCGCCCGGTCCGGATAGGTATTGATCAGTTGCACGATCTTCTCCTTACCGTCCACCGCATCTGGCAACGTTAAGGGCTGCTGGACCGCAGGCTGGCCCGGGGGCAGCTGCAAGGCCGCCTCTCCGCCCGCAGGCAAGGCTCCCATCTGCTTTTCATAAGCGGCTAGGCCCGACGGGGGAGCTGGCCCTTCCAAGAGGGGACGCTTGGCGGCGACCGGCCTTTTTTTCAACAGGAACATGAGAGCAGCCAAGGCCAACAGGACCAAGACCCCGATCTTCAGGGAGTCCATCACCGTGTCCTTCCAACTGCCACCCGACCCCACCGCCACCACTCCTTCCGGGGTTTGCAGGGCCAAGGGAGCCGAGGAAATCTCAAACTGGTCGCCCCGCTCCACCGAGAAGCCCAGGGCCTTTTTCGCCAGACCGGTATATTGGCGCATCTCCTCCACCGAACGGGGACTGAAAGCCTTGTCTTTGGCATTATAGATTCCGTCTACCACCACCGCCACTGATAACCGCTTGATCTTCCCGGGTTGGCTCACCACCTGGCGCAGAACCCGGTTGATTTCATAATTGCGCAGCTCACTCTGGCGCTCTGAACCCGAAGATTTGGAAGGAGTCGCAGCCACCGGAGGGGTGAGAGGCGGGGGGCCTTTGCCAGGCGGCGGGGCATTGATGGTGCCCCGGCCCAACTGGGCGTTGGCGTCCGGATTGCCCCCGGCGTCCAGCCCCCGGGTAGTGCGTTCCATGGTCTTCTGTTCGCTGCGGATCAGCTCCTTGTTGGGAGAAAAGGTTTCTTCCCGGGTGTCGATCTTCTGAAAATCCAGGTCCGCGGAGACCCGGACGATGGATTTCCTGGATCCCAGAATCTGGTCGAACAAGGTCTGCACCTTACGCTCCAGGCTTTCTTCCACCTGGCGCTGGAAGGTCATCTGGGTGGTGGACAGGCCGCCGGGGGTCAGGGAATCTTGTGGTTTGCTGAGGATGCGGCCGTTCAAGTCCACCACTGTCACCTGGCCGGGATGGAGGTCCGGGACCGCGCTGGACACCAGATTAACGATCCCTTCCACCTGGGCCGGACTCAAGGTGCGCCCCCTTCTCAGCTTCACGGCCACGGCCGCGCTGGCTTTCTTCTGCTCCTCCACGAACAGGGATTCCTTGGGGGTGACGATATGGACCCGGGCCTCCTCCACGCCCGGCATGCCGCAAATGGTGCGGGCCAACTCCCCTTGCAGGGCCCGCTGGTAATTGAGGCGCTGGACAAAATCGGTGGTGCCCAGCCCCTGGCGGTCAAAGATCTCGAAACCCACGCCGCCCCCCCGGGGCATCCCTTCGCTGGCCAGATAAAGGCGCATCTCGTAGACATCGGCCTTGGGCACCAGGATGGTGCTTCCCCCCGCTTCCAACCGATAATTCACTTTCTTGGTCTTGAGTTTGCCGGCAATGGCCGCGGCATCATCCTGGGCCAGGTTGGAAAACAGGACCCCATACTCGGAACTGGTGCCCAAAAATCCCCAAAAGACCACGGCCAGGATCCCAGCCGCCAACGCGGCCACCACCACCAGCCGCTGCATGGCCGGCAGGGCTTGATACCGCTGGGTCAAATCCAGAAAAAACCTTCTCAGCGCATCCATTCATGCCCCCGCAAAGGACTAAAAATGACTCACCTGCCCTACATGTTCATCCGGCTTAATTCCTGGTAAGCCTCCACCATCTTATTACGCACCTGCACCAGGAGTTTGAGGCTCAGGCTCGCCTTCTCCAGGGAGAGCATGGCCTCGTGCAATTCTTCTTTGCCCAGCAGGGAACCGGCGACCTTGTGGTCGCTATCCTGCTGCAACTGCTTAACTCCACTCACCATCTGGCTCAGCAGGTCGTCGAATTGCTGCCGGGAAGCCGGGGGTTTTTCCAGGCCTTTGCCCCCCTCAGGGGCCATCAGGTCGGGACTTGCGACCGTGATTTTCATCTCTGGTAATCCTTTCCCCGCCAGGAGGGGGTAGTGAAGATGATGATTAGCGTCCTATCTCCAGGGCCTTTTGAGCCATGGACTTGCCGGTGCGCAGCACCGCCACGTTGGCTTCATAAGCCCGGGAGGCCAGCATGAGATGGACCATTTCCGACACCGGGTTGATATTGGGAAAAAGAACCATGCCGTTCTTATCCGCATCCGGGTGGGAGGGATCATACTCCGTTATCGGCTCCTGGTTGTCCTGGGCGATCTGGACCACCTCCACCTTCTCCGGACTTCCCAGAAAACTGTCGAAGTCCTCCGCGGGGGTGGCCTCCATAATCACCGACTTCCGTTTGTAGGGTCCGCCCTCGGCGGTGCGGGTGGTGTTGATGTTCGCCAAATTCTCGGCAATCACGTCCAGGCGCTGCCTTTGGGCAGTCAGGCCGGCCGCGCTCAAATCCATGGCCTTAAACATGCTCATTTCCCACCTCCGTCAATCACAGACCGCAGCATTTCCAGTTTTTTGATCAGCATCTGCACCGAGGAATTATAGGCCAGTTGGTTCTCTGACATGCGCACGATTTCCTGGTCCAGATCCACCTCCTCAGAGGTCTCTTGCACCAGGCCCGGCCCCGGCTTGGCCCCTCCCAGGTGCCCCGGTTCGGTTCGGGAGAGGCTCACTGTCTGGAGGTTGCCCTGGGTGTAGCTATTCAGGATATGGTCGAAGTCCATTTCTTTCCGGGAATAGTTGGGGGTATCCAGGTTGGCGATATTGCCGGAGATGACTTCCTGATTTTGCACCCGCCAGTCCAGGCTTTTTTCCAAGAGGCGCATGGCCCCATCGGTGAGAACTCCCCAAGAAGACATCTTCTTCTCCTTCTTTCCGAAAAGTTCAAGGTTCAAATTTCAAGTTTCAAAGTTAGGGGCTCAAGAGAACCATTTTCATGTCTTTTACGGGCGCCCCCCGGAGAAGCTCCTAACCTTTGAACCTGCCCCCCTGATCCCTCGCTCTTACCCCTTGAACTTTGAACTTTAAACTCTCTTTTAAGCCACCTGGGAACTTTGGCTGGCCCGGGGCTGAGGGGTGGCCCGGTACTCGTGTAATTTATTGCGCAGGGTGCGCACGCTGATGCCCAGGAGTTTGGCGGCATGGGTGCGGTTGCCCGCGGTCTCGTCCAGGGCCTGGAAGATCAGATTCTGTTCCATCTCCCTTAAGGTCACCGGTTTATCCACCTTCACCCGGGCCGGGGCCGCGGCCGGAGTCTCCAGGGGCGCGTCCGCCAGGATATCCCGGGGGTGGATCTGTTGGCCCTGGGCCAGGAGCACCCCCCGGGCCACCGCGTTTTCCAGTTCCCGGACGTTCCCCGGCCAGGGGGCGTTTTCCAGCGCGGCCAGGGTCTGGCTGGTGAACTTGACCGCCCCCTTGTTGAAGAGCCGGGCATAGCGGTGCAGGAAATACTCCGCCAGCAAGGGGATATCGCCCCGGCGGGACCTTAAGGCCGGCAGATGTAGGGCAATGACGTTGAGGCGGTAGAACAGGTCCTCCCGGAACCGGTTGCCCTGGATGGCGTCCTGGAGGTTCTGGTTGGTGGTGGCGATCACCCGCACATTGATGGGCACGGGGTGGCGCCCCCCCACCCGGTCGATTTCGTTTTCCTGGAGGACCCGGAGCAGCTTGGCCTGGAGATGCAGATGCATCTCGCTGATCTCGTCCAGGAGCAGGGTGCCGTTCTGGGCCAGCTCAAATTTCCCCAGTTTCCGCATGATGGCGCCGGTGAAAGCCCCCTTTTCATGGCCGAAGAGTTCGCTTTCCAACAACCCTTCTGGCAGGGAAGCGCAATTGACGGCAATGAAAGGCCCCTGGGCCCGGTCGCTCCGGTTGTGGATATAGCGGGCCATAATCTCCTTGCCAGTGCCGGATTCCCCCTGGAGGAGCACCGTGGCCTGGGTGGGGGCCACAGTCTCCGCGATCTTGAGCAGTTGCCCCATGACCGGGTCCTGGGTAATGATGGATCGGTCCGTGGATTCTTCTCCCCGTTTGGGCCCGGAGGCCCGCCAGGGTTCCCGGCCGTTGCGCAGGTGGGGGGAAAGAATCTCTTTCAGGCGTTCCCAGGTCAGGGGGGAGGCAAGATAATCCTGGGCCCCCCGGCGCATAGCCGCCACCGCGCCTTCCACTGTCGGCCGCCGGGAGACGACATAGACCGGCATGTAGGGCTCCTCTTGCTTAAATTCGGCGATGAGGCCGGTGAGGGCTGGGCTCGACAGGGATTCACTGATGGCCACCAACAAGAAGAATTGCCTTTGCTGGAGGAACATTTCTTTCCCCCGGTTCTCGTTGGCGACCTGGACCAACTCCACCGCCAAGGACTTTTGCAGCCGGAGCCGAAACTCCTCCCATTGGGGGTCGGCGTCGATCACCAGAATAGCCTTTTTTTCCATGCGCTTGTCCTCGGACACAATCATTGGGCGGGCTCCGTCTGCACGCGGGCCAGTTCCAGATCCGCAAGCCGGGTGCGTGATAAAAGTTGCCACATATGGTCTCTCTCCTGGCCCATACCCTGGTAGATCTGGACCGCCGCCTCCGGGTGCTGCGCGTGCAACTGGCTGAGGGCCAGGCGATCCTGATAGAAGCTGGAGTTCTCATGGTTAGCGGGCGCGGCCAGCAATTCCCGGTAAATCTTGGCCGCCTGGGCGTATTCCCCCTGGGACCACCGCAGTTGAGCCAATTGCTGTTTCAATCGTTCCTGCACCGACCCGGGCAGGGAACTGCGCAGAAAATGCTGCAAACACTGGATCAGGGGCGTCAGCCGGGAACCATCCAGGGCCTTGCCGCTCCACCAGTCCAGCAAGACGGCCACCGGTTCTTCATCCACCTTTTTCACTTCGCTCCCCCCGGGCTCTCCAGAGAAAAACCCTTGGGGCAGGGGCAGTTTCTCCAACCTGGAGTGCAACGCCGGGGTGACCTCCACCGGATGCCGCCGCCAGAAGACCCAGGTGGCGGCAAATTCATACAAGTCCCGGGTGGCCCAGGATCCTTCCAACTGTCCCACCAACGCCTGGGTGCGCACGGCCGGCGATCCTTGCTCCCGGGCCTGCTGCAAATAGGTGCGGGCCTCCCCATAAAGCCCTTGTTCCTGCAGCAATTCCCCGACCAGCAAGGCGGCTTCCGGGGGTTGAGTCCCCTCCGGGGCCAGTTCCCAAAGGGTTAAGACCTCTTCCACCAGGTTCACCGGACAGGGAGATTGCTCTCGCACAGCCCGGGCCACTGTCTGCCACCCCCGCAGCAGCGGTTCCCGAAGCTTTTCGGGCGCCACCCCTGCTGCCAAGGCGGCATTTTTCAGGAGATAGTTCTTGAAGCAGGCCAGAGGGTTGGAGAGGCGGAGATCCCCGTAGAATCCCAAGGTGCTGGTCTGCCATCTGGCCTCGCCCGCCAACTGACTATCCGGGTAAAGGGAGGCCACCAGGGCATAGAGATGTAAGGCCCTGTCCGTCTGCCGGTTCTCCTGGGTGAGCCGGGCCATCCTGAAAAGAGTGGCGGGTCGCTGCGGATGCTGGGGATAGAGGTTGATGAATTTGCTCAGGGTCTTCAGGCAAGAGTCGATATCGCCCCCCTTTTCCTCCTCCCGGGCCCGGGACAAAAGGGATTCGGGATCTATGTCCGGCCGCGGCTGCGGTTGCGAAATCGCGGCCACCGACTCTTCATCCTCATCCTTCTTGATTTTCTTTTTATGCTTCTTTTTCTGCTTCTTGGCGGTAGTCTTCTCAGACTGGTGGGACTGGCGCCGGGAAGAATGCTCATTGGCCCAGGCGCCGGCCCCCATGCCGGTCACCAGCCAGCAAATTACGAGAATCCAGAGCCCCAGGCCCAGGATCATCTTCTTCACTTTACCGCTCCTGAAGCAGGCGTTTACGGTTGAGTTCCTCTAACAAATGGATGATCCGTTCATTCTGTTTGATGATGGTGAGGTTGGTCTTCACCATGAATTGGGAGGCCACCGCGATCTTTTCCAGCAAGGGCACCTGCTGGTCGCCGTAAGTAACGGAGTCCTTCTGGCTCAATCTCTCCATGGCCTTCCAAAATTCGCCATCCAGGATCACATAGGGTTTTATCCCACTATCTGTCGCGGATTGGGCCGCGGCCGCCAGGGACATGGCCGCCAAGATCAGTCCCGTGGCCAGAAACACCGCGCCCACCTTCTTCATGAGCCTCATAATCGTGCGCCTGGTAGACATATATCCCTCGCTTTTTTTCCAGAAGCAGCAAGACTCATACCAGCCCCCTGATCCCGACCGAAATTGAGGCATTTGGGCCTGCCGCTGGGGAAATCCGGCCAGGAAAAATTGACGGCTCCCCTAAGGAGAGCCGTCAAAATGCCCAAAAATTGTCACGATTTTGACACTAGGCAAAACTTCTGGGAACTGAGGTTATCTTTGACGCGGACAAGATGTTCTGCTTTTTCATTTTTTCCAGGAGGGTGGTGCGGTTCAGGTTCAGGAGTTGGGCGGCCCGGCTCTTGATCCAATTGCTCTTATCCAGGGCCTTGAGGATCAGGTCCCGTTCAAACTCCTGGACCGCGGCCGTGAGATGAATGCCGTGATCCGGGATTTCCTGGGACTTTACCTGGGGAGACGGGGGCTTGCTGCGGAAGCGATCCGGCAATTCCGCGACCTGGATCTCCTCCCCTTCGCTCAAGATCACCAGTCTCTCCATGAGGTTTTCTAATTCCCGGACATTGCCGGGCCAGGGGTAGCGCATGAGGAGGTCCATGGCTTGGGGATTGAGGCGCTTGCTGGGCTTTTTCTTTTTCCGGCTGAATTCATGGAGAAAATGTTGCACCAGCAAAGGAATGTCCGCCACCCTTTCCCTTAAAGGCGGCACCCGGATGGGGATGACGTTGAGGCGGTAATAGAGGTCTTCCCGGAAGCGCCCCTGCCGCACCATGTCTTCCAGGTCCTGGTTGGTGGCGGCGATCACCCGGATGTCCACCTTGATGGTCTTGAGGCCGCCGATACGCTCAAAGGAGCGGTCCTGGAGGACCCGGAGAATCTTTACCTGCAGACTGGGGCTCATATCCGCAATCTCATCCAAAAAGATGGTGCCGCCGTTGGCCTGCTCGAAGCGGCCGATCCGGGTGCGGATGGCATGGGTGAAAGCCCCCCGTTCATGCCCGAAGAGCTCGCTTTCCAGCAACTCTTCCGGGATGGCCGCGCAATTCACCGGGATCAGCGGTCCGTCCCGGCGCAAGCTGTTGTAATGAATGGCCCGGTTGATCAGTTCTTTGCCGGTGCCCGATTCCCCCAAAACCAAGACGGTGCTGTCAGTATCCGCCACCTTTTTGATGAGTTCGAAGACCTGGATGATGGCTTCGCTGTTGCCGACGATATTGGCGAAGCCATAGCGTTTATGGAGCTGTTTTTTGAGCTGGAGGTTTTCCCTTTTCAGGCGGCGGTGTTCCAGGGCCCGGGCCACCACCAGCCGCAACTCCTGGGGGTCCACCGGTTTGCAGAGGTAATCGTAGGCTCCCAGGCGCATGGCCGCCACGGAATTCTGGATGGTCCCGTAGCCGGTGATGATGATGCAGGAACATTCGGGCTGGTGGCGCACCAGATATTTAAGGATGTCCATGCCCCCCAGGCCGGGTAGAGCCAGGTCGGTCAAAACCAGGTCAAAGGGTTGATCCTTAACCCGCTGCAAACCGCTTTCGCCATCAGGCGCGGTCTCCACCTCGTAACCTTCGGCCCCCAGGATCTCCTGGAGGCTTTGACGCACCGCCAGGACATCATCGATGACCAGGATACTGGCGTTACCCTGCTCCATATCCTCCCTCCCCGTCATCACTTATACGCTAGTTTGCAGCATGTGTCAATAATATGACACAATTTTCACTGGGGCAAAATTTGATTTTTTTGGCTGACTTGCCGATATTTTCTTTTAGGTTGACTTCCAGAAACTGTGCTGCTATGTTGAGCTCACCCCGCCAAAGGAGAGTTGGTGCTACCTACTCTGGGCTTTGTAATTAGCGCATATCTACTATATGCCCTCATCAGGGTATGGTACCGCCATCACCGCAGACAATCCCAGCCTTACAGACGTTATCGGGTAAAGAGGCGTTTGGGATTGGTGGGCGGTACCGGGGTCGGTCTGGGGATCATCCTCCTCATCGGCATCGTCGGCATCCCTTCCCAGTACGAACATCTCAAAACCGCCAGCGTAGTCACTGCCAGCTGGGGACAAGACCCCTTCGCACCCACCCAGGCGATGCAACGCCAGGAGATCTTGCCCCTTAAAAACCACGGCCAGCAGGGACAGCCGGTCTATGCCTACCTCCACCCGGAGACGCCAGAGCCCCAGTCGCTGTCGGAGAAAATAGGTCCCGGTCTGCGACGCCTCCATAAGCCAGCCTTGAGGAAGCCAGCGCCTCGAGTCAAGTCCAGCAAGACCATGGCCAAGGAGCGCAAGAAGGATAAGGCGCGCCCCAAAGCCCGGCTCAAGAAGAAGAAGCCCCACGGCTCCGGGGGCCCCCTGGCTGCCAATTCCGGTTAGGATAAGTGAATCCCGTCTATACTGTTGCTGGACCCATGGGCCTGCTGACAGCCTGCCCGCACTTGGGGGGCAGCCGGAGCCAACCCTTGGCCCTGCCTCTAACCGGGTTCTCTCTCCTTCAGGAGCAGCGGCATCCGGGTCGCTGCCCCCTCCCAGAATTTTTTCTATTAGTTGAGGTTTCGCCTTAGCTTCTAGTACCCTGTTTGCGAAATATCTTGTAAAATTGAGGACTCATCAATCCCCCACCCTGAAGCCAAAGTGGGGGAGAGTTTTGGACAGCAGGTCTTCCCTTTGCACCAAGCCGACGCCAATCATACCGAGAAGATCGCCCGGGCCGCCGGCACGGTGAGCATAGCCGTTTTTGCCTCCCGCATCCTGGGCCTGGTGCGGGAGCAAGTCTTCGCCGCCCTCTTCGGCGCGGGCTACGCGTTCGATGCCTTTGTGGTGGCCTACCGCATACCCAACCTCCTCCGGGACCTCTTCGCGGAAGGAGCCTTGAGCTCCGCCTTTGTTACCGTCTTCACCGAATACCGCCACCTGCGGGGAGAGGAACGCACCTGGAGGCTGGCCAACAACGTGCTCATCTGTCTCTCCCTGCTGGTGGGGGGGGTGGTCCTGGCCGGCATCTTCTGGTCCCCGGAGATCGTGGGCCTGATGGCCCGGGACTTTATCAACGTCCCCGGCAAGATCGGCCTGACGTCCCTGATGACCCGCATCATGTTCCCCTTCCTGCTCCTCATCTCCCTGGCCGCGGTGACCATGGGCATCCTCAACACCGAGGGTAAATTTTTCGTCCCCTCCCTGGCCTCCAGCTTTTTCAATCTGGGGGCCATTGTCTTTGGGGTGGGTCTGACCCTGGCTGCCCCCTTCTTGGGGATCCAACCCATCGTCGGCATGGCCTGGGGGGTCTTGATCGGCGGCCTGCTGCAGCTCCTCTCCCAGGTGCCCCTGGTAATCCGCTGCGGCTTTCGCTTCATCTGGGCCCTGGACCTCAAGGATGAAGGCCTGCGCCGCATCTTCAGACTGATGCTGCCCGCGGTGGTGGGGCTCTCCGCCACCCAGGTCAATATCTTTATCAATACCTTTTATGCCGCCACCTGCCCCCAGGGCAGCCTCTCCTGGCTGAACTACGCGTTCCGGCTCTTTCATCTGCCCATGGGCCTTTTCGGGGTGGCCCTGAGCATCGCCACCCTGCCCCTGGTCTCCCGGCACGCGGCCACCCGGGATTTTGAGGCCCTGAAGGCTGCGTTCCAGTCCTCCCTGTCCCTGGCCCTGCTGGTGACCGTGCCCGCGGCCTGCGGCCTGGTCTTCCTGTCTCACCCCATCATCGCCCTCATTTACCAGCACGGCCACTTCACCGCCTGGGATACCGGGCAGACGGCCGTGGCCCTGCGCTGGTATGCCCTGGGGCTTTTTGCCTTTGCCGCGGTGAAGATCATGGTCCCGGTCTTCTACGCCTTGAACGATACCCGGGTGCCGGTGATCGGTTCCTTTATTACGGTGGCCGCCAACCTGCTGTTCATCAACCTCACCCTGGCCCCCATGCAGCACCGGGCCATCGCCCTGTCCACCTCTTTGAGCATGTTTGTCAATTTCTTTTTCCTGGGGGCCATGCTTTACCGGAAGTTGGGGGGACTGGAGGTGCGGGCCCTGGTGCGCACCCTCCTCAAGGTTTTGGCTGCGTCTCTGGCCATGGCCCTGACAGTGGCCTGGGTCTATGGGGCCCTGCAAATCCGGCTGGGGTCAGGGCTGGGGGCCCAGATCCTGAGCCTGGGGGCCACCATTGCCTTGGGCCTGGGCCTCTATGCCCTGCTCCTGTCCTGCCTGGGTATTCCGGAATTCCGGGAACTGGCCTCCCGGTTAAAGGCCCCGGGGAAAAAATCGGGTTAATGGGGGGTGGGCTCCACCAATTTTTCTACGGATTAACATCCTAAAAAAATTTAACTTATTCGGGGGAATTCCCGAAACGTGAATACCAGGCTTCCATTAGCTAACCAAAACTGTTATAGAACTGCATTGGCCAAAATATAAAGTTGGCCCATTAGCCAGGGGTGTTGCAGCATCCCAGCCGGTTAGAATGTGGCCATGCCGCAAGGCAATCCAGGAGGCAGCGCCGATACTCCCAGCAATTCAGGGTCCTGCCAGTGCTTAGACGCGTATGAACCCATCTCCTGCCACTGCCGTAATTTTAACCGGGGGCCTGGCCACTTTCAGCGGGAACACCATCGCTGCGGTCCCCAAGTTTCTCCTGCCCATCTGCAATTGCCCTCTATATCAATATTTGGGCAGGATTCTCGCGCTCGCCGGGGTTGAAAATCTGCTGATTTGTGTAAGTGCAGAACATGAAACCTTGGTCGCCGACTACTTGTCCCTCTCGCCGCCCCCCCTCAATTATCTGATCAGGAAAACTTCATTGGGATCTGGAGGATCCCTCAAGGAGGTGGCCCAAGATATCACTGGCGATGCTTTTTGGGTGGTCAATGGCGATCTGTTGGTGCAAGCAGACCTTTCCCTGATGTGGTCAGTGCATCAACAGCATCAGTCCATGGCCACCGTGGGCGCCATCAAGGTTAAGCAGGAGTCTTGGGAGATGGAGCGGGTGGAGCTCGATCAGGACCAGAAGGTTAAAGTCATTCACCGCATCCATCCCTTCCACGAGAGACGCAGCAATCTGCGGCCCGCGGGATTGTTCCTGTTCGCCTCCGGGGTCCTGGATCTCATCCCTGCGGATAGCTATTTCGATCTCAAAGAACAAATTTTTCCGATTTTATATCATCTCCAAGCTAACACGGTGGCCTGGGAAATCCCCGGATATTGCCAACCCATTGATAGCCTGGAGAAATATTTTCAGGTAAACCGGGACGTCATCCTGAAACGGGTGGTCTTTGAAGGGGTCCAGGGGTTCCCTGAGGACTTTGGGGCTGCCGACCCGGTCCTGGGGATCACCCCCTCTGCCACCCGG
>JAGVAH010000096.1 GCA_020060385.1 Syntrophobacterales bacterium | reverse complement strand
TTGCCAAAAGTTTTTTCCGCCCCCCCTCACCCTAACCCTCTCCCCCCGCTGGGGGGAGAGGGGATAAGAGGAAAGAACTTTTGGCAAATGCTATAAAAATGCAGCCGCCGCTTTTTATCAGGAGCCAGTGCAGGCTGAAGCCGGTGGCAGCAAAAACCCCCTCTCCCCTGTGAGGGGAGAGGGATGGGGTGAGGGGTGGCGTCTGCGGCTAACCACCCCCCTCACCCTACCCTCTCCCCCCAATGGGGGGAGAGGAAAAAAATTGAAAATTCCGGAAGATGATCAACTCGCCAACTGACTCTTTAAGCAAAACATTTTCTCCCTCTTAAACAAATATCTTATCAGACATTAAAAGGCTGGGATGGGGGCTAGGAAGCGGAAGGAATGTCGGCGGTGCTCTCTACGGGTAGGGACACTGTAAAGGTGCTGCCCTGGCCCGGGGTGCTGGCTACTTCGATGCGGCCTCCATGGGCTTGGGCGATGGATTGGGCGATGCTCAACCCCAGACCGGCCCCGCCGCCGCTCTGGGTCCTGGCCCCGGCCGCCCGGTAAAAACGGTGGAAGATCTGCTTTTGTTCCTCCGGGCTCAAACCCATGCCGGTGTCCGCGACTGACAAATGGACGAGTTGGCCGTCACTGCGCAGGGAAAGGGTGACCCGGCCCCCCGAGGGGGTGTACTTGATGGCGTTGTCGATCAGGTTCAACAGGAGCCTCTGGAAGTGCTCCCGGTCCCCCTGAATGACGGCAGGCTCCACTGGCCCATAATCAAGGCTGACCCCGTGGTTCTCCGCCAACAAATGCATCTGCGCGGCCACCTCTTTCAGGAGTTCGTGCAACTCCAGGGGCTGCAAGTCCAGCCGCAATACCCCCCGGTCCGCCCGGGCCAACAACAGCAGGCCCGCCACCAGGGAACTGATCCTATCGATCTCCTCCAGGCTGCTCAGGAGAACTTTTTTATACTCCTCCGGACTGCGGGGGGAGCGCAGGGCCACTTCCATTTCCCCCTTCAAGATGGTGAGGGGGGTTTGCAGTTCATGGGCCGCATCCGCGCTGAACTGGCGCATCTGGCCCAGGAAGTCATCCAGCCGGCCCAGCATGTCGTTCAGGGTCTGGGCCAGCCGGTCCAGTTCATCCCCGGTGCCCGTCTCCCGGATCCGGTCCGCCAGATTCTCCCCGCTGAGGCGCCGGGCCGCCCGAGTCATCTCGTCCACGGGTTTCAGGGCCCGCCGGGCCAGGACCCAGCCGCCCACGGCCGCCAACAGCAACCCGAAGGGCAGAAGCGCGCCCATGATCAGGAGAAAGTGACGCCGGGTCTGGTACATACTTTCCAGGGAGATGCCCACCTGCACCAGATTGATCACCCGTCCGGCCTTAATGACCGGCATGGTCAGGACCCGGAAGGGATAGGGGCCGGCGCCCTCTATAGTCTCAAAGGTGGACGCCCCCCGCAGGGCCTGCTCCAGAGTGTGGGGGCTCAAGGGGAGCCGGGTGGCCGGGGAGCCGGGCCGGGTCAAATTGCGCCGGCCCCGGGTGTCAAACAACTCCAGGGAAGGATTTAAGGGCGAGAAGCCGAAGAAGTGGCGGAAGAGCTCATCCACGCCCCGGGGCAGGAAGGGGCCGCCCTCAGTCCGGGCCTGCTCCGCCGACACCTTGGCCACCCCCTCCAAGGCCGCGTCCAGGTCGTGGGAGAGGCTGTAGGTCAACAGACCGTAGGCTGCCCCCCCCAGGACCAGGAGGGTGACGCAGAGAATGCCGGTGTACCAGCAAGTGAGCCGCGCCCCGATGGACCTGATGCCCATGGCCTAGTCCCCTTGCAGGACGTAACCCGCGCCCCTCACCGTCTGGAGCAATTTCGGCTCCCGGCCGGCGTCGATCTTTTTGCGCAGGTAGTTGACGTAAACGTCGACGATATTGCTCATGGGATCGAAATCATAATCCCAGACATGCTCCCCGATCATGGTCCTGGTGAGCACCCGCCCGGGGTGGCGCATGAAGTAGTCCAGGAGGGCGAACTCCTTGGCGGACAGGTCTATTTTCTCAGGGCCCCTGAAGACCAGCCGCCGCGCCGGATCCAGGGTGAGGTCCGCCACCTTAAGCAGCGGCGATCCGGTCTCCGCCCGGCGGCGCAGAAGGGCCCTGAGCCTGGCCAGGAGTTCCTGAAAGGAAAAGGGCTTGGTCAGGTAGTCGTCCGCGCCGGTATCCAGGCCCAGGACCTTATCCTCGATGGCGGCCCGCACGGTGAGGAGCAGCACCGGGGTTTGCCCCTGCTTCCGGCGATACTCCCGGAGGACTTGCAGGCCGTCCATCTGCGGCAGGTTGAGATCCAGGATGATCAGGTCATAGACCCCATCCAGGGCCCGCACCAGGCCTTCCCTCCCATCAAAGGCCACATCAACGGCGTACCCCTCTTCCTCCAGCCCCTTCTTGATAAAGCCGGCCACTTTTTGCTCGTCTTCCACCACGAGAATGCGCATCAGCTGAGCTTCCTTGAAGGATCTTGCCTGCCGCCTCAGCAACTATATGACTATTGCTCTTTAATTATATTATCAAATTTTTCTTAAATGGGCCTAATTCCTCCGAGATTACGAGAGGTCTGCCCGCTTAGATTAATCTGGTCCCAGAGGTTGGACCAGCGGCTTGACCGCAGGGATTGGAAAATAATCACCAGGGTCACAATTATGCATTCCCGGGAGCAAAAGAGAGGGGAAAAAATATTCACAAAATAGGATTCATCGGCGTCAAGAAGAAACTGCGGAGTTGGAGGGCATAGTTGCGCCCTCACTTCTCCATGAGGCGGTCCAGCAGCTGCTCCACCAGAAAGAGGAGGGACTCCAGGTCCAGGAACTCGCCCACGGTGGAGTCGAAGAGGACGTGGGCCAGGGCCTGGAAGCCTTCCTCCGGCTCCGCATCCCAAAAAAGCAGGAGCACCGGCACCCGGGGCAAAGGCCAAAAGACCCCCTGAAAATCCGCGTTTTCCGCAGCCTGGGCCGGCTCCGCGCTTAAGGCTGCGGCCCGGCGCCGCAGTTGGCCAGGGTTGCCGGCAAAATGGGCGGCCAGTTCCTTTTCCAGGCGGGCCAGGGTCTTGGCCTTGGACACGGAATTGGGCAGGCTCTGGTAAGTGATCCAGGTCCCCGTGGGCAAAGCCTTCCCGCAGGAGGCGATATAATTGTAGAGCAAGATGGCGTCCCAGGGATTCTCCTCCGCGCCGGGGGGGTAACGCACCTCGTCGGGGAAGACCAGGAGCTCCTGGCCGAAAAAGGAAAACTGGAGGTAGGGCCGCCCCTCTTCTTCCCCATAGACCGCGCCCAATCCCGGGGCCAGGTCCCGGAAATTGAGGGGCGCGATCTTGGCGTGCATCACCTCCAGGGAAATGGCCAGGGATTCCCGGCGGCGGCCTTCCCCCTTCTCCTGCTGGCGGCTGATGGCTTCGGCCAGATCCTGCGCGGCCGGGGGCAGATGGGGGCAGAGGGCCAGATCCTCCCCTTCCTTGATCACCCGGGTGGCAAAGGCCAGGCAGGTGGGCTGCCCGCAATCCCCGCAGTTGGTGCGGGGCAGCGCCTTGAGCAATTCCATGACGGTATGGGCCATGATCAGTTCTCGGTGAGCTTGGGCAATATCATCTAAGGGGTCTCCCCTGCAAAAAATAACTTCTAAATTGCCTTTGGCAAGCTCCAGCCCCAGATTTTTTTACCGGGACCCTAGGAAAGCGGGCAGGGCAGCCTGGACCTGCCTGGGCAAAGGCAAGATTCCTGATGAATCAGGAACCCTGGCAGATACCCCCTCTACCCTCTCTCCCGGCGATCCTGATACCGAGTCGAGAAATCTGCGGAAGTCCCTTTTTCTGTCATTCTGAACAGAGCAAAGCGCAGTGAAGAATCTCGTATTTACTATTGCTGCGAGATTCTTCGGTCACTCCGCTCCCTCAGAATGACAAATTATAAGGACTTTCCCAGAGGTCTCAAGCCGCATTAAAAAAAAGTGGAATTGTCAGGGCCCACTCGCGTCTGCGCCCGCATTGGGGCGGACGCCTGGGTCCGCCCCTCCGGGGAAATTTTGGGTTACAGGGCTTTCCCGGTCTCCGGGTCAAAGAAATGAATATGGCGGGGCTCGATGGCCACTTCCAGGTCCTGGCCGGGGGCCGCCGGCACCGTGGGGTCCAACGCGGCCACCCAGGCTGCGGCCTCCCGGCCGGCCAGGGGATCTGGCAGGGAGAAATGCGCGTAGTTCACCGGACCCAGAGTCTCCAGCACCTCCACCCTGATCTTCAGTCGTCCCAACATCCCTCTCCGGGCCCCGGTGAGGGGCAGGAAATGCTCCGGCCGCAGACCGGCGATGAGGTTCTTTTGCTGATAATTCTTTAATCCCGGCCGTCTTTCCAGGTAATCCCCCGGGAGGGGCAGGGTCTGGCCCCCCAAATGCAGAACCAGGCCGTCCCCCTTCCCGGTGATGCGCGCGGTGATGAAGTTCATGGCCGGAGAGCCGATGAACCCGGCCACCAAGCGGTTGGCCGGGTGGTCATAAATCTCCCGGGGCGGGGCCACCTGCTGGAGCCGCCCGGAGTGCAGCACCGCCACCCGGTCCCCCATGGTCAGGGCTTCCGTCTGGTCATGGGTCACATAAAGGACGGTGGTCTTCAGCTCCCGCTGCAGTTTGAGCAGTTCCGTGCGCATCTTGACCCGCAGGGCCGCGTCCAGATTGGAGAGGGGCTCATCCATCAAAAAGGCCTGGGGTTGACGGACGATGGCCCGGCCCAGGGCCACCCGCTGGCGTTCGCCGCCGGAAAGCTCCCGGGGCTTTTTGTGGAGATGCGCCTTTAGGCCCAACTTCTCCGCCACCGCGGCCACCGCCTTGCCTATCTCTTCCTGGGGGCGGCGGCGCATCTTCAGGCCGAAGGCCAGGTTGTCAAAGACGGTCATATGGGGATAAAGGGCGTAAGTCTGGAAGACCATGGCCAGGTCCCGCTCCTGGGGGGGCAGGTCATTGACCACCCGGCCGCCCACGCTGATGGTGCCTAAGGTGGGCCGCTCCAGCCCGGCGACGCAGCGCAACACCGTGGATTTGCCGCAGCCCGAAGGCCCCACCAGCACCAGGAACTCCCCGTCGGCCACCGCCAAATGGAAGTCCTGCAGGGCCGCCGCGCCGTTGGGGTAGGTCTTGTGGAGCCCGCTGATGACGATCCCGGCCATGGCTCTTATCCTTTGATGGCTCCGGCGGTGAGGCCGGAGATGATGCGCCGCTGCAGGACCAGGACCAGGGCCGCCACCGGCACGGTCACCACCGTCACCGCCGCCAGGATCTGGCCCCAGGGCACGGTGTGATAGCCGGAGAACATGACAATGGCCACCGGGATGGTGCGGGAGGCGTCGTTGGTGGTGAAAGCCAGGGCAAAGAGGAACTCGTTCCAGCAATAAATGAAGGTAAGGATGGCGGTGGTGAAGATGCCGGGAGCGGCCAGGGGCAGGGTGACTTCCCAGAAGGCCCTGAGCGGCCCGGCGCCGTCCAGGCGCGCGGCCTCCTCCAGTTCCCAAGGAATCTGGCGGAAGAAGACGGTGAGGAGCCAGATGGTCAAGGGCAGGGCAAAGGTGAGGTACGGGAGGATCAGGGCCAGGTAGGTGTTGATGAGCCGGGTCTTCTCAAACAGGAGAAACAAGGGGCTGACGATGGCCACCGGCGGAAAGAGGCTCACCACCAGAATAAAGCCCAGGATGATGCTTTTCCCCCTGAACCGGAGGCGGGCCAGGCCATAGGCCGCCAGCGAGCCCAGGGCCACGCAGACGCCGGTGGCGGCCCCGGCCACCACCACGGAATTGAGGATGTTCAGATAAAAGCGGCGTTCCAGAAAGATGGCCCGGTAGTTCTCCCAGGTGCAGGGCTGGGGCCAGAAGGGCGGATTGATTTGGAACAATTGGGATGCGGGTTTTAAGGATGACAGGAGCGTCCAGAAAAAGGGGAAAAAGGACAGGAGAATAAAGAGCACGGTGGCCAGATGGACGGAGACCCCGGAGCGCTTCATGACCGCTCCTCCCCTTTCACCTGCAGGCCCATGGCGGACAGATAGAACAGGGCAAAGGCCAGGGACCCCAGGAAGATGACCACCGAGAGCGCGGAGCCGTACCCGAAGCGCATATCATTGAGGATGGCCTGGTAATTGAGGAAAGCCAGGGTCTCGGTGGCGGTGCCGGGCCCCCCGCCGGTGAGGGCGTAGATATGGCCGAAGACCATGAAGGCCTGGGCGGTGCGGAAGATCAAGGCCACCAGGATGGCGGGGACGAGGAGGGGCAGGGTGATCCGCCGGCAGGCCTGCCACCGGGAAGCCCCGTCCAGGGCCGCGGCCTCGTACAGGTCCACGGGAATCACCTGGAGCCCCGCCAGCAGCATCAGGGTCATGAAGGGTGTGTTTTTCCAGACGTCGGTGGCGATGATCACCGCCCAGGCGCTGGCCGGGTGCGCCAGAAGCACCTGGCAGGTCTCGGGGAGCCCCAGGAATCTCAGGCCCATGGGGATCAGGCCGAAGGCCGGGTTGACCAGAAAGAGCCACATCACCGCGGCCACCACCGTGGGGATGGCCCAAGGAAGAAGAACCGCGGCCCGGGTGAGACCGGTGAGAATCCGGGCCCGGTGGATGGCCAGGGCGGCCAGCAGCCCCAGGACCAGCTCCAGGCCTACGGAGACCACGGTGAACATCACCGTGTGGGCCAGGGCCTGCCAGAAACGGGTATCCGTAAAAAGTTCCCGGTAATTGGCCAGACCAACCCAGCCCGTATGCAGCCAGGGGAGCTTGATGATCTTTTGCTGAAAAGAAAGCCACAGGGTGCAGCCCAGGGGATAGAGGGCCACCAGGGCGATGACCAGCAGGGCCGGGGCCGCTAACAGATAGCCCCAACGGGCCTCCCGGAACGGCAGCTGGCCAGATTTCACTTTGCTGCTCCTTCTTGGCCGAAACGCCGGAGCACCCCGGCGATCTCGGCCTGACCCCGCTCCAGGGCCTCCCGGGGGGTCTCCTGGCGGGTCAGGGCCCGGGAAAAATGCACCTGCAGGATGTGGCTGATGAAGCTGTACAGGGGGGTAATGGGCCGGGGCCGGGCCTGGATAAAAACCTCTTTCAAGCTTTTTAGGTAAGGAAATTGGGCCGCCAGGTCCGGATCGTCATAGAGGCTCCTCAGGGGCGGCAGCATCCCCAGCTTCTGGGCCCTCTGCTTCAAATTTTTCCGGGTCAGGAGAAAGCGCACCAGTTCCCAGGCCGCGTCCGGGCGCCGGGAAAAGGCGTTGATCCCCAGGCAGCCGCCCCCGAAACAGGAGACAGATCTCCCCTCCGGGCCATGCACCAGGGGGAGAACGCCGAACTTCCCCGCCACCCGGGAACCGGCCTGGTTGAGCAGGGGATAGGCATACGGCCAGTTGCGCATCAGCACGGCATAACCCTGCTCAAAGGCATGGCGGCAGTCCTCCTCCTGGAAGGTGGCCACGGCCAGGGGGGAGACTTCTTCCTGATAAATCAGGTTGACCAGGGCTTGCAAAACTTCCCGGTTCCGGGGCTGGTCCAGGGTCAGGCGTCCGGCCGCGTCAAAAATGCCGCCGCCATTGCTCCACATGCATTCCAGGACCACGCAGACCAGCCCTTCGTAGGTCTGTCCCGGGAATAGAAAGCCGTAGGGCCGGCCAAACCGTTTTTTCAGGCCCCGCACCTTGAGAAGGTCGGCAAAAGTCCGGGGCGGGTCCAACCCTGCGGCTCCGTACAGGTCTTGCCGGTAGTACAACAGACCGGCGTCGGCAAACCAGGGGAGGGCATGGAGCCTGCCTTGATAGCGGCTGCAGGCCAGTCCCGCGGGCAGGAATTCATCCAGGGGGAGCCCTGCACCTGTTACCCTGGCATCCAGCGGCAGAAGCCAGCCCGCGGCCGCGAACTCCGGCACCCAGATGACATCCAGATTAAGGACGTCGATCTCCGGAGAGTGGGACGACAGCCAGGTCACATAAAGGGTGTGCCGGTCGCTGGCGGATGAGGGGGTGGACTGGTAAGCGACCCGGAGGTGGGGGTGGAGGCGGTGGAATTCCGTAAGCTGCTCCCTGGCGAAGGCTTCTTCCGGACCCGAGCCCCCGGCCATGACCAGGGAGATGACTCCTGCCGGCGGCGCGGCCTCGCAGGCCGACAAGACCAGGGCCAGCCAACAGCAGAGAATGATGCGCACCCCAAACAGCCCCATGAGTCGGTGATTTTTCTCCCTTAACCAAGAATCAGTGCCTGGGTTCCTCTCTGATCATATAGGGAATGTACCCGAGACTTCAATCATTATAGCCGCGATTTCCCAGCCCGCCGGATAATGGCAGGGAGGAGGGCCATTGACATTCTTCCCCCCGGGGTTTTAAAATTAAGGAGCATCCTCACCATCAAGGGTAAACGAACCAGGCTGGTCCATGTCCCTGGCACTCCTCTGCCCCATAAAAAATTAAGGCGCGTTTAACCCTTCTCCTGCCGGCCTGCTCTAAGATCTCAGGGGCTTTCTGGTCAAGTCGACATGCAGATAATTATGGCAGTCTGGCACTCTTAAGGGGGTTTTCTATGAATACCGTTTGGGTCTGGGCCCAAAGCAACCTCTGGCAGGCAGGCTTTGTTTCCCTCTTGTTCCTTTTCGTCTTTATTCCCTTTTTCCTGGTGCGCCGCCGGATCCTCGTGATAATGCGCCAATTCGAGCATTGGCGGGAATTGGAACGCAATATCAATGAGCTCAGCAAAGAAGAGGTGCGCTTTTACCCGCATCCCACCCGGTATGTCCTCAATTCCGTATTGTCCTCCGCCAAGGGGACGGCCCGGGCCGGGGCGGTGCCGCCGGCCCTGGACTACCTGGCGGCCGAAGTGGAGAGTCCCATCCTCACCTTGCGGTCCCTGAGCTACCTGGCGGTCCTCATCGGCCTGCTGGGCACCGTCACCATGCTGGCCCTGGCCCTCCAAAGGATGGACAGCCTCAGCCAATTTAAGGCAGACCTCATTAAAAACATCTATCCCATCAACGCCTTTGCCATCGGCCTGGCCGTGGCCATCTTTCTCAGCTACTCCTGGTACCGGCACAAGGGCGACCAGCTTCTTTTGCTGGCCTCCAGGGTTTTGGGGCGTTTGCGGGCCGACCAGCTGGGGGGCGCGGACCCCCAGCTGCTGGCGGCCCTGGAAAAGGTGGGGGAAAGGTTCAAGGAATGGGGCGATGAGATTTATGAGCGTTATCAAGGAAGAATCAACGACCTGCTCCAGGAAATGCGGGAATTGGGGGAAGCCATCCGGGCAGTGGTGGGCGAGGCCCTGCTCCACCGCCAGGAAGAGGACCAGGCATTGGTGCCACTCCTGCGCGCCCAGGAGGCCAAGATTGAGCTTTTGAGCCAGCGCCTGGAACAGGGCTATTTCGAACTGCGGCCCGCCCCGGGCGAAAAGATGGACGAGGATTTGCTGGAAGGGGGCCTGCCCGGGAAAACCCGGAAGGAATCCCAGGCCAGGGATGGGCGCAGTGCCAAAAAATCCGGCTTTTTCCGCCGTTATTTCGGTTAAGGAGGGAAGACTCTATGGCCTGGCGTCGACGGGAAGATGCGGAAAACCCGGCCTGGCCGGGGCTGGTGGACATCTTCGGCTTTACCCTGGCCTTCCTGCTCCTCCTCTGGTTTGCCGCCAACTGGCCGCAGAAGGTGGAGAACCTGGAGAAGAAGACCCAGGACCTGGGGGCCCAAATAGCCTCCATGTCCGCCAATAATCAGCGCCTGCAGGAGATTAACCGGGGTCTGGCGGCAAAACTGCGCCAGCAGGGCCTGGTCAACCAGGATCTTACCGGCAAGATTTCCCAGTTGGAGGAGAGCAAGAAGAATCTCGAGGCCCAGGCCGGACTCTTGCGGGCCCACAATCTGGACCTCAACGGCCAGGTGGCGCAATTAACCCAGGAAAAAGCCGCGCTCAAGGACATCGGCTTAAAGGATTGGGAGGAACTGCTTAAGTTATTACAGGGGAAACTCGCCAAAAAGAAAATGCTGGTCATCCCCCATAAAAACGAGAAGGAGATCGAAATTCAGGGCCAACCCCGGGTAACTTTCGCCACCATGAAATATGAATTGTCCCCCTTTGATAAACAGCGCCTGGAGGTGTTGGCGCCGATCCTTTATGAGCTGCGGCAAAAAAAGAAATTCTTCATTACCATCAACGGCACCGCGGACCCCCGGGAGTTGCAGAACGCCGCGCCTCCCCGCAACAACAGCGAATTGTCCGCCTTGCGGGCCGCCACGGTGGCCGCCCTGTTGGAGAAGGCCGCACCCGGCCTGGGCCGTTACTTGCGGGTGACGGGCCTGGGGGTCAAGGGCCAGGAACGCTTTCTGGCCCCGGGAGAGAATCCTGAGGAGATCTACCGGCAGTATCGCCGGGTCAGCCTGGTTTTGAAGATAGACGTGGCCGCGCTCATGGAGGAACGGGCCGCCAAGCCGGGACCATGAGCATTTATTCCCAAATTGCCCGGTATATTTGGCATCAAAACACCATGAGGGCAGCCTACCGCCGCTGGCAGGCCCAGGAGGGCAGGCTGGCCGCGGCCCGGGAAAGGCTGCACCGCGACTGCCAGGAGTTCCGCCAGCAGGCGCAGCAGCTGCAAGCTGCAGACGATCAGGGAATATTGCGGGCAGCCAGGCGGCTGCTGGAACAACCCCTGGACCCCGGGCTCCTGATGGTTAAAGACCGCCTGGCCAGAAGGTTGGCCCTTAAGGGCCGGGGCTTATGCAGCCGGGTGCCGCCACCCCTGGAGGTGGAATTGTCCCGCTATGTCGCCGGCATGGAGAAAATCTGCAGGAGCCACGGCGAGTTGGGGGCCAGACTGCGATTGGCCCGGGCAATGTTGACCATATTTGGCCGCCACCCGGAATTCTGCCGTCCCCGGTTCTTCCGGCTGGCCCTCATTGCCCCGGAGTCGGCCTGGCTTTGCTTCCATCTCCGCAGACAGCGCCGGCAAGACCCCGGGGCCAGGGAGTAATGCGCCGCGGCCATGATTCTGGGAAACCCTCGGGGCCGGAGGCACAGATCCTAAAGGAACGTTAGCCGCAGGGATATAATGCGACAAGGTCCCTAAGCGCCTGGAGGATAGCGGTCAGCAGCGCTTCAGCCCCTAAAAAAGCAGAGATCCTGGCTGGGCCAGGATCTCTGATGGTTGCACCTATTGGAGCTCGATCACCGGGTCGATACCCAGAAGAACTTCCCGGGTTTCAGCCCCTGAACATCTATTTTTGCTCCCGCCATCAATTATTCAGCAGAAGCAAATCCAAAGATCCAACATCAAACACCCCCCTCACCACCAGGGCCCGCATCATGTCGTTCTCTTCATGCGCCAGGATGTGACAGTGCCACACGTACTCATGGCCGAAGTCAGCCATGATGTTAACCGTAGGAGTTGGGGCAAGGGGTTGTCCGGTCAAGGGGTTGATGTTGGTAAATCCTTCCGTGTCACCCAGTGCCCGCGCGGGGTTAAGAGGCCGGCGGCTGCGTGGAACCCTGAAGGGAAGAGTGGGCAAATCGGCCTTCTGGGCGATAAAGATGGATTCCAACGGGTTCATGCGGATGGTTTCCTTCCAGCCCCTCTCGTAGGGCTCGGGAGGTTTGATCACCCCGTCCCAGCCAACCCGGTTGATGATCTGGGCATTGTTAAGGTGGATGTGGATGGGATGGGTGTCCACACCGTTATGGGTAATCTTCCACAGCTGGACCTCGCCTCTAAAAAATTTCTCTGCAGGCGGATCGATGTAAGCGAAACCGACGCCATTGGATCTGGCCGGATTCGCGGTGGGATCGAAGATCTCATAGCCCAGGCGGGCCTGCAACCGGCCATATTGCTCAAAAATTTCGGTTATGGCCTTCTGTCCCGCCTGCAGGACCGTTGCTGCAGTTTTCCCGACCGGGATATAGGTCAGGGAAGTGTCATTGATTTTCGCATGATAGTCGACGTTGGAATGATAGGCCCCCGGATAATAGGTTTGCGGAACGATGGGCGGGGGCTGGGACAGCACGTAAGCGTTGGGCAAGGCCGCTTCCAACGCGGCCAGATTATAGGTGGCGGCGGGAGTTCCGTTGACCCGGAATTGCATGACGGTCCTGGTGTTGGGACCAACCCCCACCTGGGTCTGAGGGGCGCCGCCCGTACTGGTCAGGTCCGGGTTGCCCGTGTAGTAGTCGTAGCGGGGTTGGAAGCCCGGCACGGGCCCGGGCGCGTCGTTATAGAGAATGACGTTGGTGCCCGGCGCCACGCTGGAAAAGTCCACGATGACATCGGCCCGCTCCGCGGGTCCCAGAAAGACCGTAACGCCTTTAACTGCGGGGTCTATTCCCTCATTGTTCAAGACGTTGCCAAAGGTGGCGCTGCCCCGGTCATAGTCATAGTTAATCGGCTGGTTGTCCCGCACCGTCACCCCGGGCAGGATGCCCCCTTCGTTGCCGATCTGGATGAACTTGGGTCCTGCGCTGAAGGGATCCGGCACGCCGCCATCCCTGCCGTCCTTGGGCCAAGTGGGAGGGTAGCTCCCATTGGGGACCGCCTGCACCATGCTGACTTCCGTGGTGGCGCCAATGGTGACGGTGGGAGGGGAGGTATAACCGCTGCCGGGGTTGGTAAGATAGACGCCGATAACCCGTCCGCCTGAAACTACCGCGGTAGCCATAGCGCCGAAACCGCCGCCGCCGGTGATGTTGACCCCGGGAGCCTGACTATAACGGGCGCCGCCGTTTGTAACATTTATCACCTGAAGATATCCGGCTGGATTAAGTACTGCAGTGGCCGTGGCGCCGGAGCCGCCGCCCGAGGCGTCCATGTACAACTGCAGGTTGAGAAAACGGTCGTTACAGGCATTGAGGATCCGGAACCGGTAGGCCTTGGGTTCCACGTTCAGGTAGGGGTAAACGGTGCCGTTGACCATCATGATGTCCATGAAGGCTTCGGGCACGGTGCTGGTGAGGTAATTCTCGGGATGATTCACGTCCGTCCCCGGCAGCGGTAAAGCAGCCATCAACTTGGGTGCCTCCTCGAAGGGCGCCAAGATGTTGGGCTGCACCCAGGGGCCAAAGTCCCAACGGCCGTAAGGGTTCATCCCGGAGGGATCGGTCAGGCTCTGGTTCGTCTCATAGATGTGGGGGTACCAGAGGTCGCCGTAAGTCCCCCAGGCTGAATTCCACTTGGTATCCTGGACGGTGAGCACGTCTTGGGGTACAAAGCCTTTGTCCTGAATAACTAAAGGAATACCCCATTTGTAAACCCCGCCGCCGTTGTCAGGAATGATTTTTTGGAGACCCGGATTGACGCCCGTATTATTGGTGCCGTCAATCAAATCGTCCTCCACCGGGTCGTGGATCAGGTAACCCGCAGCCATGCCGGCATAAACGTTGAGGCGGGTGATGGCCACCGCGTGGTCGTGGTAAAACATCAAGCGGCCGCTCTGCTGGTTGGTATAATAAATGGTCTGCTTACCTGCCCCCGGGTCCGGCATGTCGGGTACGTTATGGAAACTCGCCCCCTTAAGGTAGGCGCTCGTTTCTCCGTTGGGGGTATACCATTGGTGTGGCGTTCCATCACTGATCCAGGGCGTAAATGCGCCATGGAGATGGGTGGAGATGCGGTTCTCGGTGTAATAACCGGCAGGCGCGCCCAGGGGCCCCGTCCCAGCCCCCATGAGGGTGATGTCCACCGGGAGCATGAGCTTGCCCCCAGGGGTCGGGGCCAGTTGATTGGTCATCAAGATCCGCACCGGCCGGTCCCTTTCGGCCACAATCACGGGTCCCAAATATTGGGGCACAGGCGTCCCACCGGTGGCGAGGTCAACATATCCCCGGAATTTGGTGGCTTTGGGCAGATCCGTATGCACCTTTTTCGTATAATCGACTACGCCGATCTTGTAATAATCGCTCCCCGGGTACGTGGTTGTATCCTTGACGGCTAGGGGAATATACTGTCCCAAGTTGTTGGCGCCGGTGACGCCGCCATCTGCGGATAAACCCGGCAGGGAGTCGACGAATTTCCTTAGCGCCGTGCCGGTGTTGCTGCCGAGTGGGCTGATGCCGGAAGGGCTATTGGCGTAAAAAGTCACCCCAGCAGGCCCGGTATTGCCAAAGGCCAGGTTGCCCCCCCCTGGCAGGACCGCCACCATGCATGCCAACCCCATTAGCAATATGCATCTCAACTTTCTCATTTGTTCCCCTCCTCGATGTGCGGATAAATAAACCGTGTTTTGTGGCCGACACCGCAAGTTAATGCCTTACCGAGGCTAATCTAAACTGGCGGCGCCTCGCCACGCCCCTTTCCCCTGACAATCAAGTCCAGTTAAATCCGGCACTTTCCGGAATGGCCCGGCATTATTTGCGGGATGTTGTATTTGTTTCGCATGCCTTTCTCAAATCCGCCAAGGCCTTATCCAGCTCGACTTTTTGCTGGGCCCAGTCCTTTTCAGAGGCTTTTTCCAAGGCGGTTAATTGATATCTGGCCGCGGTCTTCTGCAACTGCAGGCTATTCGCGGTCTGGATAAGCAGGCGTTTCATTTGCGGCGACCCGGTGGTGGCTTTAACTCTCAAGTCCGCAATTTGTTGCTGGATTGCCTCCAATTCCTGGGCCGTCTGTTTTTCATAGGACTGTCTTTCCGCTGGGGTGTAAATTCTTGCCGCCCCCACCCCTTCGCCCTTGACTTGCTGGCTCTGGGGCTGGGTAGCCGGCGACTTATCCTTTGACTGCTGCGCGCTCCCGTAACCCGGAGCCATTGCCAGCAGCGCGGCCATGAACATTATTCCAAGCCATTTCATTTGCAGCCTTCTCCTTTTAAGCCCTATGTTTGACAATCTGCTCTCCACCTTGATTGACACTCAGCCAACCTAGCGGCGGATCGTCTCTCTACTTCCCCCGCCGAGCACTGCTCCATCGCCGGGGAAGAAACAGACCCTTCTGCCCTTTTAGGTTCTACCGTTGGGCCGCGACCTCTAACCCCGGCCCTGGTCTCAGGGCCTGGTGATGAGAACCCATCGGCTGTCAATGGACCCGGCGCCCAAGGAGCCTTCTGGAGCCAAGCCGGTCTCCCCACCTTAAACCGGGGGTAAGCGTTCTGGCCCATGGCTCGATAAGACCCATAAAAAATTTTATCATTTTGGGCCCATCTGGGCTTATTAAAAAACAATGATATGCACAGTATTTTATCCATATAGAAATATGAATATGGGCATATAATAGAGCAAAAAGCCGAAAAAACTATCGGCAAAAATACCTATATTAAAATAGGTTAAAATACCTAATTTTCTCGAGCTGGTCCCTCAGGTTCATAGCCCCTTCTTTCCAAAGAACCGCTTTTTCCATCTTGATTTTTCACATAAAGAACCTATGTTTTTAAAAATTCGGCCCGAAAAGCGGCAGCGAAAATCTCACCAGGCTTAATTTATCCCGGTGAAACCATGGTCATTATCCAGTTCACCGGGGTAAATCAACGGCAAAGCTGGTTCAAACTCTGGGGGGAGCCGGTGGTGGGGAAAAAATCCACGATTTCAGGAGGAAGCAATGAAAAGAAAGATTTTATGCGGGATGCTGGCAGCGTTATTTTTACTAACCGGAGTGACAGTTTACGCCGAAACCCTACCAGATATTCAAGCCCATAAGAACTGTAAATACTGTGGCATGGACCGGGAAAAATTTGCCCACAGCCGGATGCTGACAAAGTATAGCGATGGTTCCAGCTTTGGTTCCTGCAGCCTCCACTGCACGGCCATCGATCTGGCTGTCACCCTCGATAAGCAGCCCACAACCCTAATGGTGGCGGATTACAATAAGAAAAATTTGATCGATGCGGAAAAGGCCTACTGGGTCATCGGCGGGAAAAAGCCGGGGGTGATGACGAAAACGGCCAAATGGGCCTTTGCCGACAAGAAGGACGCCTTGGCCTTTATTAAGGAAAACGGCGGCAAACTCGCCAACTTTGAAGACGCCATAAAGGCCACTTACGAAGATATGTATAACGATACGAAGATGATCCGGGCCAAACGGGCCAAAATGAAGCAGATGCACCAGATGCAGCCAATGCAGCCTGGGGAAAAGAAGTAGGCAGATAGGCAACGGGCCAGTGGGAGACCTTAATTTCCCTGGGAATTTCCCACTGGCCCCTTCTCTGTAAAAGGAGCGGGCGACGCAGGGAGTGCTGATGAAATTTTTCAAGTTCTTTATTTTCTTTGGTTTCCTGTTGTTAGGCATAACTGGTCTTCTCTGGGGCGCAGAGGAGATCAAGCCCCCCAAGATCACTCCGGCGGATAAATGTCCGGTTTGCGGCATGTTTGTGGCCAAATATCCGGATTTTGTGGCCCAGATCGTCTTTAAAGACGGCACCCACGCCTTTTTCGACGGGGTTAAGGACCTGATGAAATATTACTTTAACCTGCCTAAATATAATCCTGGGAAGAACCAGAAGGATATCGCCCTCATTCTGGTGACGGATTATTATAGTATGCAGCTGGTTGACGGCCTCCAGGCCCATTATGTCATCGGCAGCGATATTTACGGACCCATGGGCAGAGAGCTGATCCCTTTTCAGGACGCGGCTGCGGCCAAAGACTTTAAAATCGACCATAAGGGCAAGGAGATTTTGCCTTTTAACCACATAACCCCGGATATCATTAAGACCCTGGATTAATCAGATCCACCCCTGGGGGTGGCTCCACCAAACCGGTCAGGCGGCCATCAGCCGGTTATTTGGCCATGAGCGGGATAAGGCCTTGCGTAAATCGGACGGATTCTTGTTCTTTTTGGGGTTGTGCCTGTTACTGCTGATGTCCATCCTCATGCAGGCGGGATACGTGACCCAGGGGGATTTGGCCTTGCTCCGGCAAAAGGCCCAAGTGGTCAAGAACCTGGGGCTCACCGACCTCTGCCTGTCCACGGAAGCCCGATATACCCGGCATCCCTCCCAGGCTGACTGGCACACCGCGCTCCAAAGTCATCCCCTGGCCCTGGACCATTTCCCCAGCGGCTCCATTATCGGTCCTCCGGCAACCTTGCAGAAACTCCATGATTAAAGCCATCGACAAGCAGCGGTATATCCTGGACTTTACCCTTTCCTCCCTGTGGCGGCGCAAAGGCAAGAACCTGGCCCTGGTGCTGGTCTATACCCTGGTGGTCTTTGTCCTGGGATCGGTCATGTTCTTTACCCAGGCCCTGAAAAACGAAGCGGCCCTGGTCTTGAGGGGGTCCCCGGAAATCATCGTCCAGAAAATGGTGGCCGGCAGACACGATCTCATCCCCGTGTCCCATGGGGCCCAAATCGGCAAGATCCGAGGAGTCAAGGCAGTCAAGGCGCGGTTCTGGGGCTATTATTATGATCCCGGGGCCCAGGCCAATTATACCCTGATGGTGCCGGAGGATCTGCCTTTGAAAGACCAGGAGATCATAGTGGGGGCCGGCATTTCCCGGGTGCGCCGGCTCTTTCGCGGCAGCAGCATCGTCTTCCGCACCTATGACGGCAAGCCCGCCACTTTTTTTATTAAGGGGGTTCTCAGCCCCGACTCGGAATTACTGTCCTCTGACCTGATCTTGATTTCCGTCCCGGGATTCACCCGCGTTTTCGGCGTCCCCCCGGACCGGGCCACGGATTTGACAGTGCAGGTGGCCAACCGAAAAGAGATTCCCACCATTGCCGCCAAAATCGTGGACGCCCTCCCCGATACCCGGGCCATTACCCGGGAGGAGATCTTGAGGACTTATGATGCAGTCTTCGATTGGCGGGGGGGGATCATGATCGCCATCCTGGCCGGCGCGGTCCTGGCCTTTCTGATCTTCGCCTGGGACAAGGCCGCGGGCTTGAGCGCCGAAGAGAAGCGGGAGATCGGCATCCTCAAGGCCATCGGCTGGGAAACCGCGGATGTCCTGGAGATGAAATTTTGGGAAGGCCTGGTGGTCTCCCTGTCCTCCTTCTTCCTGGGCATCATCCTGGCCTATGGCCATATCTTCTACGCCTCAGCCACCCTGTTCGAGCCGGTGCTCAAAGGCTGGGCCGTTCTCTATCCGGAGTTCCGCCTGACCCCCTTTATCAGTGGCTATCAGATCGCCATTCTTTTCTTTTTTACGGTGATTCCCTATACCGTGGCCACCATTATCCCTTCTTGGCGGGCGGCCACCATCGATCCGGATGCGGTGATGCGCACCTGAGGTTTTGATGATCCAACTGCAGCACATCAGAAAGGTTTTTAACGCGGGTCTGCCCAATGAATATGTGGCCATTCACGACCTGAGCCTGAACATCGCCCCCCACCAGGTGACGGTGCTCACCGGGCCCAGCGGCTCGGGCAAGACCACGGTCTTGAGCCTCCTGGGCTGCATGGCCAGGCCCACGGCCGGGCGCATTATGCTTCAGGACCGGGAGATTACCAGCCTGCCGGAGCGCTTTCTCACCCAAATCCGGCGCTCCACCTTTGGCTTTATCTTTCAGCAATTCAATCTTATCCGGGGCATCAGCGTCCTGGAAAACGTCATGCTGCCGGCCTATCCCCTGGGCGAGCCGTTGGGGGGTCTGAAAAAGCGGGCCCTTAAACTGCTGGACCTCTTAAACCTGACCTCCAAGGGGGCCGCCAAGGTGGAATGGCTCTCCGGGGGGGAAGCCCAGCGCACCGCCATCGCCCGGGCCCTGGTGAACGATCCCGGGGTGATTATCGCCGACGAACCCACCGCCCACCTGGATACCGGCCTATCCCGGGAGTTTCTGGACATCATGGGCGATTTTAAAGGCCAGGGGAAAACCATCCTCATTGCCAGCCACGACCCCATGGTCCACGAGTCAGAGATCGTGGACCGGGTGGTGAAGATGCGGGACGGCCGCATCATCGATGCCGGAGTCATCTGAGTGTTTTTCAAACCGGGAATCCTGGCCCTCTTTCTCAGTTCCCTCCTGATCAGCGGCATGGTGCTCTATGCCTCTTTCACCGGCGCGCTGATTTTGAGGTATTGGGATATCAAGAGCGGCAGCGAAACCCAGCTGCGGCTGGAGAGAAAAACCTACCTCATCTCCACGATTCTCGGTTATGTCCTGGTTTTCCAACTTTTTTCCCTCTTCTTGTTCATTTACACCGCGGACGCCCTCCACCCCTTTTTTACCGGGGCCATGTGCGCGGTGGGGTCCCTGAACGTCAACCAGTGGGGCTTCCCTCTGGTAGTGCTTAAAATAATTACCTTCCTCCTGGCAGGACTTTGGCTCATCATCAATTTTGCGGATAACCAAGGGTACGATTATCCCCTCATCAAAGTCAAATACCTGCTGCTGCTGGTCCTGGCGCCGTTGATTCTGGCCGAGACCATTATGCAGGCCAAGTATTTCCTGGGGCTGAGGCCGGAAGTCATTACCTCCTGCTGCGGTTCGGTGTTTAGTGGGGATACCGCGGGCGTGGCTGCAGAGATTGTCTCCCTCCCCCGGGCCTCCATGGAGGTCGTCTTTTATGCCGCCATGCTGGGGACCCTGGCCTTGGGGATGGCGTTCTATCGCCGCGACCGCATGGGCTACGGGTTCTCGGCCGCGATTCTCCTGACCTTCCTGATAGCCATCGCCGCCTTCATCTCCTTTATTTCCATCTATTTTTATGAGCTGCCCACCCATCATTGCCCTTTTTGCATCCTCCAGAAGGAATACGGCTATATCGGCTATTGCCTCTATCTGCTGCTGTTGGTGGGGGGGGTGGCCGGCATGGGGGTGGGGGTGCTGATGCCTTTTAGGCAGATTCCCAGCCTGAAAGAGACCTTGCCGTCCATGCAGAGGCGTCTCGCCCTGACTTCCATCATCTCCTATCTGCTATTCACCGCTATCGCCACCTACCAGATCATCTTCTCCAATCTCAAAATGTAATACCACGTCGCAATCTAACGGCAATTTTCTTGTAGGGGCGAATCTTGTGTTCGCCCGCCCGCACAGGGCGAACACAAGATTCGCCCCTACAGTTCAATGTCTTTTGATTGCAAAATGGTATTTGAAAAGTCCTCAGAATTGATGGCACAGGCTTTCCAGCCTGTGCGGCGCGTGCGTTTACCGAGGCGGGCGATCCCGCCCGCCCGCCCTACGCGCTTTTCATGGTGTATGAGCGGGCCAGCGGCTTAGGCATGACTGTTTGAAAATGACTCCCGGAAAACCTTGGCCCTGGTCTTAAGCCTCCTTTTTCACCTCGAAGTGCCATTTCCAGATCTCGTAGATGGCGGGGTAGACCAGCAATTCCAGGAGAAAAGAGGTGAAGATGCCACCGATCATGGGCGCAGCGATGCGTTTCATGACATCGGCCCCGGCCCCGGTGGACCACATGATGGGTATGAGCCCAAAGAGCAGGGTGGCCGCGGTCATGAACTTGGGCCGGATCCGTTTGGCCGCGCCCTCGACGATGGCGTCGTGCAATTGGGGCAGCGTCTTCAGCCGCCCTTCCTTTTTCGCCTGCTCGTAAGCCAGGTCCAGGTAGAGGAGCATGAAGATGCCCGTTTCCGCGTCCACTCCCAAGAGCGCGATCAAACCCACCCAGACCGCGATGCTCAGGTTGTAGCCCAGCAGATACAAAAACCAGACGGCCCCCACCGCGGAAAAGGGCACCGCCAGAATGATGAGCATGGTCTTGGGGATGGACCGGGTATTCATATAAAGGAGCAGGAAGATGAGAAAGAGGGTCAGGGGCACCACCAGGAGCAAGCGCTGCTTCACCCGCTGCGCGGCTTCGTACTGGCCGCTCCAGGAGATGGCGTAGCCCGGCGGCAGTTGCAGCTTGTCTGTGAGGAGGCGGGCCGCTTCCTCCACATAGCCGTTGGCATCCCGGCCGGCGATATCCACGTAAACATAGCCCGTTAAGAGGCCGTCCTCATCCCGGATCATGGCCGGCCCGCTCACCACCTTGATGGTGGCCAGCTGCCCCAGGGGGATTTGCCGCTTGCCCCCGGAGGCCGGCACCAGAATACGCTCCAGGGCGCTGAAATCGGAGCGGAAGTCCCGCTGGTAGCGCACATTCACCGGGTAGCGTTCCCGCCCTTCCACGGTGGTGGTGACGTTTTCCCCGCCAATGGCGTTCTGCACCACGTCCTGGACCTCATCGATGCTCAGGCCATAGCGGGCCAGTTGCTCCCGGTGCCAATCGAAATCGAGAAAATAGCCGGTGCCGGTGCGCTCAGCAAAGACGCTGCGGGTCCCCTTGACCTTGGGCAGCAGGGATTCGATGCGGGCCCCGATTTCTTCGATCTTTTGGAGATTGTCCCCGGAGATCTTGATGCCCACGGGGGTCCTTAAGCCCGTGCTCAGCATCTCGATGCGCCCCTTGATGGGCATGGTCCAGGCGTTGGCCAGCCCCGGCAGGGTCAGGGCCTGATTCATCTCGGCGATGAGCTTTTCCTGGGTCATCCCCGGGCGCCACTGGGATTTGGGCTTCAGGGTGATCACCGTCTCCAGCATGGACACCGGGGCCGGGTCCGTGGAGGTTTCTGCCCGGCCGGCCTTGCCCAGGACCCGGTCCACTTCCGGAAACTGTTTGATGATGCGATCCGTGACCTGGAGCACTTTTTGGGCTTCGCCGATGGAGATTCCCGGCATGGTGGAGGGCATGTAGAGGATGGACCCCTCCTCCAAGGGCGGCATGAATTCCGACCCCAGGTGCGTATACGCGGGGATGGTCAGGAGCATCAGGGCCACGGCCCCGCCGATCACCCACCATTTGCGCTTGAGAGACCAGGTGACCAAGGGTTCATAAAAGCGGATCAAGCGCCGGCTGATGGGGTGCTTCTCCTCGCTATGGATGGTGCCCACCAGCATGGCGTTGGTCAGCCGGCACAACCAGGGGGGCCGGAAATTGAAATTCTGCATGTGGGTGAAGAGCAGCCGCAGGGCCGGGTCCAGGGTAATGGCCAAGACCGCGGCCACCAGCATGGACAGGTTCTTGGTGTAGGCCAAGGGCTTGAACATCCGGCCTTCCACCGACTCCAGGCTGAGAACGGGGAGGAAGGCCACCGCGATCACCAGCAGGGCAAAAAAACTGGGCCCCGCCACCTCCTTGACCGCGCCCACCACGATCTCCTGATAGTCCTGGAGCCTGCCCGTCTGCTGCCACTTCTCCAGCTTCTTGTGGACCTGCTCCACCACCACGATGGCCGCGTCCACCAAGGCCCCCACCGCGATGATGATCCCCCCCAGGGACATGATGTTGGCCGTGACCCCCATCATCCGGAAGGGAATGAAAGAAATGAGCACCGCCACCGGGATGGTGATCACCGGGATGATGGCGCTGGGGAAGTGCCAGAGAAAGATGAGGATCACCGCCGAAACGGTGATCAGCACCTCCACCAGGGTGGACTTCATATTGCCGATGGCCCGCTGGATCAAGTCGGAGCGGTCATAAATGGGGACAATCTTGACCCCTTTAGGCAGCCCGGGGTCGATCTCCTTGATCTTGGCCTTGACCCGGTCAATGACGTCCAGGGCGTTTTGCCCCTGGCGCATGACCACGATCCCGGAGACCACCTCCCCGGTGCCGTCCAGGTCGGTGACCCCCCGCCGGTAATCCGGCCCTTTGACCACCTGGCCGATATCCTTGACGCGGATGGGCGAGCCGTCCTCACTGGCGGCCAGAACGATATTTTCAAAATCTTGCAGCGACTTGGCGTAACCCCGGCCCCGCACCATGTACTCGGTGCCCCCGAATTCCAGGAGACGGCCCCCCACTTCTTTATTGCCGCCCTGCACCGCCTTGGCCACCTTGCTGATGGACAGGTTGTAAGACTGCAGCCGGTTGGGGTCCACATTCACCTGGTACTGCTGGACGAAACCGCCCACCGGCGCCACCTCCGCCACCCCGGGGACGCCTTTCAGGTAATAGCGGAGATACCAATCCTGCAAGGAGCGCAACTCCTCCAGGCTGTGCTTGCCGGTGGTGTCCACCAGGGCATACTGAAAGATCCAACCCAGGCCGGTGGCGTCGGGACCCAATTCCGTCCTGACGCCCGGAGGCAATACGGGCAACACCCCGGACAAATATTCCAAGACCCGGGATCGGGCCCAGTAAATATCGGTGCCGTCTTCGAAAATCACGTAAACGTAAGAATAGCCGAAATCCGAAAAACCGCGCACGGCTTTGACCTGGGGCGCGCCCAGCATGGCGGTGACGATGGGATAGGTCACCTGGTCTTCGATGATGTCCGGGCTGCGGTCCCACCGGGAGTAGATGATCACCTGGGTGTCGGTGAGGTCCGGCACCGCGTCCAGGGGCAAATGGCGCATGGACCACCATCCCATCATGCAGGCCGCAGCCACGATGATGAAGACGATGACCTTGTTGTGCACCGAAAAATCGATGATGCGGTTAATCATGCCGGTGACCCCCAGCACCAGAGGGGGAGGGCGATGGCGGTGACGTTTGGGCCTGGGGCGAGGATGGCGACGCCTGGGGCTGGGGCGCCGGCGCCGCTGGCGGCGCCTGGAACGCCGGTGGAGATGAGGGCGCAGGCGGCTGCAAATGCGGAGTTGGCGGCGCCTGAGGCGGTGGCGGCATTGTTTGCCCAGGAGGATGCTGCATCGGCGGAGTTTGCGGCGGGGCCGGCTTCACCTGGGTTCCCTGGGGTGCGCCCTCCACCAGGGACTGGCCTTTCCCCGGAGGTATGGCCCGAATTGATTCCCGCCTCAACCGCAGCAATAAATCAGGAGACGTCGGGGTTTCAGGGAGCAGGTAAGGTAAGGTGGCCTCTTTACTTCCAGATAAATAGTATTGGGGGTCTTTGTCAAACCTTGCCTTGCAGCCGGCGGTGTCGAAGTAATAGAGCTTGTCCTGGTATTCGCTGGTCCTGCCCGCCTGTTTCGCCGGTCCCGTGGCCACCGGCAGGCCGCATACCGGGTCCTTGGCGGTTTGGGCCACGACCGGCGAGGAGGCACCGCCGCTCCCTGCCTGAGCCCCCTGGTGCAGGTAATGCTCCGGATCTTTGTCGAACTGCTTATTGCAGCTATAGCTGCAAAAATAATAGGTTTTTTCCTGATAAGCGCTGGTCAGACCTGCGGCCTGCGCCTGGGCCTGGTCCACTTCGTGGCCGCATACCGGGTCCTTGGCCTTAACGGCTTGGGCCTCCTGTTTCCGGGCAGGGGCCGCACCGCTGGCCGTCTTCTCACTCCCCCCTGGCTTGGCGGCATAGCGCCCGGGATTTTTGTCAAAATGCTCTTTGCATTCCTCGCAACAGAAATAATAGGTCTGGTTCTTATAAGTGCCCTGGAGGCCGGCAGCTTTGGCCTTGCTGGCATCCACCTTCAGACCGCAGACGGGATCCTTGGTGACCTCCCCGAACATCCCCGCGGCCGCCAGCTTCATGCGGCTTTCGGAGTCGATGAGGAAATTGCCGGAAACCACGATGCGCTCGCCGGGCGCGAGACCCTCGATGATTTCCGCCCGTTCCCCCAGGCGCCACCCGGTCTTAACCCGGCGGGGCTCGAAAAAACCTTGGCCCCGGTCCACGAACACGGTCTTCTTGAGCCCTGAATCCAAGATGGCGTCCACCGGGATGTTGACCGTGGGCGGCATCTTGATGGGAAACTCCACGTCCACAAACATCCCGGGCCGAAGGACAAATCCCGGATTGTCCATCTCCAGGCGCACCTTGACGGTGAGGGTCGCAGGGTCGAATTCGGGGAGGATTTCGGTCACCGTGGCCGTATACTTCTGGTCTTGGCCGGCCAGGTTTACCTTTACCTTTTCCCCTGGCCGGACATACTTTGCTTCATCCTTAAATAAATCCGCTTGGATCCAGACCCGGCTCAAGTCCGCCAGCCGGTATAGTTCCTCACCATTAACGATTTTTTGGCCCGGGCTGACGTTGCGCACCAGGACAAAACTGGTAACCGGGGCGTTGATGAAAATCTCTTGGGTGATTTCCTTGCTCCGGACCAGGTCTTTCATCTGCCGGATACTCAGGCCCAGGTTCATCAGGTTTAATTCAGCCGCGCGTTTCTGAGCTTCCAGGAAGTGTTTCTGGGACGCAGGCAGTTGCTGGCCCTCCGGCAGGTTCTCAATGGCATAGACCGCATAATAGTAGGTCTGTAAGGCCGTGAACAAATCCTTGCTGTAATACGTGGCCAGGGGTTCATCCCTCCGGACCAGACTGCCGGTGGAGTTATCAAATACCCTCATGATAAAACCGTCACTGAAGGCATTAATCCGGTAGGTGCGGGTCTCATCCGCGGCCACCTTGCCCACGGTTCTGAGGGTATAGTTCCAGGGGGACTTGGCCACCGGGGCTAAACGCACCCCGATAATCTGCTGCTTTTCCGGACTGATCTTGACGGACCCGGAAGGCAGGGACGCGGCGGCAGCCTGACCTCCCTCATCGGCGTAGACCGGCTCCATTTTCATGCCGCAGGGGGCCAACCCCGGCTCAGGAGACGTGTGGGCCGGATTCATGGGATCCACATAATACAAGATGCGTCGGCCCCCGGCAGACGTTTGGGAATCGACCTTTCTTTGCCCGTACCAGGCTCCCGCCAGGAATAATACCACCACGATCAAGACCAAGATGGGTACATGCCAATATTTCCTTAAAACTGTGTGCAGTTGCCTATCCTCCGTACTGAGGTTCGGTTCTTCCATAATTTTCCCCGATTCAGCCTTTGACCCCCAAGAATTGCCTGCGACCAAACGTATTTTTAAAATTATGTCCCAGAGTAAGTCTAGTCAACCCCCCAGTTGTATGTCTGGGATTTGCTTTTATCGGAATGTGCTCCCCAAACCGCCCCTGCAGCCGCCGGCCAAACTTGCCGTAGAAGCAGGCGGCGCTGCCACCACCCGAGCCCGGACGCTTGGCGGGGATCTTCCTCCCTGGCCCCCCAACTACCTCTGGGGCCTGCTGGAGTTAATTCCATCCCCCCCATCATCTAAATTAAGTATGTTGTCGATGGTGCGCCAGATCAGAGAAATTTTCTGGTTGGGGGGGGAACTCAGTGAAAAAATTGATTTTCGGCCCCGCATTATGCTAATCTATTAAATTAGAAGAGTAGGTAACTCTCAAGAGTTCCGGCAGTTGGGGGCTACGACATTGGTTCTAAACATGGCGTTGGAACAAATGCAGATAAATCGATGTATCATATAAAACGCCAAGTATAAAAATGTTAGCAATATGACATCTTAATTGTAGTTTTATTACAAGGGAGTTAATCAATGGGCACAATTAAAATTGGCAAGCTAATTTATGCAGCCATTTCTTTAGTTATTTATTTATCTGTTGTTAATTGTTATGGTGCTGAGGGGAAGTATAAAGATTTTTATGAGAAAGGGAAAAAAGAGTCCGCAGCTAAAAATGCCGATGGCGCAATTTCTAATTATAGTAAAGCTATCGAGATCAACCCTAAATTTGGGGAAGCTTATAACAATCGCGGGGTTGCGTATCTTTGGAAAAAAGAGTTTTACCTCGCTATAGCAGATTTTAATCAGGCCATTAAACTGGACCCTAAAGATGGCAAGCCTTACAACAATCGGGCCATCGTTTATGCGTATTTAGGGGAAATTAACAAAGCTCGCGAAGATCTTCATAAGGCTAAAAGTCTTGGCATTGCGGTTAATCCGGAGTTCTTAAAATACCTCGATTCATACCCCCCTATCCCTGAACCAATATTTCATAAGCCGGCCCCACACCCCTCCAAAGCCCCCAAGCAGAAATAATAGCCCCCATCTCCCCAGGAAGTTAGGCCGCGACTTCCCTAAAGGCGCCGAATTGTAGGGGCGGACACCAGGATCCGCCCTACAAGAAAATTATCGATTGGTGGCGACATGATATTATTGGGGCCGGACTTGGACGCGGTAGGGGAATGTTTCCCGGGCCGCTTCAGGGAATCCGCATCCAAGCTTCCGGAGACGCGCTTATGATTTTCCTCGCCCCCCAGAAAGGTGGGACCCGGCAGCGCCCCATGGGGCCCTGCCAGCCGTGCCTCACTCCCTTGGTGCTTCAGGATCTTCGGACCGGTAGGTTTCACTGCCGCGTTTTGTTCCCAGGCAGTGGCCCCTTACCGGGGCCTTTTATCCCTTGGGGCGGAGAGGACAGGGCCTCCAGAGCCTTTCTGTCGATCTTGATTCCCAAACTTTCGGCCTGGTTAATATCCTTTTCGGCCTGGTCCCTTTTCCCTTGGTACCATAAGGTCACCGCGCGGTTGTTATAGGCCTTGCCGAAATTGGGGTCTATCTTGATGGCCTGGCTGAAGTCGGCGACGGCTTTAGGGAGCTCCCCCTGCTGGCAGTAGGCAACGCCCCGATTATTAAAGGCTGTAGCCGATTGGGGATTAAGCTCAATGGCGGCCGTGAAGGCGGCGATGGCCTGGTCAGGTTTTCCGGCCTTTAAGAGCGCCTTTCCCTGGGTGATATAGTCCTCGGCCGTCTTCCCGGGGCCGCAAGCCGGGAAGGATAAACCGAGCAGCAACAGCCCCGCCACCAGCCAGGTCCATCCCTTAATCTTGCCGGTCATCATTTCTTCCAGCCTCCAGGCTAAAGATAAAAATAGACCATGCTGATAGTTGCGGTTTTGCCGGAGAGAGCACGGTTTTAAAAGGTAAAGACCTTGGACTGGTCGGCAAGGTCTATTAAGGTAACCCCGGTGCCGATCTTCGCCCCGGGGGGCAGGTCGTCTTCTCCCACCATCCTGGTGGCGGCGCAGGGTTTGCACACCAGGATGCTGGCGCCATTATCCACCAGGAACTTCCAGTAAGTGATGAGTTCGTCGCCGGTGGGGGCCTTAACCCGCTCCGCCAGGGACAGGTTGGTGAAATAAGCGGCGTCATCCACCAGGAAGACCGTCACTTCGTGCCCCTTTTCCCTGGCAATCTTCGCAAATTGAAAACACCTCACCGCCCGGGTGGGATCCTCCGGGCCCCGGGTTAACACGAATAAGAATTTACTCATATATTCCTCCTGAAAAACTGTCCTGGATTGATCAATGGGGGAGAGTATAGCGCGGTTGCCATCAAAATTAAAGGGCCAAGCCGGGTCCCAAGGGGGAACATCCTCTTCCACCTCCAGGGGAACACGCAGGTTTGCTGCCTCCTGGTATCCAGGGAGCCGTCTCTACTTTTGCTAGCCGGCGGCTTGGGACCGGCCCTCCGGCCGGTTGGCCTGGAGGTAAAAGATCACCGGCACCACCACCAGGGAGAAGAGGGTGGAGGCGAAGAGGCCGAAGATGAAGGACCAGGCCAGGCCCGAGAAGATGGGGTCCAGGGTGATGACCCAGGAGCCGAACATGGCCGCCAGCGCGGTGAGGAGGATGGGCCGGAAACGCACCGCGCCGGACCGGAGCACCGCGTCTTCCAGAGTATAGCCCCGCTCCAGATGGTGGTGGATGAAGTCGATGAGGATGATGGAGTTGCGCACCACGATGCCCGCCAGGGCGATCATGCCGATCATGGCCGTAGCCGTGAAATAGATGGGGTTGGCGAAGCCCGACACCGGCCGGGTGAAAAGGAGATTCAGCAGGGCGAAGCCGGGCATCACCCCGATCATGGTCAGGGGGATGGCCACCATGATCACCAGGGGCATGGTGAAGGACGCGGTCTGGAGCACCAGGAGGATGTAAATGCCGATGAGCGCCCCCGCGAACGCCATCCCCAGGTCCCGGAAGACCTCCACCGTCACCTTCCACTCCCCCTCCCCCCCATAATTCACCCGGAAGCCTGGAGGCGGCGGCTCCCGCTTGGTATCCCCCATGAGGTCCAGGATGGCGTTCACCGGGGAGAGGCCCGCGGTCCCCCCGGTGACCAAGACCAGTCTCTCCAGGTTTTTCCGCATGATGGGCTGGGGGGCCAAATCTTCCTCAAAATGGCCCAGTTCCTGGAGGGGCGCCATCTGGCCGGTGGGTGTTTTGAAATAGAGTTGCCCCAGGCTCAGGGTGGAGGAGCGCAGGGCCTGGGGCCAGCGCAGGAAGATGGGCAGGGGCTCCCGTTCCGGGTCCGCGTGCACCCGGCCCACCACCTCCCCGGCTGCGGCCATGGCCACTCCCTTGGCAATCTGGGCCTCGCCCAGGCCGCTCAGGGCCGCCTTCTGCCGGTCCACCAGGAAGCGCCAGCGGGGCTGGTCCGTATTCAAGGAGGTGTCCACGTCCACCACCCCCTTGGTCTTCAGGAAAAACTTCTTCACCCGTTCCGCTTCCCGGATGATGCTGGCGTACCCCGCTCCGGGGGGGCCGTAGACTTCCCCCACCAGGGTTTGCAGGTCCGGGGGCCCCGGGGGCACTTCCACGATCTTCAGCCGCACCCGGTGCCGCCGGGCGATCTCCTCCAGGGCCGGCCTCACCCGGAGGCAGATGGCATGGGAGGCCGCGGCCCGCCGTTCCTTTTCCGCCAGGTTGACCCGGATCTGCCCCACCCAGGGGCCCTGGAGCAGGTAGTAATGGCGCACCAGGCCGTTAAAGTCGATGGGCGCGTTCACCCCCCCGTAGGTCACCACGTTGTCCACTTCCGCCACCCTGGAGAGATAGGCCCCGAAATCCAGGAGGGCCACCTGGGTGCCTTCCAGGGGAGTGTCGTGGGGCAGGTCCGCGACCACCAGAAAATCGTTCTTGTTGTCAAAGGGCAGCATTTTCAGGGGCACCAGCCCGATAACCGGCAAGAGCACGGAGATTAAAAAGAGTCCCGCCACCGTCAGGAGGAACAGATGGCTCTTGCGGCGGCTCTCCAGGAGGGGGGTCATGATGCGGGTATAGACCCGGTAAACCCAGGTCTCCTCCAGGACGAATTCTTTCTCCTCCCGGCCATACTCCTTTTTTAGCAAGTGGTAAGTGGCCCAGGGGGTGACGGTGAAGGCGATGGCCAGGCTCATGAGCATGGCCAGGGGCACGTTCAGGGGCATGGGCCGCATGTAGGGGCCCATCATGCCGGTGACGAAGAACATGGGCAAAAAACTGATGATCACCGTGAAGGTGGCCAGGATGGTGGGGCTCCGCACCTCGTCCACCGCCACCAGGGTGGCTTCCAGGGGCGGGTGCTGGCGCAGCTGGAAGTGGCGGTGGATGTTCTCCACGTCGATGATGGGGTCGTCCACCAGCAGGCCCAGGGAGAGGATGAGGGCGAAGAGCGTCACCCGGTTGATGGTGTACCCGAACATCATGTTGCCCATCAAGGTGATGGCCAGGGTCAGGGGCACCGCCAGGGCGACGATGAGGGCCTCCCGCCACCCCAAAAACAGGGTCAGCAGCACGGTGATGGACAAGACCGCGATGAGGAGCTCCCGGATGAGTTCGTTCACCTTCTCATTGGCCGTCTGGCCGTAGTCCCGGGTGACCTTGATCTTGATGTTCGGAGGGATGATCTCCTGTTGCAGCTCCTTGACCTTTTCCAGCAGCCCCGCGGCCACGGTCACCGCGTTGGTGCCGGTGCGCTTGGCAAAGGCCATGGTCACCGCAGGATAAAATTCCCCCTGGGACTGGCCGGTCTCCAGCTCCGCCGCGGGCCCGAAGGCGATGCGGCTCAGCTCCACCGGCTCTTCCGGGCCGTCGATGATTTGGGCCACGTCCCTCAGATACACCGGTTTGCCCTGGTGCAGGCCCACCAGGAGGTCGGCCACTTCGCCCGCGGACTTGAGAAAGGGCCCGGCCTCCACCAGGTATTCCTTATCCTGGCGGGAGAAGCGGCCCGCGGGCACATTGACGTTGCTTACCTGTATGGCCTGGGCCACCGCGGCCAGGTCCAGGCCGTGGCCCGCCAGGCGCACCGGGTCCACCACCACCCGCACCTGGCGCTTCCGCCCCGCCACCACGTAGGAGCGGGCCGTATCCGGGATGTTTTGCAGGCGGTGCAGGAGCTCGTCCGCCACCCGCCTGAGTTCGTAGTCATTGGCGCTCTCGCTGTAGAGGGTGAGGGTGACGATGGGCACGTCGTTGATGTTCATGGGCTTGACCACCCAGCCCGCGACGCCTGAGGGCACTTGGTCGATGTTGGACCAGACCTGGTTATAGACCTTGAAGAGGCTGGTCTCCAGGTTCTCCCCCACCTTGAACTTGGCGGTGACCACCGCGAAGCCGGAGTCGGCCCGGGCATAGAGGTCTTCTAAGCCCTCCATCTCCCAGAGCTTTTTCTCCAGGTTGATGACCACCAGGTTTTCCACTTCTTCCGGCGAGGCGCCGGGGAAGCGGATGAGGATGTCCACCATGGGCACTTTGATCTGGGGGTCTTCTTCCCGGGGGGTGTAGAGGAGGGCTGCGGCCCCGGCCAGCAGGCAGACCAGGATGATGATGGTGGGCAGCTTGGACAGCAGAAAGAGCTTGACCAGGCGGGCGGTCAGGCCGAGATGGAGGTCGTTGGAGGGTTGAGCCATGGAATTAACCGGTCAGGCTAGGTATAGAATATTGCTTTGAAAAAATCTGAGTTCAAAGTTCAAGGTTTAAAGTTCAAAGTTAAGGAAACGGTTTCAGGGATAGCCAGGCACGCTGATTTGCTGGGGTCCCGAGTCGCCCAATGAACTGAATGCAGCAGGGAAATGCCAAAAGACGAGATTCACTCCACTGCGCTCCGTTCAGAATGACAGCTTACTACTAGCCCTTTGGCCGCAACCCGTAATAACTTTGAACCTTGAACCTTGAACTATTTTAATCAGATAACTTCCTCTATTCAGACAACAGTATCTTATCGCCGGACTGCAACCCCGCCAGCACCTCCACCTGCTCCCCCAGCTGCCGGCCCAGCTTTACTTGGCGCCGGGCGGGGCGGTTATCCACCACCGCCTCCACCATGCTTAGCTGCCCCACCTGGCGGACCGCGGACTTGGGGATGAGAATCCCCCGGGCCGGGGCCAGGCGCAGTTGCAGGCGGGCGAACATGCCCGGCACCAGCTCCTGGTTCTGGATCGTAGCGGTGCGCACCTTGAAGGTGCGGCTGCCGGCGGCGCTGATGGGGAAGATTTCTGTGAGAGGCAGGTCTGTCTGCAGTTGCAGCGCGGGCACGCTGACCCGGACCATTTCCCCCAACTTGATCTGCTGCCGGTAATTATCGTTGACCTCCCCTTCGATCTGGAGTTTGCCGGGGTCATAAAGAATCACCAAAGGCTGGCCCGGCTGCACCACATCCCCCACCGCGGTCTTGCGCTCCGCCACCACTCCGGCCCCCGGGGCCTTCACCAGGGTATAGCCGCTCACGGTGGCGGCTTCCGCCACCTGGGCCCGAGCCGTTTTATAGCGGGCCTCCACGGCCCCGAACTCCTGGGGGCTGACCGCCCCTTCTTTAAGCAAGGACTGGTAACGTTTGAAGTCGGCCCCGGCCTGTTGCAGCTGCGCCTGGGCCTGGCTCAGCCGGGCCTGGTATTCCCCCGCGGCCAGGCTCACCAGGGGCTCGCCGGCCTTCACCCGGGAGCCGGCCTCCACCCAAATTTTTGCCACCCGCCCGGGGACCTGGGAGGAGACCTGGGTCAGGCTCTTGGAGATCACCGAGCCCAAGACCTCCAACTCCTGGGGGATGGCCCGCTCCTGGACCGCCAGCACCCGGCCCTGGAGGGGCGGGGCCTTCAGGGCCACCGTGCCCGGCGCAATCTTGCCGAAATGGAGCAGCCCGGCCAGCCAGAGCATGAACACCAGGGCCCCGAGCACCAAGACCGCCAATCCGTATAGTTTCTTTTTCGACGTCATGAGGGTTGCCTATCCGCCTGGTCCTTTTTGACAAAATCCAGGTTAATGGAAAAAAACCTTCCCAATGACCAGGGTATAAAGTCCCCCTTGGAAAAAGGGGGATTTAGGGGGATTTTCAGGTAGTTATAAAATCCCCCCTGACCCCCCTTTAGAAAAGGGGGGAAAAATAGCCTTATAGTCCCGTTGGCGAACCCAAAACCCCCCGCCACATTTCTATCTCAAGGGCTTCGCCTCCGCCACCGGGCCTGATAGCGTCCCCAAAGCCAGATCCAGCCCGGCCTGGGCCAGGTAGGTGTCGAACAGGGCCGTTACCTGCCCCAATTCCGCGTTTTTCAAGGCGTCTTCCGCGGTGAGGAGGTCCACCAGGATGGTGAGGCCCTCCTGGTAGCGCAGGCGGATGAGGCGCAGGCTCTCCCGGGCCTGGGTCACCGCGGCTTGCGCCACTTTCAGGCGTTCATGCGCGGTCTTCAGGTTCAGGATGGACTCCGTCACCTGGTGCCGCACCCGGTCCTCCAGCTCCCGCTTGAACTCCCGGGCCTGGCTCTCTTTGGCCCGGGTCTCCCTGACCCGGGCCAGGTCCGCCAGGCCATTGAAGAGGTTGAAGTTGAGCAGCGCCATCACCGTGTAACTGTCGGCGTTGCTGCCGAAGAGGCGGCGCTGGTCCACATCGTATTCCGCCACCACCTGCAACCGGGGCAGATAATTGAGGCGGGCCTTCTGGTATTCATGTTGGGCCACCCGGGCCGCCAATTCCAGCCTTTTGAGGTCCGGCCGCTTTTCCTGGGCCGTCTGTTGCAGATCGAGGAGTTGGGGGGGCAGGGGCGCGGGTTCCTTGGGGGCCGGGGCCAGATCCCGGTTGCCCTCCCCGGGCCGGCCCAGCACCGTGCCCAGGGCGCTCTGAGCAATCTGCACCTGGCTGGCCGCGGTCATCTCTTCCTGGGTGAGGCGGGCCAGGTGCACCTGCGCGGAGAGGACGTCGGCCTTGATCACCGAGCCGTCCCGGAAGCGGGCCTGGGCGATCTGCAAATGCTGGGCCGCGGTCTCCCGGGCCTGGCGCCGCACCCTCAGGTTCTCCCGGGCCAGTTGCAAGCCGAAATAGGCCTGGGTCACCTGGAAGAGCACCTGCTGGCGGACGCTGAGGACGTAGGCCCCGGCCATCTCCCGGCCCAGGCTGGCCTGCTGGTAACCCAGATAGGCCTCCCCCGCCTGAAACAGGGGCTGGAACATGGTCAACCCGGCCCGGAAATTGCCGTAGGGGTTGGGGTTATTGAGATTTTTCAGGAGGAAATCCTGCTGGGTAAAGACCCGCTGGTTCAACTTGCTCATGAACACCTGGGTGGGATTGTCGGAAAAGGTATAGCCTTCGGTAAAGTTGACCTGGGGCAGAAACCGGGCCCGGGCCTTGGCCAGGTCGGCTTCCGCGGTTTCCACCGACATGCCCGCGGCCTTCAGCCCCGGGTTGTGCTTCAGGGCCAGGAGCATGGCTTCCCCCAGGGTCAGGGGCGAAGACGCAACCGACGCCACACCCGTCCCCCAGCAGAAACATACTACCAGGCAAATGGTGGCTAAATAGCGCATAAAAAAGCGGCCCCAGGGATTCTCCCATTTTTTTCACCATAGATTAAAACTTTCAGCCCAAATGTCCAGTCCAAAGAGACGTCACTTGAGGTCTCTCAGGCGGCATAATCTCCCGGGAATGGTCCTGCTCCCTTAAGTTCTCCACCTGCCTGCTTTTTTCCCCCAGGGAAGACCCCTGGTTTGGCCCCAGGAAAATTTTTTTATATTTTTATCAAAGAAATTTCTATTAGATTTGGGAGGATAGCTTTTTTTGTCCTCTCTTTTCTTCTCCCCCTATGAAATTCAGCGGAAATGCCAGGAAACGGGAGATTGGCAGCAGACCCGAAAAACTCCCAAAACTTCCCAAACTCTAATCATTTAAAGTTATAAACTTGTAATCATTAAATTATTGCTTTTGTCTGAAAACCAAAGCCAATACTAATCCTGAGGGACATCGGCCAGATGCCTGGGGGCGGGGGGAGTAATCTCAATCTGGCTTCACTCCCTTTGACCTGGACGCTAGCCAAAATTAATATGCCACTGCAGAATGAAACCCCGCCATTTATTTCCATCCCCTGCGCAAAATCAGCGGACCGAGCCCTTCCAGGGACCATGGCAGGGCTAACGGCGGCGCCTTAACATCCAAGGACGGTAAAAACCGAAGGAGAGCTGACGTGAGTACGGAGCGATCCTTAAGGATCCCCAATGCCAAAGCCAAAGGGCATTTGCGGGTTACCGGCAAGAAGGCCAAGGCTGTTCTTTCCCGCAAATTCAGGGAGCACATTCTTTTTGTTGATGATGAGCAGAGGATGGTCCAAAACGGGCGAGAAGTCTTGGAGAGCCTGGGCTATCGGGTCACCAGCCACACCTCCAGCCGGGAAGCCTTGGAAATGGTGCGGCGGCAGCCCGGGAAATTCGACCTGGTGATCACTGATTTTATTATGCCGCAAATGAACGGCATCGAGCTGGCCCAGGAATTGAGCCGCTTGCAGCCGGAAGTGCCCATTATCCTCTATACGGCCATCAATAAGGCGGTGTCCGCGGAAAAAGCCAAGTTATTGGGAATCAAAGATTATTTGCTGAAACCCGTCACCGCCGGGGAATTGGGTCGGGCTATCCGCCGGGTGCTGGATTCCAGATAATGGGGAGGGTGGCCTAACCACCTGGAGCGAAGAGGAGGAAGTGGTGCCGGAGGGGGATAAATAATAAATTTGACAGCTTACGAAAAGTATTAATGCTTTTCCCGGAGGTGCCGATAACTATCATAAGTTTCATGACCCCTCCAAGAAGGCCTGGGTTTCTACGGAAGCCCGGGCCGTTTATTTTTTGGTCCACATGAGCATGAGCCCCACCAGGATGAGACCGTAGGCCGCGGCGTACATCCAGCGCTGCTCCCGGAAAAAACTGGGGGTGGACGCTTTCTTCAATTTCCGGGCCCGTTGGCGGCGCAGGCCGGTCAACAGGAGGACCACCATGCCCATCAGGGCGATAATCTGTCCCAGTTCCACTCCCCCCACACTCAAACCCTGCTCCTTTCTGATGGCCAGCCCGGGACGGCCGGCCCTGCTGCCTTGATTACCAAAGACTGGCGGAGAGAGAGGGATTCGAACCCTCGGTGGAAGTTTCCCCCCACACTCGCTTAGCAGGCGAGCACCTTCGGCCTCTCGGTCATCTCTCCGCAAGGCGGCAGGAGCCTTGGCTGCAACTCCCCCCGCGGCAGTAGTTTAAACCCTCCGGCCCGGCTCTGCAAGTACTTAAGGGCCGACAGCAGGACATAAAAAAGGCTTTCCTTTACAGAAAACCCTCTAATTACTTGAACATGCTTGGCGGAGGGAGAGAGATTCGAACTCCCGGACCTCATCGGTCTGCGGTTTTCAAGACCGCCGCCTTAAGCCACTCGGCCATCCCTCCGCGCCTTCATTTTTAGCATCGGGGCCGGTGGCTGTCAATCTCAGGCCCCTAAGAGGTTCCTTAAGGTTTCCTTGAATTCCTGCACCTCCTCTTTGACCCCCGCCAGGATCTCTTTATAGCGGTAAAAGTCCAGGACCCGGATATTGGTCAACGCGGGTTTGACATAGATATCGGGGGGGGAAAGCCTCTTCTTGGCGGCCACAATGGAGGCCTGCATAATCTGGAAAGTGGAGAGGATGCTTTCCACCATATTGGGCACCGGGCTATCCGGGGCATAGGTCTTCTCCCCGGAGGCATCGATGGCGATGGTCAGATCACACTCCTGGCGGAGGAGGTCATAAGGCAGGGGATTCACCGCGCCCCCGTCGATGAGGACCTTGCCGTCCAACTGCACCGGTTCGAAGAGCGCGGGCATGGCCATGGACGCCCGGATGGCGGTAATCAGGCTGCCGCTGGTGAAAACCACTTCCTGGCGGTTCCAGAAATCCGTGGCCACCACTTTTAAGGGGATCTCCACCTCTGCAAAGGTCTGGGCCGGGATCTCCCGGGAGAGAAACTCCTCCACGCCCTTGCCCTTGTAAATCGCGGAATTGCTGAGGATGGAGAAATCCAGGACCATTTTATAGAGGTCCTTGAAGCCCAGGTCCCTGACCAGTTGCTCCAGTTCCTGGCCGGAGACCCCCGCGGCATAAAAGCCGCCGATAATGGCCCCGATACTGGTGCCGGCGATGACTGCCGGCCGCACTCCCAGATCATCCAGGGCCTGGAGAAAGGCGATGTAGCTGAGCCCTTTGGCGCCGCCGCCCCCCAGCGCCAGCCCCACCCTTTTCATAATTTCCCCGAACCTCTAGACAAATTTAGTTACAGGATGTTTCATACGGGAAAAACTTCATACCGCTAAGCCCGATAATTCATTATAATCTAACCAGGCACATTTCCCACTGAGAATCGGTTCCAGGAGCACTTCCCGAAAATTATGAGCAAACGTATTCGCGGCCTGGGCCTCTTTTCCGGGGGTCTCGACAGCATGTTGGCGGCCACGGTCCTCCGGGCCCAGGGTCTGGACGTTACCGGCATTTTTTTCGTCACCCCCTTCTTCGGGCCGGACCGGGCCCTGGAGTCCGCGGCCCGCCTGCAGCTCCCCCTGCTAATCCTGGATCTTACCGACAAATTCTTTCCCCTGATCTATGCCCCGCCCCATGGTTTCGGACGGGGCCATAACCCCTGCATCGACTGCCACCTGCTGATGCTCCGGGAAGCCGCGGCCATGCTGGAGCCGGAAGGCTTCGATTTTCTCTTTACCGGCGAAGTCCTGGGGCAGCGGCCCATGAGCCAGAACCGGGGGTCTTTAAACCTCATCGCCCGGGAATCAGGCGTCCCTGAATTGCTTCTGCGCCCCCTGAGCGCCAAATTGCTGGCCCCCACCCGCCCGGAACTCCTGGGCTGGGTGGACCGGGAAAGACTGCTGGCCTTGAACGGCCGCAGCCGCAAACCCCAGATCGCCCTGGCCGCGGAGCACGGGATTATTAATTATCCCGCGCCGGCAGGAGGGTGCCTCCTCACCGATCCCGGTTATGCCGCCCGGCTCAAGGAGACTCTGCACCATCAGGGAGAGGTGTCCCGCCGGGACCTGGAACTTTTGAAATGGGGCCGGCATTTTCGCCTGCCCGGGGGGGCCAAGGCCGTGGTGGGGCGCACCCAGCGGGATAATGAGGCCCTGGAGAAACTGCTGGAGCCCGGAGACCGGGTTCTCAAGGTCAGGGGCTATCCCGGTCCCCTGGTCCTGGTCCCCGGGGGGGGCCTGGCTGCCGATCTAGAGGTGGCCGCGGGCCTGGCCGGGGCTTACAGCGACGCGCGTCCAGAAACCCCGGTGGAGGTAGCGGTCCAGGCCGGGGGGGAGACCAGCCTCATCCGTCTCACCACCGCGCCCAAGGCGCGGTTCAAGGAATGGCTGGTGTGATGATAAGTACAAGATTCAAGGTTGGTGTAGGGTGGGCATGGCCCACCACTTACTTATAGCATTTGCCAAAAGTTCTTTCCTCTTATCCCCTCTCCCCCCAGCGGGGGGAGAGGGTTAGGGTGAGGGGGGGTGGAAAAAACTTTTGGCAACCA
>JAGVAH010000033.1 GCA_020060385.1 Syntrophobacterales bacterium | reverse complement strand
GCCGAAAAGAAAAATGCATGCTTTTTGTAGGCCCCATTAATCCCAAAAGTGTTACCTATGTCTCCGAACGGTTGTTACCCTTCTCCCCGGTCCAAACAAACCCCCCATGCTAATAGTTCAATTATCGTTTTGTTATCCGATAATTTGTAGATATGGCGATATGCCGAAAATTTAGATTCCTTAAAGATTCCCATTGCCTAAGCATGAGCGTGAATATGGCTTTTCACCTTATAGAAAATGCGCTAATATAAAAATATAAATCCATGACAGGATTTGTTCGCAAGCGATAGCCGATCGTCGTGAACTGTTATCAGATGTAGAGAAACAGGGGTAACGGCAGTGGACCTTTTGTTTCCTCACCCTCGGCTTAGTTGCAATATTTTCGTTGTTGGTCTATCTCCAATCCCTACTAGTTCTCTCAAATTACCATGGAAGGCGGATGAGGTGGTCACATGAGTAGAGTGGCCGTCAATGAAGGCGTTTTGCGCTGGGCGATCGACCGCGCTGGGCTGACGCCAGATGGCCTAGAGTCCAAGTTTCCGAAAATCCGGCAGTGGGTCGAGGGCAAAACCCAACCCACACGTCGGCAATTAGAATCCTTAGCAAAAGTTACTCTAACTCCATTTGGATTTTTCTTCCTCCCTGAACCACCTGAGGTGCGGTTGCCCATTCCTCATTTCCGGACGCTTGGCGACACAATTCCAAGCAGGCCCAGTCCCAACCTTATCGATACCATCCAATTAATGCAGCGGCGGCAGGAATGGATGCGTGAGTTCTTGACCGAGGAAGGTCAGGACCCATTGCAGATTGTACGGTCTATCAAAAATGACACCCCGCCGGAATCGATAGCCAATCACATTCGGAACGCGCTAAGGTTAGACGAAGGATGGGCTGCCCAACAGCGGACTTGGGAAGAGGCCCTAGATTTTCTCCGAAAAGCGATGGAAGATGCCGGTATCCTAGTAATTATTAACGGGGTTGTAGGAAATAATACACATCGAAAGCTCAATCCTGGTGAATTTCGGGGTTTCGTCCTCGTAGACATGTATGTGCCGCTTGTATTCGTTAATGGCGCTGATGCCAAAGCCGCACAAATGTTCACGATCGCTCATGAGTTGGCTCACGTTTTTTTTGGGAGCAGCGCCGCTTTCGATCTGCGTGAAATGCAACCAGCAGACGACCCGGGTGAGCAGGCGTGCAACCGAGTAGGTGCTGAATTTCTTGTTCCAGAACGCAAATTACGTCAAGTTTGGCCTTCTATTAAAAACAATACAGATCCTTTTCAGACAATTGCCCGCCAATTTAAGGTCAGTGTCCTTGTAGCGGCTCGCAGGGCGTTGGACCTGCAATTAATTAACAGAGAGGCTTTTTTCGACTTTTATCACACATACCAAATAGACGAACGGGAACGACGAGAGGCTGCCAGTCGAGCAGGTAGAGGCGATTTCTACGCCAATCAAAATAAACGCGTTGGACAGAGATTCGCTCTCACCGTGGCACGAGCGGTTAAAGAAGGCAAGTTGCTTTACTCCGAAGCCTATCGTCTAACTGGACTTTATGGAAGTACTTTTGATAGCTATGTGGAATATCTCAAAATTGGGGGCCGGAGGTGATGGACGATCCCCCATTTGCTCTTGATGCCAATGTTTTGATTACAGCTAAGAATAGTTATTATGCATTTGATCTGGCTCCTGGGTTTTGGGAGAGTTTGATATATCTTGCAGGGAAAAGACGGATTCTTAGTATTGATTATGTAAAGGTGGAATTGGAGAGAGGAAAAGATCAGCTTGCTCAATGGGCAACAAATGACTTTTCTCATGCGTTTATTTCTACGGATGAAGAAGACGTCCGGGAATCCTACAGAGAAGTTATGACTTGGGTGCAAGGCCAAGATCAATTTTCAGATGCAGCAAAGGCAGAGTTTGCGAGAGGTGCTGATGGTGGCTGGTGGCTTATGCTAAGGCTAAGGGATGCATTGTAGTGACTCTTGAGGTTATAAGACCTGATGTAAAATGGAAGGTCCCGATTCCAAATGTTTGTCAGGCGTTGGCAGTTGAAGTCGTCGACACATTTGAAATGTTGAGGCGTCTTGGTGTGCAATTGAAAAATTGAAACTTTATTAGAAGCATCTACCGACTTCCTCTACATCCTCTTCCGACTCCAATCCTGCACTGTCGAACTATACCTTGTGGGCGCCCCCGTCACGGGGCATTACCGTGCAGGAGGGCCACGGGGAAATTCTGGAAGATTTCCTGGAAGGGCAAGGCTCGGGACTGGTGTGTCCGGGAGGCTGACAATACCTCCCCGGTGAAGATATTTCGCCAACTTTTGGGGGCTGCCGGGGGCAGATCCAGGCGGCCCGTCCCCCAAACTTCCCGGCCGATGGGAGGATTGCCGGCCGACACCAGGCTGTGGAAAAAGCGGCCAGCCACGGCCACCACCCAGGTCTTTTCGTGTCTCCGGGCAAAGGCCACCACGTGTTCTTTTCTGCTGCCCTGGGGGGCCAGGGGCAGGTAGTCCCCCTTCAGGAAGAGGTCCTGGTGCTCTTTCCGGAAGTTAAGGGCCTTGGCGGTTAAAAAAAGTTTGACCCCGCCGTTTTGCCAATCCTTGAGGAGATCGTGGAGCAGGGGGATAAGCCCTTGCGCCTCCTTCTGTTTCAGCTCCTGGAGGAGTTGGGCCCGCTGCTGGAAATCCACCGGCCGCCGGTTGTCCGGATCCACCAGGGAAAAGTCCCAAAGCTCGGTGCCCTGATAGAAATCCGGCACCCCCGGAGCGGCAATCTTCAGGAGGACCTGGGACAGGGAGTTCAGGGCCCCGCAAAAGGCCAGCCGTGCCTGCAAGCCTTGAAAGTCCCGGAGAAATTCATTGGCCGGGGAGTCTTCCATGATTCTCTCCAGGAAAGCCAACAGGGCCTGCTCATGCGCGGCCTGGGGAGCGATCCAGCGGGTATGGACCTTGGCTTCCCGGGCCGCCTTGATCATGTAGGCCTGCAACCTCTCTTTCAAGGCAGGGATTTCCCCGGTTCTTAAGGGCCAGGCCCCCAGCATGGTCTGATAGACCAGGGTTTCCTGGTTGGCATCCGGCACCAGCATTCCGTCCACTTCCGTCTTTTGCGGGCGATTCCAGCGGTGCCAGCGGCGGAGGCAGGCCTTCCATTCCTCCGGTATCTCGGAAAGGACATGGATGCGGGCCCGGACGTCCTCGCTGCGCTTGGTGTCATGGGTGGAGGTGGCGTTCAGGGCCCAGGGCCAGGTGGCCGCTCTGGTCAACATGGCCTGATGGAAGGCTGGCGGGGACAGCGCCCGGAAGCTTCCCCCCACCTCGTTTAAGGACACCAGGGGGTTGTAATTATATAAGGCGGTGTCCTCCAGGCCCTTGGCCATGATGGGGCCGGAGAACTGCTGCCAGCGCCGGACAAAATTCAGGGCGGCCCGGCGCTGCTCCTCCGACCAGGCCCGGGGCAGTTGGAGCAAAAGCACCCGCCTCAAAAAATCCAGGGCCGGGGGGTGGAGGGCGGGACAACGCTCCCTGGCCCTGCTGAGGGCCTCCTCGATGGCGGCCCGGTCCTCTTCCCTGACCTCGAAGTCCCTTATGTAAGTCCGGTAAAGGGGCAGACCGGCCACCGCCTCCACCAGGGCCCTACGCAGGTCTCCCCGGGAGATATCCCGGGCGTGCCGGTCCTTTTCCGCCAAAAGACTGAGATCATGTTCCAGGGACTCCACTTCCCCCCCAAAGAGGCTTTCCATGATCAGCTTCTTTTTCTCATAGACCATCTCCGGCAGGGTTTGGCTGCCCTGGACGAACCAGGCATAGATGGTCTTCAGCCTCTCAAGACCCCGGGGCTCCACCCAAAGACCATTGACCAGGTCCAGGAAATCGTAGCCCGTGGTCCCGGCTGCCGGCCATTCCCGCGGCAGCTGCTCACCTTCCTCCAGGATCTTTTCCACCACCACATAGAACTTGCCGCTTCGTCCCGGGTCCTCTTCCCCCAGCAGTCGCTCCTGGAGGCGTTCCAGGTATTCCAGAGGATCATACAAGCCGTCGATATGGTCGATTCTGAGCCCGGTGATCTCCTCCCGGCGGATCAGGGTGAATAAGAGGCCGTGACTCCGTTCAAAGACCTGGGGGTCTTCCACCCGGATGCCGATGAGGTCATTGATGCTGAAGAAACGGCGGTAATTGATCATGTCCAGGGCCACCCGCCAATGGGCCAGGCGGAAGGCCTGTTGGCCCAGCAGATCCTCCAGGACGGTAAAGCTTTCCGGCACCCCCCTCTGGCCGTTAATGCTGGCGAGATTGCCGTCGAGAAATTTCTTAATGGCGGGGTGGGCCTGATAGGACAGCCAGAGGTTCCTTTTCAGAACTTCCTGCTGTTGCCGCCGCACTTTCTGTCTTTGGGCGCCCTTAACGGTCCGGGGGGGCAGGTGTTCCGCCAGGGTGATGAGGCCGGTGAGGGTGGAAATGGCCGGGTCCTCCGGCCCCAACTCTGCCCTTAAGGCCTCTAAACGATGGCTGAGGATGACCTGGTAGGTCTTCGGGTCCAGAGGAAACTTGTGATCATAGTAGTAGATGAAAAATCCTTCCTCAGCCAAACCCAAGGTGAGTTCCTGATTTTCCAGGACCTGGCCGAAAGGCGCGCCCAAGATGGGTTGCAGCACTTTGTCTTCCAGCACCCGGTTGTGGGAATGCCAGTCAATGTCGAAGAATCTGGCGAAGGGAGAGGCCGGGCCGTTTTCCAAGACATCCAGCCACCAGGGGTTGTCATGGCTCAAGGCCATATGGTTGGGGACGATATCCAGAAGCAGGCCCATGTCCCGGGATTTCAGGACCCGGACCAGGGCCTTTAAAGCCACCCGGGAGCCCAATTCCGGGTTGATCTCCAGGGGATTGGTCACCGAATAACCGTGCAGGCTGCGGGTGCGCGCCTGAAAAAAGGGGGAGGCATAGATGTCGGTAATCCCCAGCTCGTGGAGATAGGGCACCAGGGCCTGGGCGGTGATGAAACGAAAGCCGTGATGGAACTGGAGGCGATAGGTGGCTGCTGGAATCCGGAAGCCGGTCATGGTCTACTCTTTTAAAGCCCTCGCATCCCTCAAGGAACGTAGATGGACAGCATTTCCCCCAGGGCCCCGAAATTATCCACCCAGGTCTGGGCCTCCGCCCTTCCCTGTTCCAGCCTTTCGCGCCACAGGGGATAATTAGTCTTGAAGACCTCGAAGAAGGTGTTTTGCGTCCGCCAGAAATTGACCTCAAAGGGCATTTCCTGGCCCAGGGCCACCGCGTCTTTGAGTTGCTCCAGACAATGGAGGTCATTGGGGGAAAAGCGGCATTTGGCGGCCAGACCGCTGATGGCTTTCCGCAAGGCATATTCCAGGCCGGAGCCATCCAGAGTGACCTGGAAAAGACGGGCATCCTCCAGGAGGCCCCGCACCGTGGCCAGGTCTATCTCCTCTGCTTGGAAGGCCTGGAGGAGATGATGATTGATGACGGTTTCCGCGGTACTGTAAAAGGTCTGGGGCAGAGGCACCCCCAAGTCCATCAGGAACCGCATGAAAGGCACATAATGGTGGTAAATCCGCCCATAGGCGGACCAGGCCTCCGCCTGGGTCATCTCCATGATCTGGGCCAGGACCTTGCGCTGTTCATCCCGGAAGAGGGACCGCAGGGAATAGGTGGAAGCGCCGAAATGTTTATCCAGGCGCCGGATGGTCTCGGGAAATTCCGCCCAGGAAAAGGCCTCCATGACTTCCCAGGCCATGACCCCGTAAGCCTTCTCCCCTTGATAAAACCGGACGCCGCCCCAAAGGTTGTGGTCGCCGAAATGCATCACTCCGAAACTGATGGTGGCCGTATCCCAGGTAATATCCGAGGTGACCTTGATCCGGCCCACGGCCAGTTTCGCCTTGCCCGCCTCCGCGGGCCGGTAGTCTTCCCGGTCAATGGAGTAACAATAAATTTTATCCCGGAGTTGATAATCTTCGAACAGGGAGCTGATGGCATAGTGGGCTCCCACTTTCAGGAGGTCCACGGTGCTGGGTTTGACAAACTTCTCATAGAGGCGGCGGCCGTCCCCGTGTTCGGCAATATTGCTCTTGGCCAGCTCCAGCCGTTCCAAGAAACGCCTTTCCAGGTCATCTCCCAAAACCTCCTGGGCCAGCTGCACCACGCGGCCGGCATATTGCAGCACCTGCACGGTCTCCAGGCCGGAGAGCTCGTCGAAGAACCAGCCGCAACTGGTGTACATCAACATGGCGTGCCGCTCCATTTCCAGGAGCTTCAACATCATATTCTTCTCCCCGGGGTCTAGCCCCCGGGAGGCGTGCCTGGCTAAAAATTGTTCCACGTTATCCGGCGTCCGGTCCAGAATGACTTCGATGTAATCATTTCTGGCCGCCCAGGGATCATGCAGAAAGCGACCGGCTTGCGCCTCATAGAGGGGGGCCAAAGTATCCCGGAGCCAGTCCAGGGCCTCCCTGAGGGGCGTGCGCCAGGCCTGGCTCCAGCCGGGATGCCCGCCGCTGTTGCAGCCGCAGTCTTTCCACCACCGCTCCACCCCATGGGCGCAGCTCCAGGAGGTATTTCCAAAGATCTTCACCTCCATGGCCGGGGGGCATTTTTCCAGATACTCTCCGTAATTGGTCAGGAGGGCCAGCTTATTATTCTCAATGGTATCTATGGCATAGGCCAGGGCCATATCGCCGTGGGTATGATGATGCCCGTAAGTCTCGCCATCCGTGGCGATATGCACCAGTTGCGGCCAGGAACGTCCCCCCGCAAAGGCGCCGGCCAGACGGCCAGCCAGGTATTCCCCTTTCACCAGCAGATCCTCGAAGGCTACGGCCTGGGAAATGGGGCCGTCGTAGAAAAAGAGGCTGATTTTGCGGCCGGAAGGCAAGGCCAGTTCATAGGCCGTGGTGGGGTCGATGCGGCCCCCGCTCACGTCCTGCCAGGCCTTTTTCCCCCGTTTGCGGACCTGGTGGGCCTGATGGGGGGCCAAAATCGTAAAGCGGAGGCCCAACTCGGCCATGATCTCCAGGGTCTCCAGGTCCACCGCGGTCTCCGGCAGCCACATGCCTTCCGGGGAACGCTGAAAGCGCCGCTCAAAATCCCGGATGCCCCACCAGACCTGGGTGTATTTATCCCGGGGGTTGGCCAGGGGCATGATCATGTGATTATAGGCCTGGGCCAGGGCGGACCCATGCCCAGAAAAATTCTCCCGGCTTTGGCGGTCAGCCGCCAGGATGGCGGCGTAAATGGCGGGGGTCTTCTGCTCCAGCCAGGACAACAGGGTGGGGCCAAAGTTAAAGCTGATCTTGGCATAGTTATTGGGCAGCCCCACAATGCGCCCCTGGCTGTCCAGGATGCGGGAGACGGTGTTGGGGGCGTAACACTCTTCCGTGATCTTCTCGTTCCAATCATGATAGGGATATGCCGAATCCTGGAGTTCGATATCCTCCAGCCAGGGGTTTTCCCGGGGCGGCTGGTAGAAATGGCCGTGGATGCAGACGTACTTCTTCATCAGCAGGCTTCCCTCTGGAACAAGAGCAGGCAGGACTGGGGAGGCAGAGAAAGAACCAGGTCTTTGGTGGCCGTAAAGTTATCGGGCACCCGGCTTCCCGGGCCCCCCCAGCGGCTGGCGGCCGAGTCCAGCCGCTTCTCCCAGGGGCCCTCGGGTAAGGGAGGAGACAGTTCCACCGGTTCCCTGCCGAAGTGTAAGAGCAAGACGGCTTTCCCCCCGTCCCCCCGGCTTTGCACCATGAGGACCCGGGCCTTTTCATCCCCCCACACTTCCCGGTCAGAGCGACCCAGATCGGTCATCTCGGCCAATTCCCGGCGGACCCGGAGCAGCTCCTGGTGGAACTCGAAGAGAATTTTATGGTTCCCCCCCTGGCGCAGATTATGGTTGATCCGGGAGTCCCGGAAGGTGGCCTCGGCCTGGGGATCGACGGGCTCCTGGAGGTGGTGGAAGGCCGCGAATTCTTCTTTGCGTCCCCGGCGCACGGCGGCGATCAGATCCGGGTCGGAGTGGCTGACGAAATAGAAAAAGGGGGCCATTTCGCCGTATTCCTCCCCCATAAACAAGAGAGGAATACAGGGAGACAAGAGCACCGCGGCGGCAGCCAGCTTCAGGGCCTCGAAAGAGACCTGGCGGCTCAGGCGCTCCCCCCGGGGGCGGTTGCCCACCTGGTCGTGGTTCTGGGCAAAGACCACGAAGCGGTGTGAGGCGATCTCCCGTGAAGAGGAGCCATGGCGGCGCTGCCGGTAGGGAGAATATTGGCCGGCATAGATGAAGCCTTCCCGAAAGGCCTTGGCTAATTGCCCCAGACGGCCGAAGTCCTCATAATAACCCGATTGCTCTCCGGTCAGCAGGGTGTGCAGGGCATGGTGAAAGTCATCATTCCAGTGGGCATCCAGGCCCAGACCCCCCATTTCCGGAGCCCGCAGCAGGCGCACGTCGTTGAGGTCGCTTTCCGCCATCAGGTGGACCCGCCGCCCCAGGCGCTCTGCCTCCCGGTGCACCGCCCCGGCCAGTTCCGCCAGGAAAGGCTGGGGCGAGCAGTCCACGATGGCGTGCAAGGCATCCAGGCGCAGGGCGTCGATATGGCAGGCGGTGATCCAGTAAAGGGCGTTGGCGATACAGTAGCGCCGCACCTCATCGCTCCCCGGGCCGTCAAAATTTATGGCCTCCCCCCAGAAGGTGCGGTAACGCTGATGAAAATAGGGGCCAAATTCACCCAGGTAATTCCCCTCCGGCCCCACATGGTTGTAGACCACGTCCAGAATCACGGCCAGGCCCCGCTGGTGGCAGGCATCCACCAATCTTTTTAAACCATCGGGACCGCCGTAGCTCTGCTGCGCCGCGAAAGGGTAGACCCCGTCATAGCCCCAGTTGCGTTCTCCCGGGAATTGGGCCACGGGCATGAGCTCCAGCGCGGTCACCCCCAGGTCTTGCAGCCCGTCCAGATAGGGGATGATGGCGTCGAAGGTGCCCGCGGCCGTGAAAGTGCCCACGTGCAGTTCATAAATGATATAGTCCCTCAGGGGCAAACCCCGCCACTGGCTGTCTCCCCAGGGGAACTTAAGGTCCACCACCTGGGAAGGCCCATGCACTCCCTGGGGCTGCAAGCGGGAAACCGGGTCAGGGCGGTCTTTGGCCCCGTCCAGGCGGTAACAATATAGGCAGCCCGGCTCCACCCCGCTGATGATGCCCTGGAAATAGCCCTTGTGCCCCGGGGTTAAGCTAACCAGCCTTTCCTGGGGAGTCAGGATCAGGACTTCCACGGTGGCGGCAAAGGGTGCCCACACCAGAAAACTGGTGCGGCCCTGGCCCAGGTAGGTGCTCCCTAATTCTTTGATTGCCTCTATCTTCATCCCCTCTTTCCAGAACTAGCAGAATAGCAAAGATAAAAAAAAGATTGGCCCCGATGGAACATCTCTAGAAATTCTAGAAATTTTTTCAAGCCGCTTTTTTGGAGGGTTCAAATGGGTAATGGCCCCGATTATCGAGCCAAGTCAAACAACAAGATAATCCCCCATATTGCCCAGGAAACGTGAAGAGAGAATGGTCCCGGAGGTATCCCTGAACTCAACTGGGCCATCATAGCAGATTTTTGGTGAGGATTGGAAGCATTCAGGGATTATTCTTCAGTCATAAAAAACCGGGGCCCCGGTCAATTCTCTTCTGGAACTTCCCCCCTTCCCCTATAATTAGAGATTATAACCCGGCAAACTCGGGAATGTCAGCCCTTTACCCCCGGCAGTCCGGTATCCCCGGGCGGCCCCAGGGGCACGGCGGCAGATGATCTGCGGCAGGTGACCATAATCTATAAACCATTTCCAAACCTTTTTTGGATATCAGCTGCAAGCAAACATGGAGATTAAGCAAGGGAGAAATTATCCCCCTTTTCTAAAAGGGGGCAGGAGGGATTATCTAAGCGCTCGATAATCCCCCTAAATCCCAGCAGTGTCCGGTTAAGTTTTTGCAAAGGCATAGTTTTTTTGCCGTTGAAGCTCTGGGAGATGGAGGTTCATCAGGCGAG
>JAGVAH010000141.1 GCA_020060385.1 Syntrophobacterales bacterium | reverse complement strand
TTGCCAAAAGTTTTTTCCGCCCCCCCTCACCCTAACCCTCTCCCCCCGCTGGGGGGAGAGGGGATAAGAGGAAAGAACTTTTGGCAAATGCTATAAGTTTGGCCCTTGGCGCTGTGCGCCAAGGGCCAAAAAATACTTTGTGCATCTTGGTGTCTTTGTGCCTTGGTGGTGAATCTTTGTCAGTCCATCAACTCCCGGAAGCTTTCGATGGAGGGGAAGTGCGGGTGGGCCGCGGGGCCCTGTTGGGAACTGGATTTGGCTTTGAAAAGGAGGTATTTAACGCCGTAACGTTGGGCGGAGGCCAGGACGTCGGCGTTGTCATCCACCAGCAAGGTATGCTCTATCTCAAAGTTTATTCTCTCCTGCAAAATCTCCCAGAACTGCTGCTCTTCCTTGGGGGCCCCTAAATCGAAGGAGGAGACCACCGCGTCGAAATAACCCAGCAGGCCCACGTGGTTCATCTTCAGGTTCAGGGTCTTGTAGTGGGCGTTGGTGACCAGGGCCACCTTCTTCCCTTGCTGCCGGAGAAATTCCAGGAATTCCTCGGTGTCCGGATGCACCTCGATGAGATGGCGGATGCCCTCTTTCAGGGCCGGGATATCCAGGTCCAGTTCCCGGGACCAGAAATCGATGTCCGTCCAGTTCAGGGTGCCTTCCTCCCGCTGGTAGCGGGCGAAGACTAAATCCCGGGCCAAAGCCAGGGGCAAGCCCTTCTTCCGGGCGTACTCATCAGGCACCAGGGTTTCCCAGAAATAGTCGTCGAAATGTTTGTCCAGGAGGGTGCCGTCCATATCCAGGAGCACCCAGGTAATTTCTTGCCATGGAAAAGACATCATTATCCTTCCTGCGAATTAAAAGTCGGCGATATTAATTTCGAAATAAGTTGCCTGGGAGGAAAGCCAGGGGGGAAAAGGTGAAAAGGGTCAAAGGGCAAAGGGTTTTCTCTCTTCCCCTTTTAACCTTTTCCCCCTTTAACCCCTTCCCCTCGCTCCCCAAAGCGTTTTTTTGAACATATTTTATGTATAGAAATTCCCATCTTTTTTCAACCCAAAGGCCCCTTGACCTCCCGAATCTAAATGATTAACAAATTTGAAGAAACATCAATATTTGAGGAGGCCAAAACATGCCTATCTTTACTTTTCGAGAACCTGGTTGGTCCCCCATGCAGGAGATGGAGCGCTTGCAGCGGCGGATGGGCCGACTCTTCGAGGAGACTTTCGGCCCCGGGATGACGCTGCGCCGCCCCGGGGTTTATCCCCTGGTAAATATCTCGGAAGACCACGATTATCTCTATGTCCGGGCCGAGCTGCCGGGGATCAATCCTCAGGAGCTGGAAATCACCGTGCATGAAGGGAACCTGATCCTGCGGGGGGAGCGGAAAATCCCCGCCGAGGAAAAGAATATCAACTACCACCGCCGGGAGCGGGAATCCGGCTATTTTCGCCGGGTGGTGAGTCTGCCCGCGCCGGTGAACCCCGATAAAGTGGACGCGTCCTATAAAGACGGCATCCTCACCGTGAAACTGGCTAAACCGGAGGAGATCAAACCCCGGGTGATCAAGGTGAAAAGCGCCTAAAGGAGACTGGCCCATGAATGAAAAGGAACTGACCCCCAAACATAAAGAAGAAGTCCAGGCCAAGGGGGAACGGGTGCGGCCCGGCCGCATCTTCCTGCCGGCGGTGGATATCTTTGAGACCCCGGAGGCTCTGACCCTGGTGGCGGATATGCCCGGAGTGCCTGGCGACAAAGTGACCATCGACATCAAAGACAACCACCTGGTCATCAGCGGCGAAGTCAGCCCAGCCCAGGCCGCAGGGGAAAACATGCTCCTCCAAGAGTACCACACCGGGGACTTCCTGCGGGAATTTCAACTGGGTTCCCTCATCGACCAGGGCCGCATTGAAGCCAGCATGAAAGACGGGGTGCTGCACCTGTTGCTGCCCAAGGCGGAAAAGGCCAAACCCCGGAAGATTGAAGTAAAGGTGGGGTGAAGCGCAGTTGAGAGGGGGAGGCCGGGGGCCACAGGCCCCTGCCCCCTCCCCTCAAACTCCCCTCCCCCAACCCCAAAAATTTTTAGGCCGGTTCCGGCAGGGCTTCAAAGCCTTGCCGGAACCGGCCCTTTTTTATGAAGCCGGAAAACCGCAAACTACCCTGGTTGCCAAAAGTTTTCCCCCCCCTCACCCTAGCCCTCTCCCCCCGCTGGGGGGAGAGGGGATAAGAGGAAAGAACTTTTGGCAAATGCTATATATTAAAAAGTCAGGGGTTGCTCTTCCTTCTCCAGGGTGTCGAAGCGGGTGTATTTATCCCGGAAGGAGAGCTTCACCTTGCCGGTGGGGCCGTTGCGCTGCTTGCCGATGATCACCTCCGCGGTGCCTTTGTCAGGGGAGTCTTCCCGGTAGACCTCATCCCGGTAAATGAAGAGGATGACGTCCGCGTCCTGTTCGATGGCCCCGGACTCCCTTAAGTCCGCCAGTTGCGGGCGTTTGTTGGGCCGCTCCTCCACCCGCCGGTTGAGCTGGGACAGGGCCAGCACCGGCACTTGCAGCTCCTTGGCCAGGGCCTTCAGCGACCGGGAGATTTCGGAGATCTCCTGTTCCCGGCTGGGCGCGTCCCCCCGGCCCCGCATGAGCTGCAGGTAGTCGATGATCACCAGCCCCAGTTTGCCTTCGGCCTTGAGACGGCGGCATTTGGCCCGGATTTCCAGGACGCTGGCCGCGGGGGTGTCGTCGATGAAGATGGGGCAATCGATGAGATAGCCCGCGGCCTCCTGGAGGTGGGCCCATTCCTGGTGGGTAAGGAACGCGGCCCGGCGGATCTGGGAGGCGTCCACCTCACCGATGCTGCTCAGCAGGCGGCGCACCAATTGCTCCCGGGACATTTCCAGGGAGAAGATGGCCACCGGCACCCGGGGTTTGTAGGCGGCGTTGAAGGCGATGTTCAGGGCCAGGGCAGTCTTGCCCATGCTGGGGCGGGCCGCGAGGATGATCAGGTCGCTGGGCTGAAAGCCCGCGGTATAGTTATCCAGGTCCACGAAGCCGCTGGGCACCCCGGTGATGGCGCTGTCTTTGCGCCCCCAGATGGCCTCCAGGGTGGCGATCTCTTTGTTGACCAGGCCTTCTAGGGGTTGAAAACCCTGGCGGATTTTGGCCTCGGCCACCTCGAAGACCAGGTGTTCGGCCCAATCCAGGAATTCCGCCACGTCCTCCTGGGGGGTCAGACAGGCCCCGGCAATCTCCTGGGAAGCGGCCAGGAGGCGGCGGAGCACAGCCTTATCATGCACCAGGCGGGCGTAGTGGTCGGCGTTGGCGGCAATGCCCACGTGTTCGCTGAGGCCCGAGAGAAAGAGCGGCCCCCCCACCTCCTCCAACAGACCCCGCTCTTTCAGGAGGTTGTTGACCGAAACCAGGTCCACCGGCTCGTGGCGGTTATAGAGATCGATCATCACCTGGTAGATCTGACGGTGGGCCTCCCGGTAAAAATCCTGGGGCGCGAGGGTATCGGCCACCAGATCCATGACCTGGGGCCGGAGGAGAACGGCCCCCAGGACCGACTGTTCCGCCTCCGGGTTGGCGGGGGGAGTGAGACCCTGGGGGGCGCCGGCCTCCACCGGGGCCGCGGCTATGCGCCGGGTGCTCCTTTGCATAATGCTCTCCAAGGATTGGTACTGCCTTAATCTTTTATAAGTATATGAAAATTAATTAAAATTATTAAGATGCGGCCATGGCCCCACCAGGGGCCGACCTTAGATTACGGGGAAAAACATAACCAAAGACCTACCGGATTTGCAAACCGGCTAGGGGGGAATCTGGGGTGAATCTGGATCAAGGGGAGAAGGCTGAGGCGGCGACCGGGAGAGCAAGACGCATTTATGAACCAGGAATTTCTGAACGCAATCTATTAATTTTGGACGTTAATAAATTTTTCCTCATAGGCCCCGAAATGTCTAGATACAGTAGTTTTGGCCTCCAGCAATACTATATAGAGGATATGAGGTTATCCCTTACAGAGAAGCTTTTTCCCCGCTCCCCAGGGCAGCCTGGGAACCAGAAAAACCTTGGGGGGGGCACCAGGGCCGCAGTGGCTGTAAAGCCTGGGGCACCGTTGCCCGAGGAGGCGGGGGCCCAGCTGGGCATCCCTGCCTCCCCGCCTTTCTTTGCCTAGACGCTCTCGGGCACCACTTCCACGGTGATCTGGCTCTTAATTTCCGGGGCGAAGCGCACGGAGATTTCATAGGTGCCCAACTTCTTGATGGGCTCCGGCAGCTCCAATTGCTTGCGGTCCACCTCAAAGCCCTGGGCCTCCAGGGCCGCGGCAATCATGGCCGCAGTGACTGAACCATAGAGACGCTCCGCCTCCCCAACCCGCTGGGCGATGGTCAGGCTCACCCCTTCCAGGCGGGCCGCCAGGGCCTGGGCGGCTTCCTGCTCCTGGACCAGGGTCTGGAGCCGCTTGGCCTTGGTTTGTTCCATTAAGGCCAAATTTCCGGGAGTTGCTTCCAGGGCTTTGCCCTGGGGGATGAGAAAGTTCCGGGCGTAACCCCGGGTCACCTCCACCACTGCACCTATAGAGCCCAGGGCCGCAATATTTTCCGTCAAAATAACCTTCAAACCAAGATCCTCCTCACGCGTCCACGGCCTGGTGGAGCCGCCGGAAATCCAGCCAGATATCCGCCAGACCGATGATAATTGCCAGCAAAAACAGGGGGTGCATAAACATGATGATATAACCGCAGCACCTAAAAGGCCGGGGCACCCGGTAGCGCAGCAACCAGGCGGCGATCACCGCCATTCCCTGGCAGAAATAGAGCAGGGCCAGGACCACCAGCACATTGGCACTGATCAGGCGCACCAGGGACACCGGCACCAGCAGGAGAAACCCGGTGGCCAGGACCAGAAAGATGAGCCATTCCGGAGTCGACCAGTGGTACAGGGGCGGCTCCGGCTGACCCCAATCCAAAACCGCCAGCAGTTGCCGGCCCAGAAGAACGTTGATCCAGGCCACCAAGCCCGTATTGGTAATCACCAGGGCCGGCAACAAATATTGGATCATCTGCTTCAACTTTTCCAGGGGAACCCCCAAGACTTGCAGTTTGGAGGTCGCATCCCCACCGGAGAAAACCCCGGTTAACATCCCGGTGATTTCCAAGGTCTTCCGGGAGAGCATCTCTTTAGGGGTTATCCCGGCAAGGTAAGCCTGCCCTGATAAAAACACGAGGCCGAGGATAGTCAGGGCCGCCACGGTGAGGATGATGGCCCAACCAGCAGGATAACCCCGGGATTCCACGCCGCTCAGCAGGAGCCCCATGAGGAGCAGCTCCGCAAATCCCCAATATTCCCCCATGGTCGCCAGGGCCGGTTTCAGGGAAAAGACCAGCAGAGAGACGGCCAGGGCCAGCAGGAGGGCCGCCAGGATTCCCAGACGGCGGCCCGCCAGATAGACCGGCAACGGCGTCAAGCTGATGGCGAATAAATTGACGATGGGGCTCTGACGGCCCCCCACCAAGAACACCAACAGGGCCGCCAGACAGAAACACCAGATAAGGATATTGCGGGCCACTGGAGACTCCCCCGGTCCCCCCCGGTTCTCACGGCGGCGGCAAGGTGGGAATATAGGGCATCAGCGCCAACAGGCGGGCCTGTTTGATGGCCCGGGTAACGCGGCGCTGGTGGCGGGCGCAATTCCCGGAAATACGCCGGGGGATGATTTTTCCCCGCTCCGTCACAAATTGACGCAGGGTGTTGACATCCTTGTAATCAATGGGCAGATTGGCGTCCACGCAAAAGCGGCAGACCTTGCGCCGGACATAGAATTGTTTCCGTTTGCGGCGAGGCATTACCGGCACTGGTTAGCCCTCCTTTGCTGGGGTTGGGGTCTCTTCTGCCGGAGCCGCGTCCGGGGCCGGGGTCGCGGCTGCTGCCGGCGTCTCTGCCTCAGGAGGAGCGGCCTCAACCGGGGGCGGCGCAGCCTCTGCCGC
>JAGVAH010000103.1 GCA_020060385.1 Syntrophobacterales bacterium | reverse complement strand
TTGCCAAAAGTTTTTTCCGCCCCCCCTCACCCTAACCCTCTCCCCCCGCTGGGGGGAGAGGGGATAAGAGGAAAGAACTTTTGGCAAATGCTATAATTAAGCTTTTTCCATTCACTACGACTGATTAAAGTGAAACCCGAGTTTACTATATGAGATCTATGGTATCCCATTAATATTGGGGAGAACCCTCGGCTTTTGTAAAATGCCTCGAATTTGTCGGCCCCATCTTGTCGAAATATATGCCTCTCCAAACGAGAAATTTTTGTCATCTCAAATAGTCTGTCTAATATTATCCTTGTTACTTGCGAGTCCTTTTTAATTACACCATCCTTGGTCCAAGAAAATTCCGATATTGGATAATATAAATGGTCTGCCATCTCATAGAGTGCGAATGGCTTTAACACAAATTCATCAGGGTGTCCCTGAATTTCAAGCTCAAAATATGGAGGCAAACCCGTATCTATCCAACTTATTGAAATAGACTGAATCTGGCAGTCATCAATTATCATACCTCCATGACCTTTTATACAATCATTCAACAGCTTCAAATAGTTGTCTAAATCAGCAAAATCAGAGGTTTCAAGACGCGTTTGTTCTTCTTGATAGAGAGTGTAGTTAACCTTGACCTCACCCGAAAAAACGTATTTGTTTTTTTCAAAAGCGCTCTTAACTTTTGAGTGAAACTTATGCCGATTTGGGCTCGCATAGGGTACCGGAGCAATATCAAACTTTAGAAAGAAGCGTCCAAAAAGGGGATTAATACCCTGCTGATAACCACGATCCTCAATCTCTAATGGTTCGTCAATCATTTGGCTAAGTCTGAGAATTCAATAATAAAATTATTGAGATAGTTTAACATTTGAGTTGAACATAAGCGAAGCAACGTAGAATGCGAACACTAATTAGGCAACTTTGTTAGAATCGCGAAATACAGTTAAAGATTCCTTTAAGTATGACTCTACAGTGAGCTTTGTCTTTGGGGTGCGGCACCTACGAATCGCACGTTCTTCAAGTTGGCGGATGCGCTCCCGAGATAAGGCGAGTTTTTCGGCGATATTCTTGAGAGAGCAGGCTGGCGAGCCGAGGCCAAGACGGTTGGAGAGCACAAAAAAATCGCGTTCGCCATTCCGAAGACTTGAAAAGCGAGAGCGAACAGCATCAATGACAGCGTCGCTCAACTGTGGAGCCCATCTTTTCTTTATGATTGTAAGTTCCTCTGGTGGCACGCCGAACATAAGCAGAATATTGCTAAGCCTGATTGGTTCCGAATAAACTTTTTCAAGTAATCTGTTAACTGCCTCTAACTTCTCCCTTAGATCAGATATCACTAATAAGCTTACTTCCTGCATTACGGCTGCCTAACCCGAGTTTTCAGGATGTTTTCTAGTATCAAGAATTACATAAATATTTTGTGTTGTTAATAAAAAAACTGGTCGGGACGCCCGGATTTGAACCGGGGACCTCCTGCGCCCAAGGCAGGCGCGCTGACCAGGCTGCGCCACGTCCCGATAAAAGATCGTTTTCTGTTTTCTGTTTTCCGTTCAGGTTCTTACAATATCTTCTTATGGAAATCCAGATACTTACAATTCATCTTTGAGGGAGACTATAATCTCCCGCAAGGCCGCCAGGGCCCGGGCCCGGTGGCTGATGCGGTTTTTGATTGCCGGTCCCAGCTCCGCCATGGTGCTCTCATATTCCGGCACCCAGAAGACCGGATCGTAGCCAAACCCATGGTTGCCTTTGGGCTTTAGGGCGATGTACCCCCCGCAGTCCCCCCGGGCCGTGAAGACCCGGCCATCCGGCAGGGCCAGGGCGATCTCGCAGACAAACCGGGCCCCCCGCTCCTCCCAGGGCACTTTGGCCATCTCGTCCAGCAATTTCCGCCAATTGTCCGGGTCGGTGGGCGCCTTTGGCCCGGTGCGGTCCTGGGCGTAGCGGGCCGAAAAGACCCCGGGCCGCCCCCCCAGGGCCGTCACCTCCAGGCCGGAGTCGTCGGCCAGGGCCGGTAGATGCGTCAGCCGGGCCACTTCCCTGGCCTTGGTCTCCGCATTCTCTGCAAAGGTGGCCCCTTCCTCCGGAATCTCCGGCAGGTCCGGAAAATCATTGAGGCTCAACAGCCCGATCCCCAGGCCCTGGAGCAGGTCCCGGAGCTCCCGCACCTTGCCCGCGTTGCGGGTGGCCATTACCAGGGTAGGGGCAGGCATGGGGCCAGAACTTCTTCCTGGAGGCGGACGATTTTTTGGATGCCCTGCAGGGCCAGATCCAGCATCTCGCCCATCAGGGCCGCGGGGAAGGGGCCCCCTTCCCCGGTGGCCTGGACCTCAATGAGGTCCCCTTGCCCGGTGGCCACGAAATTGGCGTCCACCGCGGCCTGGGAGTCTTCTTCATAATCCGGGTCCAGGAGCAGGCGGCCCCCCGCCAGGGCCACGCTCACCGCGGCCACCGGCGCCCTCAGGGGCATGGTCTCCACCACCCCCCGGCGCCGCAGATTCTCCAGGGCCAGGGCCAGAGCCACCATAGCCCCGGTGATGGCCGCGGTGCGAGTGCCGCCGTCCGCCTGGAGCACGTCGCAGTCCAGGACTGCGGTGCGGGGGCCCAGGGCCTGGAGGTCCACCACCGCCCTTAAGGACCGGCCGATGAGGCGCTGGATTTCATAAGTGCGGCCCGAAACCCTCCCGCTCAGGCTTTCTCTGGCCTGCCGGGTGTTGGTGGACCGGGGCAGCATGCCGTATTCCCCGGTAACCCAGCCTCCCCCGGAATATTCCCGGAACCGGGGCACTTGCTCCAGGATGCTGGCCGCGCAGAGGACCCGGTTGCGGCCCCAGGTCACCAGGGCCGAACCTTCCGCATAATCCAGATAACCCTGGGTGATGTTTACCGGCCTTAATTCTTCCGGACCTCGGCCGCCAGCACGGCGCATGTTTTTCCTTTCTATTGGTAAGAAAGCGAGCAGTAAGCAGTGGGCAGAAAAACAAATACCTAAGCAGGTTGTTAGAAAACCCTCTGCAAATAAATATTCCGGTCCATATCGATAACCAAAGGGTAGTTAAATCCCCCTTTGAAAAAGGGGGATTTAGGGGGATTTCCAGTGGTTATAAAATCCCCCCTATCCCCCCTTTTTCAAAGGGGGGAATCAATACCGCCTCTCTTCAGACCCAAACCCAATTTTCCAGCCCCTGATAGCCCCTTTTTTCACTGCTTACTGCTTACTGCTCACTGCTCACTTAAAAGATTGGCGCAAAGCGTCCATGACCGTCTTATAGGTCTCGGCAAAGGAGGAAGGGGAGACCCGGCCCACCTCAATAAATTTCACCACGATTTCTTTGGCCACCTTCATCAGGAGTTCTTCCCGGGGGGTGAGGGGCGCGGCTAACTCTTTATCCCGACCCATAAATCCGCCTCCCATGCCGCAGAGATTTTTGTTATAGTGGAGGAAGGGCGAGGGCGGCTGGAGACCCCCTGCCCCTCCCAAGAAAATGCCCCGCGGTCAGAAGAAGGCCAATTCGAATGACCGGCGGGGCGGGGAAGAAGAACCGGATCACAGCCCTCCTTAGGGGGCATTATAACCCATAGAGGCCCCAAGGCAAGTGGAATCCCAGACCCGCATCCGCATCCTCTCCCCCCAGGTGGCGGCCCAGATCGCCGCCGGGGAGGTCATCACCCGTCCCTGGGCGGTGGTCAAGGAGTTGGTGGAGAACTCCCTGGACGCAGGGGCTAAGACCATCACCGTGGAGATCGAGGAAGGGGGCCGGGGCCGCATCCGGGTGGTGGACGACGGCTGCGGCATGACCCCCGAGGAAGCGGTCTTGAGCCTGGAGCGCCACGCCACCAGCAAACTGCGGCGGGAAACCGACCTGTTGAGTATTGCCACCCTGGGCTTCCGGGGGGAAGCCCTCCCCAGCATCGCCGCGGTCTCCCGCCTGGAGATGATTAGTTGCCCCCCCGGCCAGACCGGGGGCTACCGCCTGGTGGCGGTGGCCGGGGAGATGGAAGAGTCCTCCCCCTGGAGCGCCGCCCCCGGCACCCAGGTGACGGTGTCCCAACTCTTCTTCAATACCCCGGCCCGGCGCAAATTCCTGCGCTCCCGGCAGGCGGAGCAGGCCTTCATGGTGGAGGGCCTGCGCCATCTGGCCCTGGGGCACCCGGAGGTGCATTTCCTCCTCAAGACTCCCGCCCGGACGCTTTTGGCCGCGCCCGCGCCCCAGAATCTGACAGAGCGCGTGGCCGCGGTCCTGGGCGCGGAAGTGGCCGCGCATCTGCTGCCCCTGGCCCTGGAAAGCGGTCCCCTGCGGGTGGCGGGATTGCTCTCCCCACCGGATTTCTCCGTAGCCAGTAACCGTTTCCAGGTGCTTTTGGTCAATGGCCGGGTGGTCCAGGACCGCATCCTGGGCGCGGCCCTGAAGGAAGCCTATCAGGGTCTGCTCCCCAAGGGCCGGCACCCCGCGGTGGTCCTGCGCCTGGACCTGCCGCCGGAGATGGTGGATGTTAACGTGCATCCGGCCAAGACCGAGATCCGCTTCCAGGACTCCAGTCGCATCTTTGCCCTGCTGTTAAGCGCCCTGCGCCAGGGCCTGGGAGGTGAGAAGGAAGAGCCCCGCTACACCGTCACCTGGCAACCCGGCTCCCTGGCCCGGGCCCGGGAGGCCGGAACTCCCGCACCCCTGCCCCTGGGGGAACTCCGGAGCAGGCCGCTTCCAGTTCCGGAGGCGCCGCGGCCTGGACCCATACCGGCCCCGCCCCTGACCTCGGTATCCTGGCGCTTCCAGGACCTGGTTCTCATCGGCCAGTTTGCGGCCACCTACATCCTGGCCCAATGCCCGGAGGGTCTGGTGCTCATCGATCAGCACGCGGCCCATGAACGGGTCTTATATGAGATGCTGCAAGCCGCGGACGCACCGCCGCGGCAGCCCCTCCTCTTCCCCCGGGTGGTGGAAGTGCCCCCGGCCCAGGCGGATTGGCTCCAGAAAAATCTGGAGCACCTGGCCCGGGCGGGTCTGGAGTTGGAGCCCTTCGGCGGCGCCAGTTTCCTGATCACCGCCGCGCCCCCCTGCCTGGCCCAGGCCGACCTGGAGGCCGCGGTCCTGGAGACGGTGGAGGCGTTGGCCCCCTTGAAGAGCGCCACCCAGCCCCAAACGGTCCTGGAGCAGGCCCGCCTCTATCTGTCCTGCCGGGGGGCCATCAAGGCCGGCCAGGAATTGGAGCGGGAAGAGATGCAGGCCCTTCTCAAGCAACTGGACGAACTCCCGGTGGCCTCCCACTGCCCCCACGGCCGCCCCCTGTGGCGTCTGATTCCCGTGAGCGAGATCCGGCAGGGCTTCCTCAGATAAGAAGGGAGAGGAGGGGAAACCCTATCTGGTTGAAAAAAAGAGCTTCGACCATAAAAAATGTTAAATGCAGCCGCTGCATTTAAACCATAGCCAGTGCAGGCTATAGCCGTTGGCAGAAAATCCCCCTCTCCCCTTCGAGGGGAGAGGGATGGGGTGAGGGGTGGTGTCTTCGGCTACCGCCCCCCTCACCCTACCCTCTCCCCCCAATGGGGGGAGAGGAAAAAAGGGAGAAAAATCACCCTAAGGATGTGGTAAATGCCAAACCGATATGATGAAGCTGATCTCGAAGTGGAGCTACTTCATCTTTATAAACAGTGGGGTGCTCTCGGCTATTGGGCCAAGCGTTTCCACCAGATGTTCTCTCCACATTGCAAGAGATACAAAGGCGGTGTCGCTGCGGTGCGGAGTGTGCTGTACAAAAACGAAACCCGTGGCTTTTCATTTCTCGAACAACATGACAGGCTAGAACTGTCAGTAGAATGCCTAGTCCTCAAACCGGAATGGCATCAACTTTTCAACGACAGAGATCGTAACAGGACAAAAGAAAAGTTGGGCCGGAAAACATGTTAGGCCAGATAGACCCATCAATCTGGATATATCAAGTATATTAATGTCTTAAAAAGAGGCAGATAATCCCCGCTTCTAAAAGCCTTTCGATTTAGATGGAGATCATTCAGAAAAAAGATGATGCCATCGCAGTGGAACGTCCCAAGGTGGCGGTACTATTGGGACCCACCGCAGTGGGCAAGACCGGGGTGGCCCTGGAGCTGGCCCGGGAAATGGGCGCGGAAATCGTTAACGCCGATTCCCTCCAGCTCTACCGGCAGCTGGACATCGGCACCGCCAAACCCACGGCCGCGGAAAGGGCCCTGGTCCCCCACCACCTCCTGGACGTGGTTGACCCTCCTGACCTTTACGACGCGGCCCGCTTCTCCCAGGAAGGCCGAGCCATCCTGGCCGCGCTCCATGACCGGGGCGTCATCCCCCTGGTGGTGGGGGGCACCGGCCTGTATATCAAGGCCCTGCTCTCCGGGCTTTTTGTCCACGGCGACCCTGATCCCTGCATCCGCCGCCAGTTGCGCCAGGAATTGACCGACCTGGGACTCTCCCATCTCCATGAACGCCTGCGGCGCCTGGACCCGGCCAGCGCCTGGCGGCTGCACCCCCGCGACACTTACCGCATCCTCCGGGCCCTGGAGGTGATCCAAGCCACCGGCCATCCCCTCTCCGCCCTGCAAGAGGCCCACCAGTTCCGGGATTCTCCCTACCGGGTCCTGAAACTGGGACTGCGCCGGCCCCGGGAGGAACTGAACCGCCGCATCGAGGCCCGGGTGGAGGCCATGCTGGCCCAGGGCTGGCTGGATGAGGTTCAGGGCCTCATCAGCCGCTACCCTCCCCATCTGAAACCCTTCCAGGCCCTGGGCTACCGGCACCTCATCGCCTTTTTGCAGGGCCGCTGGGGCTGGGAGGAAGCCATCGAGCTATTAAAAAGGGACACCCGGCGCTACGCCAAGCGGCAACTCACCTGGTTCAAGGCCGACTCCGAGGTGCGCTGGAACGCTCCGGACCAGGTTAAGGAGATGCTCCTCGAGCTGCGGGGTTTTTTTTTTAGAGATTAAGCATTTTCAGGGGGAAGGGCCAGGGCTGCCCCAGCCGCAGGTCCAAGCCTGCGGCAGCATTAATTCCCATCTTCTGGTTGCCGGGCATTGGCTTTCCCCCGCTTTTATGCTAAAAGTAGATTCCACTATGGCTGCGCGGCCCCATTCCCGAGCCAGCCTCACCGTGCCCAACCTCATCACCCTGGCTCGCATCCTTCTGACGCCCCTGTTCATTATTCTGTTGATTCAGGGCCGGTATTATAAGGCTCTGATAGTTTTTCTCCTGGCCGGGTTGAGCGATCTGGCGGACGGGCTGGTGGCCCGGATATGGCATCAGAAATCCCCCCTGGGGGCCTATCTCGACCCCCTGGCGGACAAGCTGCTGATGTCCTCCAGCTTTGTCACCTTGAGCATTTCCCACGTAATCCCCCCCTGGCTGACGGTGGTGGTCATCAGCCGGGATGTGGCCCTGGCCCTGGGGGTGGCCCTCTTCCGGCTGGCGGACCTGCCCCTGGTCATTGCCCCCACCTGGTTGGGAAAATGGACCACCACCCTGCAAATATGCACCATCCTGCTGGCGCTGGTGGGGAAGATATGGACCCTGCCGCCCCTTTTGCTGCCTTTGATCTTCTGGCTGACCGGTCTCCTGACCGCACTTTCCGGGGTCCATTACATCTACCGGGGGCTAAGGTGGATAGGTCATACGCCGACTTCCCGGGGGGGGAACGCAGATGGCTGAAATCATCGATCTGGAGGGCTTCCGGCGCAAATTGGCCGCGGATCAGGCCTTCCGCACCTGGCTGGCCCGCTTCCAGGAGCAGTTCGGGCCGGAGACCCGGCTCCAGGACTTAAGCCCCCACACCCTCCTTTACCTGGCCAGCCCGGGGGAAGATAATCTCTATGTCTATTTCGATCTGATCATGGGGGCCCAGGGTCTGGGGGGGTCGGTGCGCTTCCGGTTGGATGACCTGGACTACACGGTGAAACTGAAGATCATGGATACCGCGTTCGCGCTGGTGGACCGGGTGCGGTTTGAAGTGATGCGCCGCCTGGGCTGGGTGGACGCGGTGCCGGGCATGGACACCCCTCTCATCGAGCTGGTGCAGCAGGCCTGGCGCAAAGGCTCGGCCTTCGCCCGGGAGTTGCCCCAGCTATCCAGCCGGCATCCGGAATATGCAGGCTACCAAAAACTCCACCCCATGGATCAAGCGGTCTTCCTGAGAAGGCTCATTCCCCGGGCGGTGTCCCAGTTCCGCACCCACTTGGAAGAAAAACCGTCCGACTAAGACTTGTTCATCCGCAGCTTGGTTACCCCTGCCTCCACCATTCCCAATTTTTTCGCCACCCCGTAGGAGACATCCAGGTTCCGGCCCCGGATAAAGGGGCCCCGGTCGGTGATTTCCACGGTGGCGGTATGGCCATTGGCGGGATTGGTAAGATTTACCTTGGTGCCAAAGGGCAAGGTACGGTGCGCCGCGGTGTCGGCATACATATTAAAGGGCCGGCCATTGGCCATGGGCTGGCCATGATGGTTGGACCCGTACCAGGAGGCCGTCACCAGGGTGCCGGCCCGGGCGGAGACGTTTTTTTCCAGGGCGTATAGTACCGGCACTTTCTTCCCCTGGGGCGACTTGGGCGGCGCCGGCTGCGGGGTCGTCTCCTGCTTCCCGGCGTCACCGCTGGGAAGTTTCAAGACCTGCCCCACCTGGATCAAATCCGGGTTTTTTATATGATTGATCCTAGCCAGTTCCATGGGGTCGGAGATCCCCAGTTTTTTAGCGATTTCTGTAAGTGTGTCACCCTGCTGCACCACATATTGCGGGGGTGGTGAGGCCGACTGCGGCGGCGTCTGGCTGGATGCGGTTTGGAGCACTTCGGCGAAGCTCTCAGACGAGGCTTTGACTTCCGGCCGCAGATAGGCAAGACTGGACTCAAGTTGGGGGATTAAAGCAATCATGCCCACCTCCTGGCCTCTCTAGTTTGCAATTCGCGTACCGGAAGATTTAAGGGTTTATTATGGCGCAGGTTTTCCCACTTTTCCCCCCAAAACGGGCTTACTTGCAGGGCAGATTTTGCCTAGGAGCCAATTCCAAACAGCCTCAACCCCAGAAAAGACGCCGGACTTCCGCCTCCAGCCAGGACCGAATCGGCTCTGCCGTCTTCAGAGATTATTCTGATTGACTACCTTCGCCTTTTCGCCATAGACTGGTTTTATGCCCCTATCCTGGAACGAGATTAAAGCCCGGGCCCTGCAATTTTCCCATGAATGGGCCGATGCCGTCTCGGAAAAGGCTGAAGGCAAATCCTTTTGTGACGCCTTCTTCAATGTGTTCGGGGTTTCCCGGCGGCGGGTGGCCGCGTTTGAAACCCGGGTCAAAAAAATCGATGGCAAGGACGGCTATATTGACCTACTGTGGAAAGGGATTCTGCTTATTGAGCAGAAGTCCCGGGGCAAAGACCTGGACTGCGCTTCCAAGCAGGCCAGGGACTATTTCCAGGGCCTCCAGGACCGGGACCTGCCCCGCTATCTTCTGGTTTCCGACTTCGCCCGCTTCCGTCTCTATGACCTAGAGGAAGACACCCAACGGGAATTCCCCTTAAAAGATTTTTACAAAAATATTCGCTTGTTCGGCTTTATCGCCGGTTACCAAACCACCTCCTATCAAGAGCAGGACCCGGTCAACATCAAGGCCGCGGAACGCATGGGCCGATTGCACGACCGGCTTAAGGCCGTGGGGTACGCGGGCCATGAATTGGAAGTCTACCTGGTCCGCCTGCTCTTCTGCCTCTTTGCCGAAGACACCGGCATCTTCGAGCGCCGCCAGTTCCAGGACCTCATCGAACAGCGCGCCGCGGCCGACGGCCAGGATTTGGCCCACTGGCTGGGGCATCTGTTTGAGGTGCTGAATACGCCCCTCAACCAGCGCCTGCAAACCTTGGATGAGCAACTGGCCGCGTTTCCTTTCGTCAACGGCAGTCTTTTCGCTGAACATCTGCGCACCGCGGCCTTTGACCGGCCCATGCGGGACCTGCTCCTGGACTGCTGCGCCCTGGACTGGGGCCGCATTTCCCCGGCCATCTTCGGCGCCCTCTTTCAATCCGTCATGGACCCCCGGCAGCGCCGCCATCTCGGGGCCCACTACACCACGGAAAAGAACATCCTCAAGCTCATCGGGCCGTTATTTCTCGACGATCTGCGGGCCGAATTCGATAAGGTCAAAAACCAGCGGAAAAGACTGGATGAATTTCATCAGCGCCTGGCCCGCCTGAAATTCCTGGACCCCGCCTGCGGCTGCGGCAACTTCCTGGTCATCGCCTACCGGGAGCTGCGCCGCCTGGAATTGGAGATCCTCCGGGCTTTGCACCAGGACCCCTCCAAGTTGCTGGACGTGCACACCGAAATCCGCTGCAATGTCGATCAATTCTACGGCATCGAAATTGAGGAGTTCCCGGCCCAGATCGCCCAGACCGCCCTGTGGTTGATGGACCACCAGATGAACCTGCAAGTCTCCGAGGAATTCGGCCAATACTTCACCCGCCTGCCCCTCACCACCACCGCCACCATCGTCCACGGCAACGCCCTGCAACTTGACTGGCGAAAGATCGCGCCGCCTGCGGATTTAAACTACATCCTCGGCAATCCGCCGTTTGGGGGGAAACAGTTTCAAAACGATGAACAAAAAAAGGATATGGCTTGCGTGTTTGCCGATGTGAAGGGCGCGGGTGTGCTGGATTTCGTGGCCGCCTGGTATCGGCAGGCCGCGAACTATATGGCGGAAAATCCGAACATCAAGGCCGCCTTTGTTTCCACCAACTCCATCACCCAGGGGGAACAGGTCGCCGTCTTATGGCCTGATTTACTCAAGCGTGGTGTCAAAATCCATTTCGCCCATCGCACTTTTCAATGGTCCAGTGAAGCCCGGGGCAAGGCCGCGGTGCATTGTGTCATCATTGGCTTTGCGCTGCATGACACCTCGGAAAAAAGAATATTCGATTATGAAAAGCCTCAGTCCGAGGCTCACGAAATCAAGGCGATGAACATCAATCCGTATTTAGTTGATGCAGGAGATATTGTCATTTTTAGACGTGGCGAACCGATTTGTCTAACAGCATCGATGCGATATGGCAGCAAACCGGCAGATGGCGGTTATTTAATATTATCTCCAGAGGAAAAAGATGTACTTTTATCTATTGAACCGCAGGCTGCACCTTTTATTCGAACCTATATCGGCTCAGAAGAGTTCATTAACAACAAGATGCGATATTGCCTGTGGTTGGTTGATTGTCCGCCGGATTTGTTACGAGGTATGCCCAATATCCTATCCAGAGTTGAAAAGACGCGCCAATTTCGATTAGCCAGCACTAAAGCACCTACTCGTGAATTGGCCGCCACTCCCTCAATTTTTTCCGAAATTCGGCAGCCCTTAGGCAATTATCTGGCTGTGCCTGAAGTTTCCTCAGAAAACCGTAATTATATCCCCATCGGCTTTTTGCCATTTTCCGTCATCGCTAGCAATCTGCTTTACACTATCGAAAATGCCACAATTTTCCACTTTGGCATCCTATCCTCCGCCATGCACATGGCCTGGGTCCGGGCCGTCTGCGGGCGTCTAAAAAGCGATTACCGCTATTCTGCCGGGATCGTCTACAACAACTTCCCCTGGCCCCAGAACCCCACCGATAAACAAAAACAGGCCATTGAGGCCGCGGCCCAGGCGGTGCTGGCGGCCCGCGGCCAATATCCTGATGCCTCCCTGGCCTCCCTCTACGACCCCCTCACCATGCCCCCCGGCCTGGTCAAGGCGCATCGTAAGTTGGATGCCGCGGTGGATGCGGCTTATGGCCGGAGGAAATTCTCCGGCGATAGCGACCGCCTGGCCTTTCTCTTCGAGTTGTACCAGCAGATTAACAGCCCCCTGGTAGCCAAAAAATTGCTTAGAAAGAAACCCAAGCGCCAAGGAAGCAAATCCGGCGCGGTTTAATACCAAGCCGAAACCTCTGGAAAATGCCTCTCGTTGGTCATTTTGAGGGAGCGAAGCGGCCAAAGAATCCGGCAGGCTGTTTAAAAATAAATTTAGGCCCCAAATAAAAACAGTTATTATCCCCCCCTTTGAAAAAGGGGGGTTAGGGGGGATTTGCTAAGCTCCTGAAATCCCCCTAAATCCCCCTTTTTCAAAGGGGGACTTTGAATACCTTTTCTCTGTGGCCTTGAATTTCCATATTTTCCCTAATAGAGGTAATTTTTTAAGAAACTTTAGATCCTTCGCTCCGCTCAGGATGACAAATTGGGGTTTTGCAGAGCTCCCGGCTTGGCATCAATAGCCTCCGCTCCGGGGCCAATAAAAAAGCCGGTTTCCCGGCTTTTTTCTTTGGTTGATGGCCCTCCGCGTTTTAACCGGCGGATTTTTTGTAAATGGGCGACATGTCCCGCAGATTCTGGACGATACCCGGCATCACCTCCAGCACCCGGTCGATGTCCCCTGCCGTATTTTCCTCCCCCAGGGTGAAGACCAGGGTGCCCTGGGCGGTGGCGAAATCCATGCCGGTGCCGATGAGCACGTGGGAGGCCCTGAGCGAACCGGAGGCGCAGGCGGAGCGGGTGGCCACCACAATGCCCTCATCATCCAGCATCAGCATCAGGCTCTCCCCCTCAATATATTCCACCGAGACCGACAGCAGATGGGGGAGATTGCGGGTGGGATGCCCATTGATGTGAATATCCGGAATCCCGGCCTTTAGGCCCTGCTCCAGCCTTTCTTTCAAGGCCCGGAGCCTTACCTGCCGCTCCGGAATCGCGTTTTTGGCCAGTTCCGCGGCCATCCCCAGGCCGACGATGCTGATGAGGTTTTCCGTGCCGGCCCGGCGCTTGTTTTCCTGGGTGCCGCCGTCCAGCAGGGGCCAGACCGGGGTGCCCTTGCGGACATAGAGCGCGCCCACGCCCGGGGGGCCATAGAATTGATTGGCCGCCAGGCTCAGGAGATTAACCCCCAGTTCCTGGACATCCACGGGCAGGTTGCCCACCGCGGCCACTGCGTCCGTGTGCATGACGATCTTATGTTTCTTGGCGATCTGGGCGATCTCGGCGATGGGCTCGATGGTGCCGATCTCGTTGTTGGCCAGCATGACGCTGATGAGAATGGTTTCCGGGGTGATGGCCCTCTCCACCGCCGCGGGGTCCACCAGGCCGTGGGCGTCCACGTCCAGGGAAGTGACCCGGTAATCCAGAAGGCGCAGGGTGCGCAGGGAATTGAGCACCGACTTATGCTCGATGTTGGAGGTGATGATGTGGCGCCCCTTTTCCCGCAAGCCGATGGCCACGCCCTTGATGGCCTGGTTGACGGACTCCGTGCCCCCGGAGGTGAAGACCACCTCCTGGGGGTTGGCGTTGAGCAGCGCCGCCACCCGGGAGCGGGCCAGGTCCAGGGCCTGGGCCGCGGGCTGCCCCGCCTGGTGGTCGCTGGAGGGGTTCCCGAAAATGGTCTCCATATGGTGGATCATGGCCTCCTTCACCAGGGGGTGGAGGGGCGTATTGGACTGGTGGTCCAGGTAGATGAATGCCATGGCAGACGTCCTTATCTAAAACCCGCAGGGATGATTAATGGTCATGTTCGTGGGGCATCTCCTGGCCGCAGAAGATGCAGAAGGGAGACTCTTCTTCCACCTTCTTCTCGCAGTAAGGGCAATAGCAGGCTTCACCCTTCTCCGGCAGGTGGAGCTCTTTATCCTCAGGCTTGGCCACCGCTTTACCGGACTTGCGGTCCAGGTAATTTTTAATGGCCGAATGCAGGGCGTCAGCCCCCAGGTTGGAGCAGTGGAGCTTATTGGGGGGGAGTCCTCCCAGGGCCTTGGCCACGTCGGAATTCTTGATCTTCATGGCCTCTTCCAAGGTCTTGCCCTTGGCCAGCTCGGTGATCATGCTGGAGACGGCAATGGCCGCGCCGCAGCCGAAGGTCTTGAACTTGATGTCGGCGATGCGATCATTCTCCACCTTGATATAGACGCTCATCATATCCCCGCAGACGGGATTGCCCACTTCTCCCAGGCCGTCCGCCTCCGTTATTTCCCCCACATTCCGGGGGTTTTTGAAATGGTCCAGAACGATTTCGGAATATGCCATATCTTCTCTCCAAGAATGGATTTCATTCGTTTTCAATCATTAAATATAAGTTCTGTCAAGTTTGGGGTCAAGGAGAAAGGCAAATAAGGTTTTGTTTATTTTGGGGTTTTGGCCTTTCGCTCGAAATCGGCAAATATTTTAGTGAATAATGGGGCAAAGTTATTTTAAAATTTAGAGAAGCGGAATCAAACCAGAGGAGACCCCTTATGCTCCTGCACTGCCCCCGGGTCCAGGTCCGGTTTTCCCAGGAAAAGGTCTTCCTGGAGCACGAGGGTCCCGCCTGGATGCTTTTCGCGGAGCACGGCGGCACCCTGATCCTGAAGGTAGGGGATCTCCATCTCCGGGAAACGGCCGGGGCGGCAGATGAGTCCGGCCTCTTTCTGGAGGTGGACCTGTCCCCTCCCCAAAACGTCATCCAGGCCATCGAAGACTTCGCGGCCCAGCAAAATCTACCTCTCATATCCCTAAAGTCCCCGGAACCAGAATGCAGCGCTCCCCCCATCCTGGCCGCCTGCCATCTGCCGGCCCAGAAAAAATTTATCTTTGCGGAGGAATCCCGCTTGCAGGTCCGGCCCACTCCTAGGGGCACGGTGGAGATGGAGGTTCAAGGCGCGTTCCGGGCCCGGACCGTGCCCTGCCAGGAGGCCGATCTGGTCATCCATCTGACACCCGGCGACCTGGCGGGCCTCCTTTCCTATCTCCGGGCCCTGGCCCGGGCATCAGGGTGATCCGACCAGGTTACCAGGGGAAGAGTTATGGAAAATAGAGAAGCCATTTATATCACTGCGACATTTATCATACCCAAGACTTCTACCCCCCTTTTCTAAAGGGGGGTAGGGGGGATTATATAAGCGCCCGATAATCCCCCTAAATCCCCCTTTAGGAAAGAGGGACTTTTAAACCTCTAGTTCCCACATCTCCTGTAGCCTTGGACCTCTCTTCGAATTGGGACAGGTTTTGAAATGGGTTCTAGCCAATTGATGAATTCCAACCAACATCAGGTCTTAAAGGGGCTTTTATGAACCTTTTTTGGGGTGTCATCATGCTTATTTGCGGCTTTTTCTTCCAGCCACCGGCCGGGGCAGGGGCAGAGTCGGTTAAACTGCCACCGCCGGCCCTGAAAGGGACCGTATCCGTGGAGGCGGCCTTAAAAGCCCGGCGCACCGTGCGCCACTTCGCCTCCCGTTCCCTGGACCTGCCCCAGGTCTCCCAACTCCTCTGGGCCACCGACGGCATCAGCGATCCCCGGGGCCTGCGCACCGCGCCCTCCGCGGGGGCCACCTATCCCCTGGAAATCTACCTGGTGGCCGGGGAGCGGAGCGTAAAGGGCCTGGCCCCCGGCGTCTACCGCTTCCGCCCCGGGGACCACACCCTGGAGCTCACCCTGCCGGGCGACCACCGGGTCCAGGTGGCCCAGGCCTCCCTGAACCAGTCCTGGATGGCCACGGCCCCGGTAATGGTGGTCCTGGCCGCGGAGTTCAGCCGCTGCACCGCCCGCTACGGGCAGCGGGGCCTCATGTACACCCACATGGAGGTGGGGCACGCCGGGGAAAACCTCTTTCTCCAGGCCGAGGCCCTGGGTCTGGCCGCGGGCATTGTCGGAGCCTTCGAGGACCAACGCCTGCACCGGACCCTGGGCCTGCCCCGGGAGCACGTGCCCCTGCTGGTGATGCCCGTGGGGTTTAAGCATTAAGGGTAGGTTGGTATATTTCCCTCAATAAGCCCAAATGCTATATAATAGAGGGTAATTAGTTTCTCAGGAGGCGGAAATGCATAATCTGGATCGCATCACTTTCAATCCCGAAGTCATGGGAGGTAAACCCTGCATAAGGGGAATGCGGGTGACGGTTGGGATGATTGTGGGTTTGGTCGCTTCCGGAAAAACCATTGAGGAAGTGCTAGCCGATTATCCTTATCTGGAAAGGGAAGATGTGCTTCAAGCCCTGTCATATGCGGCTTGGAGGGCCGAAGAAAGAGAAGTGTTTTTGGCTCAGTGATGAAATTATTGGTTGACATGAATTTGCCGCCCCGCTGGGTGACAATCTTTTCCTCTGCAGGTTATGAGTCGGTTCATTGGTCTCTGGTAGGAGCGCCGACGGCCAGTGACCGGGAAATTATGTCCTGGGCCAGGACCAATGGCTATCTAGTATTTACCCATGATCTCGATTTTTCTGCCCTGCTGGCAGCGACACAAGAAGAAGGGCCCAGCATTATCCAGGTCCGCACCCAAAATATCCTCCCGGAAGCTATTGGGAATCTGGTTATTGAGGCGCTGCGCCAATTCCGGGACGAACTTGAACAGGGGGCGATAATAACGCTCGATCCAGTCCGGGCGAGGGTGCGCATCTTGCCTTTAAAATCATGATTAAGAGTACCATGAAAGATGATGATGTTATAGAGGCGTTCATTACGTATCTGCGGGATAATGGATATCCTGACCTTCGTATTGATGGGAGGCCAGATAAAGAAAACCGCCAGTCCAAAGACATTGATGCCAATGCGAAACCATTTGCCATCGAACATACCCTGATTCCAACCTCTTAAAACCAAAAGGCTCAAGACGATTGGTTCACCAAGGCTATGGCAGGGCTTGAGTCCGAACTGCCGCCCCCTACATATGAGTTAGTTATTTACTCTGAATATGATGCAGTGAAAAAAGGACAGGATTGGTCATCGATTCGAGATGCGCTCAAGACCTGGATTATTCAGGAAGCCCCTCAGTTGGCTGAGGGCGAATAAGAGTTCGACAGCCTTCCGGAGATTCCCTTTCCGCTTAGAGTGGAAAAATCGAGTGATGGAAAACCAGGTATCTTTTTTATGCGAAGGCTGTCTGAAAGTAATGATTCGCTCGCATTAAGAATATCCGGCCACTTGACCTCCCAAGGGAAAATACAAAAACTCGTTCCTTATAAAAAGGATGGTTTTACCCAGCAGTGTCCGGTTAGGAACTTGCATATGATGACCAGTAAGTGTCATCGAAAAAATTTCACCCGGAGGCGATTTTTTTTCTTGACAATTTAGATTG
>JAGVAH010000164.1 GCA_020060385.1 Syntrophobacterales bacterium | reverse complement strand
TTGCCAAAAGTTTTTTCCGCCCCCCCTCACCCTAACCCTCTCCCCCCGCTGGGGGGAGAGGGGATAAGAGGAAAGAACTTTTGGCAAATGCTATATCTGCAGCCTCAGAATAGGTTTTGATACCAAGTCGCAATCTAACAGCATTTTTTCTGTAGGGGCGGACCCATGTGTCCGCCCTAAAGAGGGCGCACACGCGGGTGCGCCCCTACTATTCCTCGCCATTAGATTGCGACTTGGTATGAAATAGGTTCTAGGGTGAGGGGGGGCCAAAGGTCCCGCTTTGCTGCCTAGGAAAATAGAATATTTCTCGTTGCGCCTCCCGGGATAATGATTAGATTGAGTTCTAGATCGACCTTACCGTAGTTGCTGGACGACGGTGGAAGGACCTTATGCCAAGTCGCAATCTAACAGCATTTTTTATGTAGGGGCAAACCTTGTGTTCGCCCCCCCACACAGGGCGAATACAAGATTCGCCCCTACATTTCAATGCCTGGTGATGGCGAAATGGTACTAGGACATCAGAGACGGAGAAGGAGCAGCCATGACCAAGAAAAGGAGATACACCGTGCACGCCGAATGCCCCCAGTGCGCCTGCGGGGACGTGACCTTCCTGGGGCCGGAGGAACTAAGGAAACGCTTCATCGGCGACGAGAAAGAGATCGATATCCTCTGCCCCTTATGCGGCACCAAGACCAAGGGCAAAGTGGAGGAGAAGGAGAAGTAGAAAGAGAAGTGACCTGACCTCTGGGAAAGTGCTTTTCTGTCATTCTGGGGGAGCGAAGCGACCGCAGAATCACATTTCTTAGTGGCACAGCCTTTCCAGGCTGTGCTGAAAAAAAACTGGCACAGGCTAGAAAGCCTGGGCCGCCAGAGCCTGAAACCCAGGCCGCAGCCTGGGGCTACCACCTCCTCTACCCTCGATCCCAAGCTCCGGCTTGGGATCGGCTTTTTTAGGACAAATTACCGCTTGGGCTTGCTTGAAGGTGCGTCTTACGCACCAAACCTTGCGACCCGGCACCACTGATGGTGCGTGAGACGCACCCTACACCTTCTTCTCCCACCTGAGCAGGTCCGTCACCTCTGCCAGGGTGCGGCCTTCTTTGATCTCGGCGCGGATGCGGTTCTCCCTCTCCAGGACGTCCATGGCCCGGTTGGCGTATTCCACCGCCAGTTTTTGGGGCAGGACCGTGACCCCGTCGTCGTCCCCCAGGAGCCAGTCCCCGGTCTCCACCCGCTGGCCGCCGATCTTCACCGGCACCCCGATCTCCCCGAAGCCCTTGGGCTCCCCGGCGTTGGGCATCACCAAGCGGCTAAACGCGGGAAACCTCAGATTGATGATGTCCCCGGTGTCCCGGATGGCCCCGTCGATGACCACTCCGGCCAGGCCCTTGTGGATGGCGGAATGGGTGGCCAGCTCCCCCCAGATGGCCGGCCCCACGCCCCCGGCGTCGATGGCCAGCACGTCCCCGGGCTGGGCCAGGTCGATGGCCTCCACGGGTTTGGCCCAATCCCCCGGGTAGGTGCGCACCGTCAGGGCCCGGCCCACCAGGCGCAAACCCGGGGCCAGGGGCCTGATGCCCGTAAGCACCGCGCCCCGGTGCAGGGCGTCGGAAAGGTTGGCCGCGGAGACCATCTCCAGGACCTTGCGGATATCTGCCTCCCCGGCCCGCTTGAAGAGAGTGGTGGGAATGATGGCCCCTTCATCCAACGCCCGGCGGATCTCCGCGGTGGCCGCGGCCGGGTCCTTAGCCTTGGTGATGGCCCCGCCGACGATGACGTAGCTGGCCCCGTGCTCCAGGGCCAGGGCCGCGGTCTCGGAGTTGATGCCCCCGGCCACGCCCACGGGCACTTGCACCACCTGGCGCACCATCTTGAGGATGGCGAACGCGTCCCGGCCCCGCATCTGCTCGTCAATGGCCACGTGCACGGAGATGTAGTCCGCGCCCAGCTCCTCCACCTGTTTGGCCCGGACCACCGGGTCGGGAACCGCGATGAGGTCCACCACTATCTTGGCCCCGTAATTCTTCCCGGCCTGGACGCACTCGGCAATGGTGGCGTCGGTGGCGGTTCCCAGGACATCGACGATCTGGGCCCCGGCCTTGGCCGCGGCCTCCACCTCAATGCGGCCCGCGTCCATGATCTTCATGTCCGCGACAATGGTCTTGCCCGGAAATTTTTGTTTCAGCTGCCGCACCGCGTCCAGGCCTTCGCTCTTGATCAACGGCGTGCCCGCCTCGATCCAATCCACCCCCGCGGGCACCGCGGCTGCCGCGACCTTCAAGGCCCGGTGCAAATCCACAAAATCCAACGCCAACTGCAATATCGCGGTCATGTTCGGTCCTGACTGATTATTAGGATGATTAGAAAGAGGTTAAGGGGTGGAGAAGTGATCAGTGATCAGTGGCCCGTATTGCCACCGGTAACTTTGCTCGAAAACTGACCACTGACCACTGTCTTTCCCCGGCCCTCCCCCCAAGAATATTACTCCAAATCCGTATGCCGGGAAAGCATTTCTCCCTGGTCGTGGCCCAGGCGGCGTTGGTAAAAGAGGAGCACCACGGCTTCCAGAAAGAGGAAGGTGGCCTGCTCGAAGAGGCTGCCGGGGCATTGGAGGGAGGCGGGTTCGTGGGCCAGGGTCAGTTTGGTGGTGCCGGGAATGAGGATGGACACCTGGGCTTCCCGGCCGATGGTGGAGTCCGGGCAGGCGGTGAGGGCCAGGGTGCGGGCCCCCACGGCGTTGGCCCGGCGCTGGATTTCCCGGGGTTGGGCCGTCTCCCCGGACCCGGACATGGAGATCAACAGGTCCCGGGGTTGGAGGCGGGGGGTGATGGTTTCCCCCACCATGAAGACGTTGAAGCCCAGGTGCATCAGCCGCATGAGGAAGCCCCGGAGGATGAAGCCGGAGCGCCCGGTGGCGCTGCCGAAGATGCGGGGCGCGGCCTCCACTTCCTGGATGAGGATCTCGGCCATTTCCGGGGTGAGGCGGGCCAGGAGCCCTTCCAGTTCCTCCCGCATCTGGTCCAAGGCCTCGGTGAATTTCATTTTTGGGGGAGACTCCGAAAAAAAAGCCTCCCGGCGACCACTCGGAAGGCGCATAGCATTCCCTCCCTTCCAGTCTCGGTCCAAACCGGATTTGGATCCAAGCCAGCATTTTTCTGGAGGACCTGAAATCAAAGTAGCACAACGTTGTAGAGATTACCAGGATTCTTCGTATAAAAAAAATAATCCGCCGTGTTTTTTCGGAGTGGTCCTCCAGACGACCCCACTATTGCAAGAACGGCCTCATACCGTGTTGAGACCTCTGCGCAAGTCCTTTAACTTGTCATTCTGAGGGAGCGAAGCGACGGAAGAATCTCGTAGATACCGGAAAATACGAGATTCTTCACTACGCTTCGCTCCGTTCAGAATGACAAAAAGGGACTTTCACAGAGGTCTCGTGTCGCCAGCGAACAATGAGGCATTGTCAGGGTGCACCCCGGGTGCGCCCTATCCGGGGCGGACACCTGGGTCCCCACCTACAAAAAAATTGCCGATAGATAGCCATCTAGCTTTAGAAAGGCCCGTTTCCCCTGGCCAGCTGACGCCCTGCGGCTGGCGCGGCGGACCCGGGCTGATTATATTAATAATTAGGTGCCTGATGATGGCGGCGGGCGCGGACGCCTGCCTTACGACTCTGCTCCCAAGAAAGGAACGACACATGGGAAGATACGACGAGACCAAAAAGTCCAGCGGCGCCAAGGGCAAAAAATTCGGCCATGCCGGCCGGGTGGAGGACCCTTATCGCCCGGAAGAAGGCCAGGAGGCCTCCATCTGTACCAGTTGCCGGGCCCTGTACCAGAACAAACGCTGGTTTTTTGACGACAAGCTGGCCGCACGCTTGGGGGGCACGGAAAAGGTCCGGCAGGTCCTCTGCCCCACCTGCCGTAAAATCAAGGACGGTTATCCGGAAGGAATTTTGACGCTTAGCGGCGATTTTTTCCGGGAACGCCGGCCGGAAATCATTACTCTCATCAAAAATGAGGCCGACCGAGTCTCCTCCCGCAGCGTCCTGGACCGGGTGATCAAGATGGCTGAGGAGGGCCAGAATAAGCTGGTGGTGGAGACCTCCACGGAAAAGCTGGCCCAGCGTCTGGGCCGGGCGGTCTATCGGGCCTACAAGGGCAAATTGGACTTCCGCTGGGCGGCAATGAACCGCTTCGTCCGGGTGAACTGGTCCCGCTAAGTACGGTTTTCTGTTTTCTGTTTTCGGTTTTCGGTTAATAAAGGTGTGTTCAGTCTGGGGGCGCTGAGCCCCCAGTTTTTTTTATATCCTGTTTTAAATACTGAAAAATGCTTCATCTACCGGTTAATGGTTTGTCCCCCTTCTAAAAAAAGCAGAAAACGGAAAACTGCACTACCGGCTGGCCAGGAACTTAATGAAGGCCTTCAGGTAATGGGGATCAAAGAGCTTGCATCTTTGCCAGTCGCTGCGCATGGTCCACAGGGCGTCCTTGGGGTTCATGGCGGGGCGCCAGGGGCGTTTGTCGGTCATGGCCTCGTAGCTGTCCAGGATGCGCAAAATCCGGGCCCAGGAGTGGATGGCATTGAGCCTCAGGCCCTCAGGGTAGCCGGTGCCATCGCCGTTCTCATGATGCTGCCGCACCATCTGCAAGGCCTCCCAGGGCAGATGGATGAAGGTCTGCACCTGGCGGAAGCCGTCAGTGGGGTGACGCTTGATTTCCCACATTTCTTCCTCAGTGAGCTTCCCCTTTTTCTCCAAAATAGCCCGGGGGGTGCGATTCAGACCGATGTCATGGACCAGGGCTCCCAGGCCGAATCCCCGGATCTTCTCCGGGCTCCAACCCAGGTAGTTGGTAAAGGCCATGCCCAGCAAAGAGACATTCAGGCAGTGGGTGAAAAGGCGCAAATCCCGGTGGCGTTTGAGTTCCAGCAGATTAAGAATGTTCTGGCGATCGCTGGTGATGACGTCATACAAGATATCCAAAAGTTGCCGGGCCATTATGACCTGTTCCCGGGTACGGGCATCTTCGTTGGTAAAAAAATTGAAAATCCAGAGATGGGCAGTATCGCAGGCCCGGGCCCCCGTTTCCAACTGGCTGCTAGTGTCGTCGACCAGGGCCAGTTCCAGATGCTGCCGCAGATATTTAAGAACCCGCCCCCAATCTTTCCGGATTACATAGATCCAAGGAATCCGCAAGCGCCGCAGTTTCCGATACCAGTCTTCCTGGAAAACCTCCCCCCGGTCACAACACTTGACAAACTGGGGCAGCGTTTGCCCCTTTTTGATCTTGACATAGACGTCAAAGGGGACTTTCTCCCCGATGGTCAAGTCCCGCAAGGGCAGGGGCTCAAAGTTCTCCTCTTTTCCCCAATCGGGGGTGATGAGGACTTCACTGACCCCTAATTGTTTTTCCAGAATGTCAGCCATGGTGCTGCTTATCCGCCCGCCAGAAATCTGACAAAAAAGGTGAGGTAACTATGATCGAAAAGCTTGCTCTTTTCCCATTCGCTGCGCATGGTCCAAAGAGCTTCTTTGGGCTCCATGGCGGGGCGCCAGGGCCGTTTGGCGGTCATGGCTTCGTAGCTGTCCAGGATGCGCAAGATCCGGGCCCAGGGGTGAATGGCATTGACCCTGAGGCCGCTGCAGTAGCCGGAGCCGTCGCCGTTTTCATGGTGTTGCAGGACCATCTGCAAGGTCTCCCGGCTCAGATTGGTTAAGTTCTGCATCATGTAGTAGCCGTCGAGGGGATGGCGTCTGACCTGGGCCATTTCTTCGGGGGTGAGGGGCCCCTGTTTTTCCAGGATGGCCCGGGGCGTGTGAATCAGGCCAAGGTCATGGATCAAGGCTCCGAATCCGAACTCATGGATATTATCCTGACTCCAATCCAGGTAGCTGGTAAAGGCCATGCCCAACAGACTGACATTGAGGCAGTGGTTGTAGAGACGGTAACTATGCCTTCTGATTTCCATTAAATAAAAGATATTATAGCGGTCCCGTTTGATGACCTCAAATAAAGAATCCAGGAATTCCAGAGCCAGATTGACCTGTTCGCCGGTGCGTTTCTTTTCGCTGGCAAAAAAATTGCGAGTCCACATCTGGGTGGCGTCGCAGACCCGCAAGCTTTTTTCCATTTCGCTTTGGTTTTCGTCCGCCAACACCAGTTCCAGGTTGTGATGCAGATATTGCAATACCCGGTCCATCTCCTCCAAAGAGACATAGACGCAGGGAATCCGGAGTTCCAGGAGTTTCTGATACCATTCTTCCCGGAAAACCTCGCCCCGGGCGCAGCCCTTGATCAACTGGGGCTGCGTTTCCCCTTTCCTTTTGACCTTTACATAGACATCAAAGGGAACCTCCCAGCCCACGGCCAGATCCCGCACGGGCAAGGACCCGTAACCCTCCTCCTCCTCCATGCCAGGAGTAAGAACAATTTCACCTGCTTCTAATGGTTGTTGCAGAATGTCGATTATGGGGGATGGAAGTATAGTATTCACTTTTTTCCTTTGTTATTCCGGGTCTGATCCCAGGACTCCGCTTTCCGTCCGGGTGGATCGTAGTACTGGCGCCCATCTCTTTGCTGGCAAAGCTGTAATTTTTTCCCTCCCCTATCATTTCGAACCAGAACGTAATTAAGTTTAACTCTTTTTCTCTTACCCTACTATCCCTACGGGTCCAAGGAAAAGAGCGGGCCCCACCATCTGAGAGCTGTCCCTATTCTTCTGAAGGTTCCCCATGCTGATCGGCTTCTGCCAACACCAGGTTGACATGGCGGCGTTTCAGGTCCACGTGGGCCACTTTTACAACAACTTCGTCTCCCAGGCGGAAGGAGCGGCGGGTGCGCCGGCCCACCAGGCGCTGCTGCGTCTCCTGGTAACGGTAATAATCGTCGGGCAGGTCCACCAGGCGCACCAGACCCTCGGCATAGAGTTCGTCCAGGGAGACGAAAAACCCGAAGGCATTGACCCCGGTAATGCGGCCGGCAAAGGTCTCCCCCACCCGGTGGGCCAGGCAGCGTACCTGCATGCGGGAGAGCATCTCCCGCTCGGCCTCGATGCCCAGCCGCTCCCGCTGGGAGAGGTGGCGGGCCTGGGCCTCCAGGTCTTCTATCTTCAAGGAAAAGGGAGCCTTCTTACCGGCCAGGCGGGCCAGGAGCAGCCGGTGCACCTGGAGGTCCGGGTAGCGCCGGATGGGCGAGGTGAAATGCGTGTACCACTCGGTGGCCAGGCCGTAATGGCCCAGGTTCTCCCCGGCATAGCGGGCCTGTTTCAGGGAGCGGAGCAGCATCAACTGCACCATGGGGGCCAAAGGCGTCCGGCGCACCTCCTCCAAAAACTCCCGGAGCACCCGGGGGTCCCGGCCCGCTTCCTTGGGCAGGGAAAAATCCAGGCTCTTCAGGAAGGCCCGGAACGCGGCGATCTTGGCGGGGTCGGGGCGCTCATGCACCCGGAAGAGGGAGGGCTCCCCCAGAAAGGTGGCCACCGCTTCGTTGGCCGCGATCATAAACTCCTCGATGAGCTGGTGGGCCACCAAATGGTCCACCCGCAGCACGTCCACCGGCCAGCCCTTCTCATCCAGGACCACCTCCGCCTCCGGGATGCTCATCAACAGGCTGCCCCGCTCTCCCCGGCGTTCCCGGAGGAGCAGGCAGAGCTCCGCCATCCACTGGAGCATCTTCAGGAAAGGGCGGTAATTATTCCGGAGGTCCCGGTCTTTCCCGGTGAGCAGCCGCTGCACCAGGCGGTAGGTGAGGCGGGCCTGGTTGCGGACCACGGCCCGGGCGAAGCGGGATTTTTTCAGACGACCCCGGCGGTCGTACTCCAGGATGACCACCACCGCCAGGCGGTCGGCGTCGGGCCGGAGGCTGCAGATGCCGGTGGCCAGGCGCGCCGGCAGCATGTGCACCGCGCGCTGGGGAAAGTAGATGCTGGTGCCCCGCATGCGGGCCTCCAGGTCCATGGCCGAGCCCGGGGTAACATAAAAGCTGACGTCGGCGATGGCCACGTACAACGTGAAATGCCCCCCCGGTTTCTTCACCACGCAGACGCCGTCGTCGAAGTCCCGGGCGCTCTCCCCGTCGATGGTCACCAGGGGCAACTGGCGCAGATCCAGGCGGGAGGCCAGGGTTTTCGGGTCCAACTGGTCGGGGACGCGGCGGGCCGCGTCCAGGACCTCCGGGGGAAAGGCGTCCGGCAGGCCATATTTCAGGATCACCAGGCGGGTCTGGACCGCGGCGTCCTCCACCGCGCCCAGGACCTCGATGACTTCCCCCTGGGGATTCAGATGGGCGGTGGGATAATGGAGCACCCGGGCCCGGACCATGTCCCCGGGCTGCGCCCCGGCCAGGCTTTCCGGCGCGACGATGAGGTTGAACTTAAGATGTTCGTCCTCCGGTTCCACATAATACGTTTCTGCCGCATGGGAGAGGAGGCCGATGACCTCCCGGATTTTGCGCTCCAGGATGCGGATTACCTTTCCTTCCCGGCGGCGGCCCCGGCGGCCTTCGATGCGCACCACCACCCGGTCCCCGTGCCAGGCCTCCTTGAGGTTGGGGGCGGTTAGATAAATATCCTGGCCGCCCCCCTCGGGGGTCACAAACCCGTAGCCATCGGGGTGGACGGAGAGGTCTCCCACCACCAGGTTCATCTTCTCCGCCAGGCCGAAGCGCCCCCCTTTGAGGGAGATGAGATCCCCCCGGGCCACCAGCTGCTCCACCGTGCGGTCCACAGCCCCGGTCTGGGTGGGGGTCAGATTCAGGAACTGGTGCAACTCCCCGGGCAATAAGGGCCGGGCCGCCTTCTGGAAGGCCATGATGATCTGCTGTTCCCCCGGGGGCCGCCGGGGGGAACGCCGGGGCGGCCGCCGCCTTCTGCCTTTCACTTTCCCCCCTGCCTTTCCTGGTAATTCCGCGGCATCTGCTTCTCTCCTTTTAAATCAACATTTTATGTCAAATCCGCAGTTAACCCTAACAAAAAGAGATATTCCGAAAGGGTTGTTCCCAGGGAGGAGTACCGTAGGCATGGCCCCCCATTAAACCGCACACGGAAAAGGTGAGCCGTATCCCCAATGATCTTTAAGACCAAATTTTTAACCCCCCTTTTCTAAAGGGGGGAAGGGGGGATTTTATAAGCGCCTGAAAATCCCCCTAAATCCCCCTTTTTCAAAGGGGGACTTTAACCCCTCTACGGCTTGGGGTCTGGTATATTCCACGATCATCCAATTCAGAAGTTAAACTACCATGGGCCGCATAACCCTGATTCCCTTCGCCCTTGAAATGTAGGGCGCGCATGGCCCACCATTAGATGCCCAGGTACGCTTTAAGTTTGTGCTTTCCTGAACAATCCGATATAATTTTTTCGATGGAATATTAATTTGGGAGAGGTGACGGCAGGGCATGGCGGGTTTGCAGGTGGAGTATCTGGAGCAACTTTCTCAGGCGCGGCGACAGGCGATCCTCAGCCGCTCCCAGGAGGACGTCAGCCAGGTGCTGGAGACGGTGGGTCCCATCCTGGCGGCGCTGCGGCAGGTGGGAGACGAGGAAAACCTGCGGCAGATCGGCCTTGAACCCGGCTGCAGCGTCGCCGACCTGGAAGTCAAGGAAGAAGAAATCCAGGCCGCCTACCGCGCAGTAGACCCCAGAGTCCTGGAGGCCCTGAAAGCCGCCGCGGCCAACATTGAGAAATTCCACCAGGCCCAGTTGGAACGGGAGATGTGGGCCGTGGAGCTGCGCCCGGGCCTGCTGGCCGGAAGACTCACCCGGCCCCTGGAGCGGGTGGGCTGCTATATTCCCGGGGGCCTGGCCTCTTATCCTTCCAGCGCCCTGATGAACATCATCCCCGCCAAAGTGGCGGGGGTGGACGAAATCATCGCCTGCTCCCCCCCAGGGGAGGGCCTGGCCCTGAACCCCGCCACCCTGGTGGCCGCGCACCTGGCCGGGGTGCAGCGCTTTTTTAAACTCGGCGGCCCCTGGGCCATCGGCTCCATGGCCTACGGCACCAAGATGGTGCCCCGGGTGGACAAGATCGTGGGCCCGGGGAACAAATACGTCACCGCGGCCAAGCTCCTGGTCTTCGGCGCCGTGGACATCGATTCCCCCGCGGGTCCCAGCGAGGCCTTGATCCTGGCGGACGAAACCGCGGAAGCCCGCTTCCTGGCCGCTGACTTCCTGACCCAGGTGGAGCACGACCCGGACGCGGCCGCGGTCCTGGTGACCACCGACCCGGTTTTAGCCCAGCAGGTGGTGGACCTGATTAAAGCCGAGCTGCCCCACCTGCCCCGGCGGGAGATCATCGAGGCCGCGCTGGCGGGATATTCCGCGGTGCTGGTGGCCAAAAGCCTGGACGCGGCCCTGGATTTCGCCAATCTCTATGCCCCGGAGCACCTCCAGGTCCTGACCCGGGACCCCTTGTCCCTGCTCCCCCGCCTGCGGCACGCGGGCTCCATCTTTCTTGGTCCGTATTCTCCAGTGCCCGTGGGGGATTACGCCTCCGGCACCAACCACGTGCTGCCCACGGGGGGGTGCGCCCGCATGTTCTCCGGGTTGTCCGTGGACGACTTTATTAAAAAGCCCACGTTCCAGCATCTCTCCCGGGAGGCCCTGGCCGCCTTGAAAGACACGGTCATCACCCTGGCGGAGGCCGAGGGCCTGCCCCTGCACGCCCGGGCGGTGGCGGAGAGGTTTAGATATGCCTGAGGTGGCGATGGGGAAAAGGGCCAGGGAGCAGGGCTCTCTATCCCCTCCCCCCACCCTCTATATTAAGGGTTAATTTGAGGACTTTGACCCATGAAATCCCCAAAATCGACAATCATCCTCCCTCCCTTAGACATCGCCGACGTCCAGAACCACGTCAGCCCCCGGACCATCGACATCGACAAGGTGGGGGTCAAGAATATCTCCTATCCCATCGTCGTCCTGGACAAGTTCAAGGGTACCCAGCACACCGTGGCCCGCATCAACATGTACGTCAATCTGCCCCACCGCCACAAGGGCACCCACATGAGCCGCTTCATCGAGATCTTGAGCGAATACCGCCGGGACATCAGCCTGAAAAACATCGGCGCCATCCTGGAGGAGACCCGCCGCCGCCTCAACGCCCATTCCGCGCACATCGAGATGACCTTTCCCTATTTCATCGACAAGGCCGCGCCGGTGTCCAAGGCCCGGGGGCTGATGGAATACATCTGCACCTTTAAAGGGGCCCTGGACGAAGAGGGGCGTCTGGATCTGGTGGTGGGGATCACCGTGCCCATCACCACCCTCTGCCCCTGCTCCAAGGAGATCAGCAAGGTGGGGGCCCATAACCAGCGGGGGGAAGTGCGCATTCAGGTGCGCTACAAGAAATTCTTCTGGATTGAAGATTTGATCCGCCTGGCGGAGGAATGCGCCTCCTGCGAGGTCTACGCCCTGCTAAAGCGCCAGGACGAAAAATTCGTCACGGAAAAGGCCTACACCAATCCCATGTTCGTGGAGGACGTGGTCCGGGAATTGGCCCACCGCCTCAGCCAGGACGAGAACTTCACCTGGTACGCGGTGGAATCGGAAAACTTCGAATCAATCCACAACCACTCCGCCTACGCCTACATCGAGTCAAAAGTGAGCAGTAAGCAGTGAGCAGCGAGCAGCGAGCAGCGAGCAGGAAAAACAAGACCTATAATTTTTATTTAGTATTATTTCAATTTTGGCCGTGGCATTCGCAATATATTAAAATTGAATCTGAAACATCCCGCTGAGGATATTTATGGAAGAGTCTCAATTTGCGACTTTTTTTAAAAATATTCTTTTCAAAATTGATTCTAACCCCGGGTCTTATAATCTCTCTTCATTCCATCCCCCCGATGACGATTATTTTCTTCGTATTCAAAACCTAAAATCTAAATTTCCCGATCTCCCCTTTATTGTTGTTTATACTCTTGCTGACCACACTGATATTTTTGAAAATATTATGAATAGCTCATTATCTACCAATCAATTGAGCCAATTATACTGGTTGCCAAAAGTTTTTTCCGCCCCCCCTCACCCTAACCCTCTCCCCCCGCTGGGGGGAGAGGGGATAAGAGGAAAGAACTTTTGGCAA
>JAGVAH010000125.1 GCA_020060385.1 Syntrophobacterales bacterium | reverse complement strand
GGATTTACTCCCATCCCCAGATCTTCCGGCAGTGCAAAGAGTATTTGGAGCAGCACCCCGCCTGGGACCTTATCGCCTGCCGGGACACGGCCACCGCGGTCTCCCGGGTCAAGGAGAACAACGACCCCCGGGAAGCGGCCATCGCCGGGGCAGAGGCGGCCAGTCTCCACCACATGACCCTGCTGAAGGAAGGGGTGGAGATGAATCCCCGGAATTTCACCCGCTTTGTGGTGATCTCCAAGAACGGTGCCCTCCCGGGCCTGAAGAACAAGGCCTCCCTCATCTACTCGGTGAGCGACCGCCCGGGCTCCCTCTTCGAGACGCTCCGGGTCTTTGCCGACCATCGCCTCAACCTGGTGAAGGTGGAATCCCGGCCCATCCATGACCGGCCCTGGGAGTACCTCTTCTACGTGGATGTGGAAGTGGACCTGGCCGCGGCGGAGCACTGCCATCTGCTGCAAGAGCTGCAGGCCCGGACCGAGTATTTCAAATATTTGGGGAGTTATCAGAAAGGGGGCCCGGCCCTGCCCGAGGCGGCGCAGGGGTAAAAAAGGAGGGGTAGGGAGCGGTTAGGGAAGAATCATCCCCTTTCCTTTGAACCCGGCCCTTGGAACTTTTTAGACTGAACGGTGCGAGGCTTTGCTTATCCCTGCCGCACCAGGCTGAATAAGAGGTCTTTGATCTTCTCAAACTGGCCGTTATCTATCTTCCCCGTGCCCGCATACCTGATAATGCCATGTTTGTCGATCACCAGGAAGTTACTCTCTTGGGGGACCATGCGGTAGTCCCCGCCCATTCTCCCGGTCCAATCGCCGTAAATGGGGAATCCTTCTTTCCGGGAGTGTTCCCTGAGTTTGCTTTTCCAAATGGGCAACGCGGGCCAGAGGGCCTCCGTACAATTGATCACCACCAGCCGGAAAATCTCCTTTTGGACGTTGGCCGGCTGCTCCCGGTAGAGGCGTTTTAATTCATTCTTCAAGGCGATGTTCTTCCTGATCACCCCCCGGGATTCATAGAAGAGAACCACCACCTTCCCCCGGAGCATATCCAGGGAGAGTTCCTGGTTGTCTGCGGATTCCACCCGGAAGTCCGGAGCCGGCTTCCCTGAGACCAGCCCGATACTCCAGGCAGCCGAGGGCCAGGCGCCCAGACTCAAGCATAAAACGATGCAGAAAGCGATCTTCTGAAATCTGCCCATGTTTTAATCTCCGCATAAGTCCCGGGCAGAAGCGGCCGCCTTTATTTCTGGGGATGGCCGCCAACTGTTATCCCCGGGTCATCTTCAGGCGGGATACGACTCGCCCCGCCCTGGAAAAACGGAATTATTGGGGGCCATGGCTCTAAGATTAATTTTCTTAACTCCTGGTTAAAGCTATCTCCAAATTTTGTTAATTATATTAGATTTGCCCCGGGCAGCAAAGTCAGATTTTCAGGGCCAAGGGCCAGGGGCGGGGGGGCAGCGGTGGAGGTGCGAGCCCATGGCCCACTCCCCAGAGGTGACCGTAGAGTAGCACACCAGCAACGGGGGGAGCGGGTCTGGCGGCGGGCAGGGCCGCAGTCGCCCCAGAAGCAGCCGCAGCCTGGTAGATGGTGGTTAACCGCTGGCAGGAGCCCCAGATCCTGAAAGGGCCCTGGCGGCAAGGATACCCTCCACCCCCCAGGGCTTTAGGGTAGCGGCCCCCAACACCCGCCGCCATCGCCGTGATTCCCAGGCATCTTGGCAGCGCTTAGGGGAGCCAGTATCGCTGGGCCCACTTTACCGCCACCCCCACTTAATTTCTGGTATAATCCCTGGGGGTAGGTCAAACGAGGTTTGCCACTGCTCCCAGGAAGTCTGGTCTTAAGGATTCCATCTTTTCCGATATGGAGTACACGTATAACACCAACTGGCGATTGCAGGGGCATGACTACATCCGTATAATGGCAACTAGGGGCCACAAAACCAGGAGCACTTTCAGGGGATATAACCCGGTGTCACCGGCAGAGCTTAAGACCCTGGTCAGCAGCGATGCGAAAGCCACCTCCTGTGACATCAATATTAATATTGAGCAATAATATTAATCCATCAACCATCTGGTTTTATTCACCATGCGCCTGTAGCTCAGGGGACAGAGCAACGGACTTCTAATCCGTGGGTCGTAGGTTCGAATCCTACCAGGCGCGCTAGTACTTACAAATGGTTAGCTAAAAAAGCTGACCCCTATTTTTTACCAAAAAGTATTTTGTCCCTCATCTGTCCCTCAACCCCATTATCTCACCTGGGTTCATAGGCCGCCTATCCGCGATAAAATTTTCCCCCAAATGGGACTGACGGAAAAATCTTTGAGAAATATTTTTCGCCGATAATTTGTGATATCATGCCTTAAAGATGACCTTTGGGGGTTAACTTCGGGAACGGGGCTCCCACATCGTGAATATCACCAAACTTCGATTCTCCATAACCGGGCTTTTTGAATCATTAAAACCTTACCTGAGTGACCGCGTTTTTCATGTAACAAAGGAATCAAACTCTAACCCTATACTTGAATGCGGCGAGATTCGACCTAATCAAAATGGTTCTTACCCAACCACTTTTGGTTCTAAAAATTCCTTTTTTCGAAACTGCAATTGTGTTTCTCTCTTTGATTATCGACCCGACACAGCGGAACATTTCGAAGAGTATTATAATAGGTGTCTTTCTACCTTCCCAGCTTCATCTAAATCTGGCATAGCAATTTTTATCATTTCTGAATCTGTTTACCCTATCCTGAAACCTTGGACTCTGTCGAAGGAAGAAATGGCACATAGAGGAAATATCTTACCATATCTTGAGGTAGGCCACCCTGGACCTATACGCTTAGCCCGCATTATTCATGAACTTTTCAAAATGTACGACAACCCATTAACATTTTTAATTATACTGGTTGCCAAAAGTTTTTTCCGCCCCCCCTCACCCTAACCCTCTCCCCCCGCTGGGGGGAGAGGGGATAAGAGGAAAGAACTTTTGGC
>JAGVAH010000041.1 GCA_020060385.1 Syntrophobacterales bacterium | reverse complement strand
GCAGATTTCCACCCGGATGGTATCCTTGGTGGAACCGGTGACAAACTCGTGGCCGCAGGCGCAGCGCACCTTGGCCTCGACGTAAGCGGGATGAATATCTTTTTTCATAACTGGATTGGTCTCCCAGGGATATGCACAGTTTGGGGCCAAGGCCCGAATATTTAAATTTATCCGAAATTTCCAAAAAAGCCACAGGAAAAAACTGGCAAAGGCATTTTGAGGAACAGACTGGGCGATCTAGGCCCAGCAGTCATTTATAGGTCTTAGGCCTACCCCAAAATTGTGAAAAGCCGGTAAGGCAGGCTTTCTCACCAGCCCCGTTGATCCACACAGGCTGGAAAGCCTTTGCTACCACCTTCGGTCCACCCAAAGATTATTAAGAATTTCCTGTGAGGGTTTTTCCCAACTTGGAACTTTTCTAAGCCGGTACCATTTTATTTTTCTTTCTGGCAGCCGGGACAAAAGAAGGTGCTGCGGCCTCCCTGGGCCCTGCGCGCCACCGGCTGGCGGCAATGTCGGCAGGGCTCCCCCTCCCGGCCATAGACCAGCAGCTCCAACTGGAAGAGGCCGGTCTCTCCATGGCTGTTCAGGTAATCGGAGACGGTGGTGCCGCCCTTGGCGATGGCCGCCTTAAGGATGCGCCGGGTCTCTTTCAGCACCCGGGTCCAGTCCGCCAGGGAGAGGCGGCCCACGGGCAGGCCGGGATGGAGGCGGGCCGCGAAGAGGATCTCGCTGGCGTAAATGTTGCCGATGCCGGCCAGCACCCGGCCGTCCATCAGGAAGTTTTTCAGGGCCCGGGAGCGCCCCTGGGCCTCTTTAGCCAGCCACTCCGGGGTCACCTGCCGGGAGAAGGGCTCCCGCCCCACCTGCATTAAGGGAGCCGGGTCCTCGCCCGGGGGGTAGACCAGGGCCTGGCCGAAGCGGCGCACATCCTGGAAGACCATTTCCAGGCCACCTTCCAGTTGAAAGGTCAGATGCACGTGGGGGAGGGGAGGGGAGGCCCCGGGCAGGAGCAGCAGCCGGCCGGTCATCCCCAGGTGCAGGAGCAGGGTCACCCCCCCTTGCAGATGGAAGAGGAGGTATTTCCCCCGGCGCTCCAGCCGGAGGATCTCCCGGTTCGGCAGCCAGCGCCGGAAATCCCCGGGAGAGGACTCCTGGCGCAGGCGTTTCTCCCCCACGGCCACCCCTAGCAGGCGGCGCTTTTCTACCCGGGGGGCCAGCCCCCGGCGGATGACTTCCACTTCCGGCAGTTCCGGCATGGGCTCTATGCCCCCTCAGGACCAAAAAATCTAAGAAAATTTTGCATATGCGCCTTAAGAAATTTATCCATTGATTCGATAAAAGTAATTGGAAGCATTTTTGTTTAGAAAGAAGCCGGGGCGGCGGCGAGTGGTTCCCGGGTGGAAGCCAGCCCGGCCACGGCCGGATTTGCCCTAGCAGGTGATTAACCGGCAATGAGCAGATTAAGCAGAACGGTGGTGGTTCTTCTCTTTTGGGGGCTGATGGCGGGCCTCTGGCTCCCCCAGGGGGCCGCGGCCCGGGACGTCCACCTCGTTATGGCCCTGGATATCTCCGGGTCCATGAAACACACCGATCCGCAGCGCCTCCTGCCCAAGGCGGCCCACATCATGGTGGGCCTCTTGAACGAGAAGGACTACCTGGGGATTTTATCCTTCGAAGACGTCACCCAGACCCGCCTGGCCACGGGGGCTCTGACTCCGGCCCAGAGACGCCGGGGGGTTCAGGAATTGAAGCGTCTCCAACCCCGGGGACTGTTCACCGATATCCATCAAGCCTTGAGCGAGGCCTTGAAAGCCAGTGAACCAGCCGGGGGCGCGCAACGCGTGGTCTTGCTGATTTCCGACGGCCAGATGGACATCGATCCCCTAAAAGGTAACTCTAAGACATTTGTGGAGCGGGTGCACCAACAAATTATTCCCGCTTACCAGAAAGCCGGCATCCCCATATATGCCGTGGCCTTCACCCCGGAGAGCGACCAGGTCCTCCTCAAGGCCCTGGCTGATCAGACCGGGGGGCGTTTCCTCCTGATCCCCAAGGCCCAGGATCTGCACCAGGCCTTCCTCAAGTTTTATGAGGTCCTGAAGGGCCCGCAACTGGCTCCCCTGGTGGGCAACAGCTTCCTCATCGACCCCCAGGTCCAGGAGGCCATCCTGGTAGTCACCCGTTCCCAACAGGGTAAACCGGTGATTCTGGAGAACCCCAAAGGCAAGAAGCTCAGCCCCGCCACGGAGGGGGCCCGGTGGTTTGCCGCACCCACCTTTGACATGGTGACCTTGCCCAAGCCCCTGCCCGGCAACTGGACGGTATCCGGCCAGAAGGATGGGGAGGGCAAGATCATCCTGATGACGGACCTGAAGCTGGAGTGCCCCCATCTGCCCGGAGAGGCCGGCGCGGATGAGAATCTGCTGGCCGGGGCCTTGCTGCAGGACAAGGACCAGCCGGTGACCGCCCAGGAAGTCCTGAATCAAACGACTTTTACCGCGGAACTGCAGGGAGAAGGGGGCAAGCCGGTGCAACTGCAGATGGGTGCTCCCCCCCTGGAGCAGAAGGGCCTATGGCCCCCGGACGCCCGGGTGGCCAAGTTCCCTCCCTACAACACCCCCGGCCAGTGGCAGCTCCGGATCAGGGCCTTGGGCAAAACCTTCCAGCGGGAAAGGAATGTTTCCCTTAAAGTCTCCGGGCCCTGGTATAAGACCCAGGCGGTCTCCAGAGAGGGGGGCCGGGAGGTGGAATTCCTCCCCGGCCCGGGCCGGGAAGCCGTAGAATTAGCCGGATGGCTCAACATTACCGCTCCGGGCTGGGGGGTAGCGGGCAAGTTCGTGCAACCCCCGCCGGGGAAAGGCTTTTGTCTGGCGTTGCCTGCCGACCTTTCCGGACTTTTCCTGGTCAACGCCCAGTTAGCCGGAGCCACGGCTGCAGGCCGGCCCCTGATGCTGGAGACGCTGCCCGTCCGGGTTGACCTGACCTCCGGGGCCGGGGGCGCAGCCCCCGGAATAGGTCCCAGGAGCGCCAATGCGGCCACCTCTCAAAGGTCCAAAATCTTTTCCCGGAGCCGCAAGTGGCTCTGGGGGGTCCTGGGACTGACGGCCGTGGCCATCGGCCTGCTGGGGGGGGCAGCCTACCTGTTTGGGCCCCGGGCGCTACAACTTATCCGGCGCCAGCCGGCCATAGATAATATCCCGGATGATATTTCCCCGGAACAACATGTCCTTCTCCTCAAGAGCCATGTGGAAAAGCTGCTAAAAGAGAAGGAGGCACTCCTGGCGAATCTGGCAGAGGTGCGGGAGGAACGGGACAAGCTGCTGGCCGCCAAGGAGGAATTGGAAGCCAGGCTGGGGCAGCCTTCCCGGGATTATCAGGAAAAGTCCAAGGTCATCAAAGAATTGGAAAAAAGGCTGGAGGATGCGGAAAAAGAGGCCAAAGCGGTGCAGGAAGAGTACATGGCCCTCTATGCCCGCAGCCAGCAGGAAAAGCAGGTAATTAAGAAGGGTTGATCATAAGCGCCCAAAGGACTTTCTCAAGCTTTACCCCGGCCCTCACCAAACCGTTTGCAAGTTGCCCTAAGCACTCCCCTCTAGGTCCTGAATAATTGCCGCCGTGCAGAACATATCGTCATTTTTTAAACGCTGTTTATACTAAATGATAAATAACAGTGATCTGGAATATGAAAGCTTGCATATTGATAGTTGCGTTTATGAAGCTGAGGTAGCATCCAACACCTCCCTGATTTTCCGCACCAGGTCCAGCATCCTGAAGGGCTTAGGAATAAAATTGACCTCAGTATCTATAACTCCATGATGGACAATGGCGTTTTCCGTGTAGCCCGACATATAGAGTACCTTCATCTCCGGATGGATGGGCCTTAAATGCTCAGATAAGGTGCTGCCGCTGATCTGGGGCATAACTATATCGGTCAACATCAGGTGGATGGGAGCCTTTTTCTTCTCGCAGAGCAGCAAGGCCTCGCCGCCGTGCGCTGCTTCCAAAACCTTAAACCCATGCTTGCACAGGACCGTGGAAATCAATTCCCGCAGTCCGGCGTCATCTTCCACCACCAGAATAGTCTCGTTTCCTTCCAAGAAGGTAGAGGCCACTTCCTTAGTCTTGGGCTTTTCCACAGCTTCTTCCACCCGGGGCAGATATACTTTGAAAGTTGTGCCCTGTCCAGGCTCGCTGTAAACCCAGATATGGCCGCCACTCTGTTTGACAATCCCGTAAACAGTGGCCAAACCCAGCCCGGTGCCTTTGCCGATCCCCTTGGTGGTAAAAAAGGGTTCAAAAATGTGGGATAGGGTCTCCGCATCCATCCCTGTACCATTATCACTCACCGCCAGCATCACATGAGGACCGGGTGTAACGCCTTCATGGCCCTGCGCATAATCCTGGTCCAAATAAACGTTGGCGGTTTCAATGGTCAGCTTGCCTCCATTGGGCATGGCATCTCGGGCGTTTACCGCCAGATTCATGATGATTTGCTCGATCTGGCCGGAATCGGCTTTCACCAATCCCAGTTCCTGGTCAATAAATTTAACCAGATCAATGTCTTCGCCGATCAACCGCCGCAGCATTTTCTCGAAATTGGTGACTACAGCATTGAGGTTGAGCACATGGGGTTTAAGGATCTGCTTACGGCTAAAGGCCAGAAGCTGACTGATCAGCGCCGCGGCCTTGTGCGCCGACTTCTCGATCCATTCGGCCTTACTGTAAATGGGGTCGTCTTTGCCCAGACACATCTCCATTATCGTCTCCGCATAGCCCATGATAACTCCTAGGATATTGTTGAAGTCGTGGGCCACCCCGCCTGCCAGCCGCCCCACCGCTTCCATCTTCTGCGCTTGAAGGAACTGGATCTCGAGTTGCTTGCGTTCGGTGATGTCCATGAAGTATCCCAAAATCGCCCTCTTCCCCCCAAATTGGGTGGGGGCAACCGTTTCTATCCCCCACCGGGTTTCCCCGCTTTTGGTGATAAACTGAAATTCAAACGGGGTGGAGGTCCTCCCTTTTAAACGCTTGACGGCCTCCTCCCCCATCATTTCTTTGTATCCGAGGGGCACCAAGCATTTAGAATTCTGTCCCACCAATTCTTCCTGACGGTAGCCGGTGATAGCTTCAAACCCGGGGTTAATCATAATATACGTGTCATCCTGGATTATAAAGATGCCCATGGGGGCATGAGATACCAGGGAACTGAAGGCTTCCTCGGCCTGCTGGCGATCCGCTATTTCTCTTTCTAGTTCCTGCTTCTTGCGAAAATCGCTCCGCACGACAACCGCCATACCCCCCAATAGGGCCAGTGACAGGGTTCCCACGATCAGGAGCAGGTAGCCGGGAGAGGTATGCCCAAATACCTCGGAGGCGGGGGAGACGGTTACCAGAAAAAACGGTGTATCCTTGATGGGAGTGCGCGTGGCAATCATCTCCACCCGGGCGTCATCTTTGCGGACCGACTCGTACCGATGAACTTCTTCGGCGGCTGTATCGGTAAAGGGGGGTATGCTTGAAAAGACGGCTTCCTCTGGCGGCTCCGCCCGCTGGTATAATGGTTGCCCGTTTTGGTCGACGATGGTAGTGAAGCGCTTCGAAGCCAAGCCGGTTCCCTTGACCAGATTGTTGTAAAGGGACTTGGATGAAATCCATGCGACAATTTGCCCGGCGTATCTGTCTTTAAAAAAGTAGGCAAGGGAAATAGTTATTCTTTGCCTTGGTCCTTCTTGGTCTACGATTATAGCGGGTTCCCGGCGCTCAGGATCAAGGAACTTCTTTAATTCTTTCTCCCTGCCCCCGGGCGAGGCTTCCCGGGACCGATCCACCAGAACTGCACCGCTGCTTTCTATCAGGGCTATCCGGTTATAGATCACATCAACCCCAAGCTTGCGGTCCATTAGAAAGCGCTCGAAAACCTTGGAGATGCTCAGCAAGCTGTCCCGCAAGCCATATTCCATAGACATTTCGAGAGCTTTATTCTCAAAAAATATGGAAAGTTGTCTCTTCTCAGCCAGGTTTCGGAGATCGTTTTCCCGTTCTAAAAAGAAATAGCTTACCGCCCCGGCTCGCTTTTCGGTATCCGACTTCAACTGTTCTAACGCGACTTTCTGTAACTCGATCTGGGAGAAATAGTTGCTGACTAATAAGGCGGCAATAAGACCGACAAGGGAGGTGCCTATGATAATAACCGCCAAATATCCCCGATTATTAGCCAGGATTGAATGCATTTTTTTTCAACCTCAAGTTGATTTGTTGCGCGCCCCTGCTCTCCGTCTCTGCCAGGCATCTCACGGCCTCTTCAGGCCGGGGGAGCCTTGTGGACCTCAAAAACTTACCCCGTCTTGCCGGCTAAAAATCAAAAAGGCAGGGGCCTTAAATTTAACCCCGTCAGACCAGCTTCATTTGAAGTCCTTAAAAAATTCAGGAAACTTATGATAGAAGTCCGGCTCGTATTTTTCCACCAGGCGCGCGTAGGTCCCATCTTTTTTGCACTGCTCTATAAACTGTTGGAAAGCATAACGCAGCTTGGGGGAGGTCTTGGGGAAGGCGACCGCCATCATCTGGACCTCCGAAACAGGACCGATCACTTTTACTTTCCCGGGCCATTTCTCTAAAGCGATCAAAGCATCCAGCACATCCATCAGGGTGGTTTCGGCTTCCCCCTTCATGATCGCCGGGACCATCTCGTTCAAGGCTCCTTTGAAGGCGATACATTGGGTTCCCTCTTTCTCTAGGCCATATAGATCCGTATCAAGGCAAGTATTTGACATTCCCAGGACCTGGTGACCCCTTAGCAGGCCTTTAACCTGGGCAATGTCTTTTTCCAGGTTGCCGCTGGGTTTGATGGGTTTAAGGCTAGAATCGGCCCGAGCCATTAACCAGATTTGAGTGGGAAAATTCGGGACAAAATCTAAGACTTTTTCGCGCCAGGGAAGAACAGTAATCCCATGGGCAGCAAGATCTCCCTTAATGGGTACCTCTCCCAGGATTTCCACCTCATTACCCTTGGGTTTCACCCTCTTTCCCGTCAGGTCACCAACAAACTCTGGCCAGGAAGTCTTCACCCATTGGTATTGCACCCCTAGATGTTGCGCAAAGAGCTTGACTAGGTCAGCATCCAGTCCATCCCCGCTACCGGTGACGAAGTTGGCGTAAGGTACCCCCAGGTGCCGTAGCACCCCTTTTTCTTTAATTTCTGGTAGGTCTGCGCCTAAGGCGGCATCTCCCCACCAGATAAATGCCAAACCGATGATCAATAACCATTTTGATATTAAAAACCATTGACGCCGATTCATCGTTCCCTCCCGCATTGGTCAAGGCCCCTATGCTTTTTACAAAAATCGGTTTAGGTTCCTCAGCCGACAGTCAAATAAAAAAGTTATCGGTTACCGCCCACATTATCTTGAAGTATATTAATATATTATATTATAAGGGACTTCTGCGGCGCTTGGCTAAAATTGATGCTTAGAACGAGATTATGCGGCAACCTTGGCAACCGCAGTAAAAAAATGGTTTTTGGGACCTCTCTCTCCGAGGTTAATCACAGCAGGTTTCTTTTGGGGCAGCCCAATTGTAGCGCACGGCAGGTTAGCATAATTTTTATAAATTTATCATTTCCCTCGCCGAATATCATATTTTTTTACAAATTTTGGCATACCTATCCCTCAGCACCCGGATACCTCACGGCGATAGTGCTTAAAGATCCCAAGCCAACACCCCCAAGTAAAGGTGTGCCAGTCGAAAAGCAGATAGATAATTAGATCTGTTGGGAACTTGCCAGGTTCAGCAATTATCGGTTAGATCGGAATAATGACAGATATGCGGATATGGTAAGGTTTTATACTTCTGATAAATCTCGAATCATGGCCGCCACCGGCAATCAGGTTAGTTATGAGAACTTGAATTCCCCGTCTCCTTTTTTTTTGCCTGGCGCCAGAAGAGCCAACCGTAAAGGCCCAGATTAGTACCCATCACCAGGAGGCCCAGGAAGATCTGTAAGCCGCGGGTGAGGATGGCCGGGTAGAGGAGGGGCAGGAGGTAATGCTCGATAAAGCCGGTCCGGTAAATCTGCCCCCCGCCCTGCTGCCGCAGCCAGTTCTCCAAAGGGGTGAGGGGACAGAGCCAGCCGCTAAGTTCAACGAGCGTCCCCCACATGCAGGCAGGTACGTGGAGCCACGCCACTCTCCTCCACCTGAAAACCAGGAACCCTCCTAACACTACGAAAAGAACAAAGGCCAGGTGGAGCATTAAGACGAGTTCGGCCAGGGTCTGGTAGACCATCTCCGCCCCTCTCACCCTGCGGGCTGGTGGCCCAGGAGGATATCCCGGGCCCGGGCACCGCAGTTGCAAACCAGGTCAAAGATGGAAAGGTTGGCCAAAAAATCCCCCCAAAGCTGCGGATAGATGGGAGGGATGTATTTGCAGAACCGCAGTTCCATCCCCTTTTCCTGGAAAAGCCTGGCATCCAGATATTTTTGGGCCTGACCCTGGGCCAGATAGGTGGAGGCCCCCAGGGCGCAGCAGACCTCCACCAGGAGCTGCGTCCCCCGGGCGGTAATCTCCAACTCGGAGAGGAGGACCAACCGGGTCTTGATCGCTAGGCTCTCCAGAAGGTGGCGAATAATGGCCAGGTTCAGATCCGCCAGCTTTTCCCAGCAACCGGAAAAGATTTCTTCGAGGAAGCTCAGGTGCTCTTCAAGATAAGGGGCGTGGGCGTAGGCGGTCTTGAGGCTCTGGAGGTGCTTGCGGGGCCAGCGCCCGTCGTAACAGATTCTCACCTGGTTGATGGGCTGCATCCCCAAACCCTTTTTCCACACCGGGATGGTCAGCCACATGGGGCCCTGGTCGTTTTTAAAGCGATTCCTGCTGATCCAGGTGGTGCCTTGGGGGAACTGCACCGTGTCCAGGATGACCAGGACGTCGGCGAGAAAGGCCTTGTGGAAAAAGCCGGGAAAAGGGCAAAAATACGGTTGATTAGCCGAGATAATCATGGTCTAGACCGCCAGCGGCTGGACGCCGGACCCTGCCGTGCGGTTGCCCCCATTTCCCCTACCTCCGCCAGTGGCCGCGATCTCCGGTCAACGCCAGACCCCGGGCACTGGCGTGCCGCAATGCACACACACCCCACCGGTGAGGCGCATGGCGGTAATGGTGAAGATGTCCCGGGAAATCACCACCCGGCCGCACTGCGGGCAATAGGTGTTTTCCCCAGGGTGGCCCGGCACGTTCCCCAGATAGGGAAAGCTCACGCCCGCAGCCCGGGCGAGCTCATAGGCCGCTTCCAGGCGATGCACCGGAGTGCCGGGAAGATCCTGGAGGTGGAACGCCGGATGAAACCTGGTGAGATGCCAGGGGGTGTTCCTGCTTAAATCCTGGGTGAGCCAGGCGGCGATACCTTTTAAAGTCGCGGCGTCATCATTAATCCCTGGAATGATATTGGTCACTACCTCCACCCACATGCCCCAGCCGCGCCGGGCCCGAACCGCGGCCTGGCGGATGGCTGCGGGCTCCTTCAGTTGAGCCACGACCTCGTAAGTCTGGGGACGGTAACCTTTGATATCCACCCGGTACACCTGCAGGTGGGGACCCAGGGCATCCACCGCCTCTTGGGTGAAGGCCCCGTTGGTGACGATGTTGGTGCACAGGCCGGCCTGCCGGGCCAGGGGTGCGGTATCCAGGATGTACTCCAACCATAGGGCTGGCTCGTTGAAGGTCCAGGAGAGGCCCGCGGCCCCCTGGCGCACTGCCAGGGCTACCAATTCTGCGGGGCTGAGATACCTGGTATTTTTAAGTTCCCGGTCCAGGTCGGCGTGGGCCAACTCCCAGTTCTGACAGCCCGGGCAGCGGAAGTTGCAGCCCAGGCTCCCCAGGGACAGCCATTTGCTCTCGGGGAGAAAATGAAACACCGGCTTCTTTTCTATGGGGTTGAGAGACAGGGAAGCCACCCGTCCATAAATCAGGCTGTAGAGAAGGCCGTCCCGGTTTTCCCGGGTGTGGCACCAGCCCCGGCCTCCCGGCGGGATGACGCAGCGCCGCAGGCAGGTGTGACAACGCAACCGGCTGCCGGAGAGTTCTTCCACCAGAAGCGCCGGATAGCCTTCCTTCCGGGTTGCAGGGCTGGGAGCGGGACCCATCTTGCTCTCGGGTGTGCCATAACTTTATTATCAAGTTATATTGTACCTAAAAAGCACTCGAGAACAATGTATGAGACTGGAATTAAAGCAATCCTGCGGTTAAAGGATCGCTGCAGTATCCATTAATCCTGCCGGCATGGTTTGTGAACCCGTTGGAGAATGATACAGATTGCCACCAAGGGGACTTATCGGTGGATCAAGGAAAAATGCCTATATGGTCTGAAATTTAGGAAGTTTGCGGAGTTTAAGTAAGTTCCTGAAGATAGCAGAGATCACCACTTAACACCAGCAGCCGAAAGGATTCTGGCTGAGGTGACACCTATACAGGGGGTATCTATAATACCACGTTTCCGGTTAACTTAGAGATAACTCGTAAGGATCACCCTGGTCTTAACTTCCCGGTTCCTCGTCACTCCGTGAGCAATGGGGTGATGATGGGGGCGATCGTGGGCAGAGAGGCCTGTATCTTGGCGACAAAACCATCAGCATCGCCTTTTAGAGAACCTTGAAAGGGGTCCTTAGTGGGGAAATTCCCGGACCAGGTCTCACCGGTCACATAGACATTGGCTTTAATATCCAGAGCGATACCATTGCCCCACTCGTCGTCGTCCCCTGCCAGCAGGTAAAAGTATCGTATTGAGCTCCCCTGGGGAGATACCTTGGCCACATAGGCGTCTGCGGTGTAAATTCCCGGAGAATCGGCAACCGGCGAGGCGGTCCATCCGGTTATGTAGGCGGCGCCGATGCGGTCCAGGGCGATGCCGTAGCCTTCATCCTCATAATTCCTCCCCAGGTAAGTGGAGTAAACCCAGGCGTTACCCTCAGCATTAAGTTTGGCCACAAAGGCGTCGGCTGCTCCTTTTCTTGTCGCCTGCGCCGGGTTCACTAGGGGGAAATTGGCGGAGTAGGTCGTGCCGGTCACAAAGGCGTTACCATTTTTATCCGTAGCGATACCGTAGCCCTTATCCTCAAGGTCTCCTCCCAGGTAGGTGCAGTAAAGCACGGCCCCGATGGTGTTGAGCTTGGACACAAACGCGTCGCTGGCCCCGGCATTTGTCCCTTGGGGAGCGCCCGCGCTGGTGGAGAAATCAGGAGAATTGGTCTCACCGGTCACATAGGCATTGCCATTCTTATCTATCGCCACGCCATAACCCGAGTCATCATTGGATCCGGTCAAGATAGTGCGATAAATCAGGCCGCCGAGGGGATCGAAACGGGCAATAAAGACGTTATAAAGGGAATAGATATTAAAGGTCTCTCCGGTGACACAGGCAAAGCCGTTTTGGTCCATGGCGATGGCGTAGGCGGCATCGTCATAGCCATCCCCCAGGTACGTGGAATAAACCAGGGCATTGCCCGGGGCGTTGAGCTTGGTGAGAAAGGCGTCGCAGACCCCCTTGCGGCTGGATTGATAAGGGTTCACGGTGGGAAAGGAACCGGAATCGGTATAGCCCGTCACATAGGCATTGCCCTCTCCATCCACGGCGATGCCGTAACCTTCCTGCACCCCGGAGTACCCCCCCAGATAGGTGGAATAGACCAGGGCGTTGCCCCCGGCGTTGAGCTTGGTGACAAAGACGTCGGCATACCCATGATAATAAGAGTATGCCCCTTCAGTGGGAAAATCATTGGAAAAGGTGCAGCCGGTGATGTAGGCATTGCCGCTGCTATCCACGGCAATGGCGTTGCCCACGTCGTAGGCGCTTCCCCCCAGATAGGTGGAATACACCACCACCGGGTCGATGATCAGGGGGAGTTTTTTGTCATAAGAGGCCACGGCAAAGCCGTAACTGTGGGCGTCCTTGCCCGGGGCCAGTTTGAAGCCTCCCTGGCGGGGCACCCGCACGCCGTTGATCACCTGGTAGATAAAAGGTTTTTTCTGCGCCAGGGAGCCGCCACCGGGCAGATGGGCGACCAGGTCTCCTGCCCGGGTGACTTCCAGGCCCTTGATGCCCTGGTATTGAAATCTCGCCCGGCTGGGGTCCGCGCCGGGCTGGATGATGACGTCATACTCCAGTTGCCGTCCGGTGCCATAGAATTTCAAGTCGATCCCGGGGTAGGCGCCCAGGTAGGCCACGGCTCCGTAGGTGGGGATGCCGGTGCGCCATTTTTGGGGGTCCGGGCCCCGGAGATAGTTGACTTGGCCGGCCTGGCGGTCGATCCCGGAGATCTTCACCCCGGGAGACAGGCCCACCGGGGTCAGGCTAAACTGCAGGGGCGGGGTATTGGCGGCTGGTGTCCGGGCCAGGCGGGCTTCCCGGTGCGCCTTACCCTGCCGGGGGCCGCGGCCCGGCGCCCTGCTCGGGGCTGCTTCCTTAAGAAAGGAGAACTGGAGGCCGGCCGGGGTGAAATAAACGGCCCGGCCCTGGCTTTGGGCATAATATTTGATCTTTCCATCCACCTGTCCCCGGTTTTCCATGAAATAGAGGGGCAGACGGCTGTAAACCTCTCCGGGGGCGGACCCCTCCAGGCGGTCCGGTCCTTGGGCGGCACCGGCCGCGAGCCGGGTGGAAGGGAAAAAGAACAGGGCGCCCAGGAGCAGCGCCAACAGGCCCCAAAAGACTGGCGGCGACCAGGGAAACCGCCTTCCTCCTGCCATATTTCCTCCTCTGCTGCGGGGCTCCCCCCCTTAGGGCTGGGGTTTCTCCACCCCTGATTCCGGGTCGGAAGTGTAGATTTTCTCTTTTTCTTTGATAATCTTGGGATGTGGGGGTGCAGCTTTATCTTTCTGCTCCCGGTCCATCCCGGCTGGACTTGCGGTCCCGGCCTTTGCCGCCGCGGCCGCAGTGGTACGGCGGATAAAATCCGCCCGGGCTTCTAACTCCTGGGCCACCTCTTTTTGATACTCGTCCTTTTCCCCCGGGCTGAAGGCCCCCTGGTTGAGGAAACTTTGGATCTCCCCCTGGAGGTTCTCCAGATCACTGTCCGAGCCGGCCAGCCTGATCCTGGTGAGCAGCGCGGGCCAGGCCAGGGCCGGGGAAACCCCGGCGCCGGTGTAGGTGAGCGACTCCTGGACCGGGTCAACCGCAGTAGAGTTCGATGCGGAGGAGGAGGCGCTGCCCGCCGCCCCGGCCTGGGGAGAAGCCGCCGCGCTGCCGGAAGGGGCCTGCACCTGCTGGGTCAGCCGGTTCCCCACCGCGTCATAGGTATACTGAATGACGGCGCCGTCGCTATACTGCACCTTGATGAGGCGGTTGAGGTCGTCGTAGGTGTATTGGGCGGTGGCGGCCAGTAAAGGTGTATTAGTAATAATGGCAATAAAAAGTATTAAGATATATATTTTTGATAATTTTTTCTCCATAATGTTCTATTCCTTTATATGAGCCTAACGTTATTGATTGAAGGTAATTTTGCATTTAGCGTAATATATTCTCATCCCCGCCTTATAATTTTTATCTTGAGAATTACGTTGTGTTTTATTAGCCACCACTATTTAATGATTACTTCTTATGAGCATTAAGATAATTTATAATCGTTTGATTGTATTGTTCTGCATATTTACGTGCTATTTCATTTAAGTATTTATGCTCTGGTCCCTCAAAGGCATCGCTCGTGCCTTCAATAATTTTTATTCCAAATTTTTTTTCTATTTTTGAAACCGATTCTTTTATGCCAGGTACCTCGATAGTATAACCTCTTACAGCTAATAGCCTAAAATCATTTATTGCTATCGCTTTTTTAGCATCTGGAACAGCATTGTCTATTTTCAACTTTTTTAACTCGGCATAATTGTCTTTTACTGGCACTTGTTGATCTCCTGCTCTTGTCAAAGCAACAGGCCAAAGTATAATTATGAATACGCATAGCATTCTTATCATAGCTGTCCCTTATACTAATATTGAGTCCTCGTATATGATTCTCCCAATTGAGTTGTTATCGGATTTTCATTCTGATTTACATTATCCATCATTTGGGGGCCCTCATCGCGCGTTCCAGTTACGGCATGCCCTAGCTCATGGGCAATAATTCTCTCAGTAGTAGCCGCTTGATTGCCACTTGTTGTGCTAATAGTCGGATGGGCGCAAGGATCTATATTAATATTTCTTCCCGAAACTTCGGCATTAAGAGTTCCGCTACTGTTTAGATGGATAATTTTGGGACTACCGTGCCAGTACCAAGGCCCGATGATTTGTTCCTTAAGTTGGCTACCCCTTTCTGTATTAAAGATTCTTTCAACAATATTATTAACACGCTGCCGTTGTTCTGGGGTTCCACCTTCAACAGTTACTGGCCGTTCCCAGGGCCATAGAAATAATCCCGTCGGATCGATAAAGTTGATCGGGTTGTTTAAAACAAAAATGTATTGGTTATTTCCCCCAAGCTCTCTTATTGGGTCACGTGTCAACCATCGTCCTTGGCCAAGTTGGTAAAACCGATACCCATAGTAAGACAATCCAGTTTGGTCGTCATAAACCTTAGTGGAAAATTGCATTGGTTGGGCCAAGTTGCCAGTCTGGCTAAGTCGCCGGCCGAAGGGTTCATACTGGTACAGCGCGACTACTGCCCCGGTGCTATTTAGCACCTCCGTTACATTCCCTTTGCCATCATAAAAATAAGAGTAATTTGCGCCTCCCTGGGTGAGGTGCAGCAAACCGCCAATGCCACCACCCTTGTTGAGCCCCCAGCTGTATTCCCGGGTGACATTGTTGTCCCCATCCCGCTCCTGCACCAGCAGGGCGCCGTCATAGAGGTAGCGGCTGTCGCTCACCAGAGCGCCGTTGCGGTACTTCTTCACCTGCACCAAAATCTCGCCGAGATAGTTGTACTCCGTCTTGTTCCAGGCCCCGTCAGCATCCGTGTAAGTGATGGATTGCAGGCGATTTTCCGGATCGTACAGCGCGGTAAAGGCGTAGCCCTCCGGGGTGTAGCCCTTTTCCAGGTTGCCGTCCCGGTCATGGGCAAAGGTTTTGGCACCGGGGTCGGCGGCGCTGAGTAGCTGGTTGACGTTATTATAGGTGTACTGGACTCCGGCGTTCTGGTATGGGGCCGGGGTTCCGGGTTCGGTGGCGGCCTCGGAGGCCCGCAGGTCCTGGGCGTTGAAAGTATAGGCATAGCTATTGATGATCCCGCCCCCTGCATTTTTACTGGTCATCTGGGTCAGGCGCTGCAGGCCGTCGTATTGATAAGTGGTCACCGCGCCGTTGGGCCGGGTCAGGGACCGCACCAGGGGATTGACCCCGGAATAGGTGTAGTAATAGAGGTTACCGCCCGCGTTCACCGCGCTTAGCCGGTTGTACTCGTCGTAAGCATAGGCCGCGGCCTGGCCCTTTTCCCGGGTCATGGCGATGCGGCGGCCCAGGGCGTCGTACTGATAGGTGATCAGGTCATTGTCCCAGGGGCCGTCCGCGCTCACCAGCCGGGAATTGGCGTCGTATTGATAAGTGATGGAGCCCACGTTATTGGACACGGTGAGCAACCGGCTGTATTTATCGTAAGAATAATTGAGCAAGGGTAAAGTGCTAGAGTAATAGTCGTTGTAATAGATGCGGGTGAGATTATTGTTGGCGTCATAATTATAATAGGTGGTGACGCCCCGGGCGTTGCGCTTGGAGGCCACCGGCCCATAGTTGTGATAAGTGTATAGTTCGTATTCACCGTCGGCATAGATTTTTTTCACCAGGCGGTCAGCCGCGTCATATTTGAAGCGGGTGACATTGCCCTTGGGGTCCACCAGTTGGGTGCGGTTGCCGTTGGCGTCATAAGCAAAGCGGGTCACCCCGCCCCCGGGATCGGTGACCGCGGTGAGGCGGTTGAGCTTGTCATAGGCATAAAAGCTGGCCTGCCCCGATCGCTCGGTGACTTTGTCCACCAGCCTGGGGCAGCAGGTGGAATACTGGAAGCTCTTGAATTTCCCGTCTGGATAGGTGATGCGGGTCACCTGGTTCAGATCGTTATAATCATAGGTCACCTTCAGGCCGGTGGGATCGGTGTAGGTCCGCACCCGGTCCAGGGCGTCATAGGAGTAGCTGTGCAGCCGCTGGGTCGCGCGGGTGCGGTGGCGCCCCCGCCTCACTTCCACCAGCCGGTGGTAGGCGTCATAGAGGCAATTGGTGACGGCGCCCGTCGCGTCGGTGCTGGAGGTCAGTTGCCCATAAGCGTTATAATCAAAAGTAGTGATATTTCCCAGGCGGTCGGTAACGGCAGTGACTTGGTGGAAATTGTTATACGTCAGCTTGACTTGTCCCAGATCATCCTGGACGGAGATTAGATCGACATTGTTGTTGGCATAGGTCATATTAATAGTATAATATAAGGCATTAGTGACGGATGTAGGTAGGCCCATATTATTATAATTAGATGACGTGTAACTATGTGGGTCCCAAATATTAGTACGATTGCCAGAGCTATCATAACCAAAATTATAAAACCCACCGAGAGGTGTCCTAATACCAGATGTTTGCCCCAGGCTATTAATGGTAGTATAATAATAGCTTATCTTTGCCGTGTTAACATTACTTTTTTCATAACTGACATAATTAACATAATTATTAGGACTGACATACCATCCATAAATTGAGTTACCGTCATAATGATACTCTTCTTTTTTACCATAAGGATCGGTGACGGTGACCCGGAAATCCTCCCACATATCCCCGCCGGGAGCAGGATAGCCGTTACTGCCATTATAAATGCCGTCCGCCGGCTCAGTATAGATATTCCAGGCCCCCCGCCCCTTGGCGAGGCTGGTTATAAAATTGTCCTGGTCATAAGTGAAACTCGCCGCGTAGTTCCCCATGTCGGTGATCTTGACGAGATTTTTGTTGCCGTCGTAGCTAAAGGCCGCGGTGCGGCCGAAGGGATCGGTCACCTGGGTCACCAGGTTGTTGGCGTCGTAGGTCAGGGTGGTCGCCCGGCCCACGGCGTCGGTGATGGTCTTGAGGAGGACCGCGGGGTCGTAGCCGAAGGTCAATTTCAGGCCCCGGGCGTCCCGAATCTCCACCAGGAAGGGCTGCAGGGAAGTGGTCCCCCCGGGGATATCAAAGACATAGACCGTATCATCGGGAAATCGCAACTCATAATGGCTGGCCGCGACCTTATCCAGCCGGTTGAAGACCTGGGTGGGGGGGGTGAAGCCCCCGGCGTCGTCCGGGGTGAAGGTATCATTGCGGCCATCGGGCATGAAGACGGTAACCGTGCCGCCGGTGTCTTCCACCAGGTAACAGCCGTAGTTGAAGGCCCACTTGTTGCCGAAGGGCTCATGCTGGACTATGGAGGATTGGGAATTGTAACTCAGGGTGATCTCTACCGGCGGCCCGATGGGGCTGCGGTACCATAAGGGGGTATCGGTGACAAAGAAATTCAAGTTGATGGGGTTTACGGACCATACCGGCTCACCACAACCTTTTTGCTTATTATCAGGTTTTCACAAATCAGATGGCTTTCTAGGAACGCCGCAGCAGCCGCCGTAGAGGTCTGCCATCTCCCTGGCCGCCAGTTTCAGGCCCGGGAGCCCCTTGGGGCCGGCGAAGACCAGAGCGTTGCCGCCCCATTCCCGGGCGAACTCCGCCCCGGTCTGGCGAAAGCGGTTGCGGCTCTGGGGATCGAAGAATTTGAGAACGTTCTTTTCCACCCCCTCCAGGACCCAGTAATGGCCGCGATCCCCCTGGGCCCGGCCGGTCAACTGGACGATGGCCGGCAGGGGAATCTGGCCCAGTTGGGCAACCGTCAACTTCAGGCCGGTAAGCTGGTAGCCGTGACTGGCGGCCAGGGACTTGAGGTCCCGCATACTGTGGCCCCGGGGAGAGGTGGCCACCAGTTTCAGAAGGTCCCGGGCCTGGGATTTCTGCCCCTTCTTGCGCAGCAAATGGGCCAGGGCCTGGGTGCCGCAGTTAAAAATGGCCAACTGCTCCCGTTTTTCCCGGGAGAGCCTCTGAATCCAATGAGCCGCGTAGGTGCGGTCCCGCCAATCACTACTGGTTGCTTTGAGCAGCCGGTAATGTTCCAAGGCTTCCGGGAAGTTTCCCTGTAAAGTCTTCAGGTTCGCCAAGCGGGTCCGGGCCTTGTTGACCATAATCCTGGCGCCCTGGTGCTGGCTGCCCAGGTGGGCCGCCAGGATCCAATTAAAGCAGTTCCCGGCCTCCGTGTAGCGGCCATTATAAAGGGCATCGCAGCCCACGTGCAGAACGGCCTCCCCGGCCCAGGGACTGTCCGGATATTGAGCCACATGGCGCCGGAACATCTCCACCGCTTCCCGGTATTCATGCATATTCCAGGCTTGGATGGCCACCCCGAAGGAGAGATTGATCTCTCTTTCCCGGGCCTTATTGGCCAGGAAATGCGTGGGATACAGTTGCCCGCCCAATTGGCCCGCGGCCATCAATTCTGCGGTGGTGGGCGCCCGGGAAAGATTTAAAGGCTTAACGGAATGGCGGACCTGAGGGAGGTCCTGGGCGCCAGCCCGGCAGGTAAATCCCATGAGGCTAAAGAAAAAGGCAAGATTTACCAGAGCAAGCAATGCCGCCTGCAACCAGGAAGGCATTAATCCGCAGCGTGAAGAAAGCCGACTCATTTGCCTATCTCCCAGCTGATCGATCATCTTTCGGGAAGGATGAGGGGGCTACAAATATTTGTCGCCATAACCCCATCTCCCGGTATGGTGGAGAAGGGTGTATACTTTCAGGTTTGGGCAGTAAGGAATATGCGGCGGGTAAAGGAGGAGAGCACCTTCGGGCGGAGTGGAATTCCATCAATCCCTGACCCTGTTGCCAGTAATATATATCTTGTAAAGATTATATTGCGATTTTTATCATAGCAGAACTTTTCTTAATTGTCAATAAAAGGATTGGCTTTGATCGGGCCAAGAGGGGTTACCACGGTTTTGACCTGCCCCCCGAAAACTGATCCACATGTCAAGTCAGAGAAGTGGATCATCATGGGGGTTATTAAGAAGAATAGGAAGTGGTAAACTCCGAAAGAGATCCTTGGGAAATTCCGGGAAGCAAAGGTGGCCTTGGCCCAAGGGCAGACGGCGGGCTAACTTTACCGGACTCTAAGAATTCCCGGCGAAAACTGATCGGCGGCTATCTTGGCAGACCCTTCCCTTATCACCAAGCCAGCAGAAACAGCATAAATGATCTGCTAACTACCAGAGGCATCGGCGGGGAGGAAGATTTCAGGTATCTATTGCTGCAAGAGTGGACCTTGACGGCAGGGAATTCCCGGGGCCATCCGCTCAAAAAGATTCCACATGCTTTGGCCAGTGCTGAGAAGCTAAGGGCGGGATTAAAAGAGCATGTCAATGAAGTGGCTGTGGTATTCCTTCAGTTCTTTGTGGCATTCGCCGCAGAAGAGACGCACCTCCCCCTGGATCTCCGAATCATCGCTCACCGCGGAAAAGCTGCCATCCTCGTTTTGTACGTAGAAGGTGGTGATGGTCACCCCTTCCGCCACCTCGTAGAAATCGGTGTCATTGCCGCAATAAGGGCAGGAAATCTTCATTTCCCCTGCTCTTGCTGAATAATCTGCTTTAAGTCTTGTTTGTAGGTGGAGTTGTTGGGGGCCAATTTGCGGGCCTGTTCCATTTCAATGGACGCGCGCTTGAACTGCTGCCGGGATAATCTCTTCTTGCCCTGCTTCTGGTAGATTTCCCCCTGCTGCACAAAGAGTCGGGCCAGGTAAAAATGGGTGCGGGGGTCCCGGGGATTCAATTCGTTGGAATTCTGCAGTTCCTGGCGGGCCTTCTTAAACTTGTTCTGGTGGTAATGAATGATCCCCAGGTTCCTGAGAAGCACCGCCCTTTTAGCCTTTTCCGGAGACTTCAAGGCCTTCAGCAGCAAGATCTCCAGGCGGGCCATGGTCTTTTCATCGTTGAGCATGGAATTGCCTTCGCTCAGCAGCCGGTCGCTGAGCCCGGCAACTTCCCCGTTGGAGAGAGACCGGCCCCTCAGGGCGTCCTCCAGGAGGACCTGATCAGGGAGGGTGGGCTCCGGCGCGACCACCACCGGCGGCGGGGCTTCCTGGTCGGGGGCCACCGGCGCGCCCAGGCAGCCGGCCAGGGTGAGCAGGAGAACCGGGGCCAGCCAAACTTTTCGATGCAGCACGGGCAGCATACCTCTTCTCATTGGGATCAAGGCATTATTATCCCATCCCCGGGACCCCAGTCAACCCTTTTGACAGCCGGTCCGGCAGTGGGCGTATCTGCTGTTCCTGAAAAGTTAAACTCCAGGCGCACCTGGGGGTTGACTCTTATTTTAATGGGCGAATCTAACAGAAACCTGTTGGCCCGCAAGGGCCCCAGGGAGAATCAAGTAGATATCAGGGGGTGTCGAAAAGGAGGCGTTTGGGAACCCAGGAGTTGCTGTCTTTCCAGGAGGGGCCGGGGGTCCACCAGGTGCCGGGTGAACCAGTCCTCGTAGTCCGTGGCCCCCAGGGCCAGGGCCAGGATCTCCGAAAAGTGGAAGATGGGGAGCTTTCGGTTCGCAGTGCACCGCACCTCCAGGTTGAGCTGGCACATGGCGCAGGAGGTGACCAGACAGTCCGCGCCTGCAGCCACCGCGCTGCCGATGATTTCATTAACCAGATGGGTAACTACGGCGGGCTGCACCGCAGAGAGAAAGCTGCCGCAACAGCGCTGGTTATAGGCGCCGTGGATGGGTTGCCCCCCCAGGGCGGCAAGAATATTTTCCATTTCCGCCTGGTAATATTTGTGGCGGGTTAAGGCCGGGGGACGATAAAGGGTGCAGCCGTAATAGGGGACGAATTTCAAGCCATTCAGGCCCCGGACGGCCCCTTTCTGGAGATTGTCCAGGCCGAACCTGACCAGGGCTTCCAAAAAATGGATGATCTCCAGGTGGGGGGAAATGTGGCGGCCCCAGCGGCGTTCTTGGGCCCGGCGGAGCTTGGGGTCCTGCTGCAGATCCAGGTGGGCGTGGCGGAGATGATGGAGGCAGCGGGGACACATCACCAGCAGGGGGCGGTCAGGGGGGGCCAGGGACAGATTCCGGGCAGACAGGTTAAAGCCCAGCTCCGGATCCAAACTGTAAGCCGAAGAGGAGCCACAACAGTTCCAATCCTCCAGCTCCGTGAGGTGGAGGCCCAGAATGCCGCAGGCCTGCATCAGGGACTGGTTGCTTTCCATGGCGGTGGTGGCCACAGAGCATCCAGGATAATAGGAAAAATCGAGGCGTTCCTTAAAGCTCATCAGGGTTTTACCCGCCAATAAGGGAGGAACAGGCGGTTGATTTCCTTGACCGCCTTAATCCGGGAAGGCATGAGGTCCAATTTGCGCCGGGCCAGCATCCTCAGCCCCAGGTCCACATCCTTGAACCACTGGCCGGTAAGGAGCTTATGCCGCAGCATGATGCCCAGCTTATGGGTGCGGCCGTAGCGCTCGATGGAGCGCAGGACCTCCAAATGAAAGGCCAGGATGTCCGGGGCGGCAATGGCCGCCCTCTCCTCCAGGGCCAGGCTGCGCAAGGTGTCCATAATGGCGGCGATGTCGATGGCGTTGGGACACTGGCTGGAGCAGGTATGGCAACTGACGCAGACCCAGATGGTGGCGCACTCCAGGGCCTTTTGCCGCAGGCCGTACTGCACCAGACGGATGACCCCGTAAGGGGGGTAATCCATGGCATCCACAAAGGGGCAGCCGTTGCCGCAGGTGCGGCATTGATAGCAACGGTTCAGGTTCGTGTGGCTGCGGCGGTTCACCTCTCCGGCAAAATGCCGGTCCAGTTCGTTAACGACCACTGCTTCCGAGGTTTTGGGCGGCGTAAGGAGGGGGATCATCGAGAGTACCTTGGGTCATCCTTTGCAGTTTAATTATTGTATGTGTTGGAATAACTAATGTCAATGAGCCAAGCCGGGGGCCGCCTTGACAGAGGCTTGCCCCTCAGGTAACTATTGATTAACCATTGAGGGGATAAGCAGCATTGACTTTAGTCAAAAGGGGAAGGGAAAAAATGGAATCAGTATTTCGGCCCCGGCGGCTCAGAAGGTCTGTAACTTTGCGGCGCATGGTGCAGGAGACCCGGCTGCGCCGGGAGGATCTGATATTACCGATGTTCGTGGCCCCGGGAAAAGGCGTGCGCCAGGAGGTCCCCTCCATGCCCGGGGTCTCCCGGTTGTCCGTGGAGAACCTGGCGGAAGAAGCCAAGGCCGCCGCGGACCTGGGGATTCCCGCGGTCCTTCTCTTCGGCCTCCCCCAGAAAAAGGACGAAACCGGCAGCGAAGCCGCGTCCCCCAAAGGCGCGGTGCAGCAGGCGGTGCGCCAGCTTAAAAAGCAGATTCCCAACCTGGTGGTGATCACCGACGTCTGCCTCTGCGGCTACACCAGCCACGGCCACTGCGGCCTCCTGCGTCCGGGGGGGGAGGTGGACAACGATGCCACTCTGGAGGTCCTGGCCCAGGTGGCGGTGTCCCACGCCCAGGCCGGTGCAGATATCGTCGCGCCCTCGGACATGATGGACGGCCGGGTGGGGGCCATCCGGGAGGCTTTAGATGAGGTGGGCCTGGAGATGACCGCCATCCTTTCTTATGCCGTCAAATACGCCTCCAGCTTCTACGGCCCTTTCCGGGACGCGGCCGAGTCCGCGCCCCAGTTCGGCGACCGCCGGGCCTACCAGATGGACCCGGCCAACGCCCGGGAGGCCATGCGGGAGGCCTTCCTGGACGTGGAGGAAGGCGCGGATATCATTATGGTCAAGCCCGCGCTGCCTTATCTGGATATTCTGACCCGGCTGCGGCCGGAGTTCGACCTGCCCCTGGCCGCCTACCAGGTGAGCGGCGAATATTCCATGATCAAGGCCGCGGCCCAAAAGGGCTGGCTGGACGAAAACGCAGTGATGCTGGAATCCCTGACCTCCATCAAACGGGCCGGCGCGGACCTGATCCTCACCTACTTCGCCAAAGAGGCTGCACAGCTATTGGGAAAGTAGGGATTGACGGCGCAAAAACCGAAAAGCCTGGAAAAAGTGAAAGCCCATGGTGGCGCAGGCTTCCAGCCTGTGCAATCTTTTCAAATCACTTATAGGAATCTACCCCATTGGCAAGGTAGGGTGTACTTTATCACCTGGCGCTGTCAATGGGGGCGGACTTTGCATACAGAAGACCGTCCATAAAAAAACCGGGCAGGAATCCTGCCCGGCTTTTTGGTGTTGCGGTTGAAGCCCATTTACTCAAGGGTTGGCTGGCAGGCGCCATGCGCCTGGCTTGCAGCCAGCTACAGATTCTTGCCCTCCTTCTGGGTCTTCTCCGTGGGGCCGTCGCCTTTCTTGCCCGCCTTCTTTTCCGTCTTGGCGGACTTTTTAGTGGTTTCCTTGCCCTTTTCCTTAACCCCGGACTTTGTTACTTCCTTGGTTACGGGTTTGGCTGTTTCTCCGGGCTTGACCGCTTCCTTGGCCCCGGGTTTGGCCGCCTCACCGGGCTTATCCATGGGTTTGGGGGCTACCTGGGACTGGGTCACCTTGGTTGCAGTTTTGGCTGCGGGCTTGTCCGCGGCCTTGCCCACAGATTGGGCCTGTCCGGCCGCGGCCAGCCCCAGGGCGAAGACCACGGCGGTTAAGGTGGTAATAGCTTTCTTCATTTTTTTCTCCTGATCTCGGATGAATTAATCGCCAAGGGCGATTGCTTTTTAGGAATGCATCAGCCCTGCCAAATACTCATCCCATTAAAAATTATATAACATGCAGATATCATTAATTAATTAAGTTGACTGAGATGCGTCCCCGACGGGGAAAAAATCAGGAATCTTAATTTGAGAGAAGGGATTGCAGGGGGCCGGTTTTTTCCGGACCGGGAAATCTAAACTTGAGAGGAACGGCAAAAAAATGAGAATTTGCTTATCAAATTGATAAACCCAGGCGGGCTATGGGGTTCAGGCGCGGCAGTCTGCTAAATATTTCTCCAGCCGCCTGAGGGCCTCCCCCAGGTTCTCCAGGGAGTTGGCGTAGGAAAGGCGCAGGAAACCCTCGCCCCCCGCGCCGAAGTCGATACCCGGAGTGACCCCCACCTTGGCCCTCTCCAAAATATCGAAGGCCAGGGCATAGGAATCGGGGGAGAGATGGCGGGCGTTGACCAGGACATAAAACGCGCCGGTGGGGGTGACCGGAATATGGAAGCCCAGCCTCTCCAGACCCTCCAGGAGAAAGCGCCGCCTGGCGTCATAAGTGGCCCGCATCTGCTCTATCTCTGGGCCCGCCTGGGTCAGGGCCGCGATCCCGGCCCGCTGCACAAAGGGATTGGCGGAGATAAAAAAATTCTGCATCAATTTCTGCAGGGGCCGCACGAAATCCGGGGGCGCGATGAGGTAGCCCAGGCGCCAGCCGGTCATGGCGTAGAGCTTGGAGAAGCCGTTGATCACCAGGGCCCGGTCGGTGAACTCCAGGATGGTGTGCTCTTTCCCTTCATAAACCAGGCCGTGGTAAATCTCGTCGGAGACGATATAGGGCCCCAACTCCGCCAGCGCGGCCAGGTCTTCCCGGGAGAGCAGGGTGCCCGCGGGATTGGAGGGGGAGTTGATGATCATGGCCTTGGTGCGGGGCGTCAAATAGGGGCCCAGCTCCCCGGGCCGGAACTGGAAGCCGTCTTCTTCCCGGACCTGAACGTAGCGGGGCACGGCCTCCACCAGCCGCAGCATGTTGGGATAGCAGGCGTAATGGGGGTCGGTGAGGAGGACCTCATCCCCGGGGTCCAGGAGCCCGGCAAAGATGAGGACCATGGCCGGGGAGGTACCGGAAGTGACGATGAATTGCTCCGGGGTCAGCTTCACCCCGTATTTCTCCAGGTAATGGCGGCAGAGGACCTCTCGCAGGTCCAAAAGCCCCTGGGAATGGGTGTAATGGGTTTCGCCTTCGGCCAAAGCCCGGCAGGCCGCGTCTGTGACCGCCTGGGGGGTGGGGAAATCCGGCTCCCCGATCTCCAGGTGGATGATGTGCTCGCCGCCGCGCTCCAGCTCCTTGGCCCGCTCCAGGATGTCCATCACCAAAAAAGGGGTGATCTCCCGGGCCCGGCGGGACACGGCCCGGCCGATTTCCTCCTTGCGATTCATGCCAGGCACCATAGCAGGAGACGGGCGTTTAGGCAAGGGGGATAGCGGTCAGCTTTCAGCCGTCAGCTTGCAGCTTTTTTGAGATCAAGAAAAGGCAACCTCAGCAACCTGGAGTTAACTCAATTCAGGGCAACCACCGGTTTTCATTAAGCTGACCGCTGCTAGCTTGTTCCCTGCAGCCTCGCCCTAATTTTTTGTATACTATTTTCTTGACACGTATCTATATGTATAGTATATAGGAGCCATGAAGCCCTTAACGGAGAAACAGCAAGCGGTGTTGGATTTCGTGGAAGAGTTTTTCGCCCAGCGGGGCTATCCCCCCACGGTGCGGGAGGTGGCGGCCCGTTTCGCCATTCAGCCCCGGGCCGCGGCCGATCACCTGGAAGCCCTGAAGCGCAAGGGGCATCTCCGCCGGGAGCCGGGCCTGTCCCGGGGCCTGGTCCTGTCCCTGAAGGGGCCGGGCCAGGTGGTGGAGGTGCCGGTCTTGGGCCGCATCGCCGCGGGCCAGCCCCTGCTGGCCCAGGAGCAGGTGGAGGACACCCTGCCCCTGCCCCGGGCCTGGGTCCGGGGGGAAGAGGTCTTCCTCCTGAAGGTGAGCGGCGAGTCCATGGCCCCCCTGATCCTCCCCGGGGACCTGGTGATGGTGCGGGTCCAGTCCCGGGTGGAGCGGGGGGAGATCGCGGTGGTGCTGGTGGGGGAAGAGGCCACCCTGAAGCGGGTCTACCAGGAGGCCGGGGGGGTGGTCCTCAAGGGGGACAACCCGGATTTCACGCCTTTGCGCTTTTCGGCCGCGGAGGTGGCGGAGATGGTGCAGATCCTGGGGAAGGTGGTGGGCGTCTACCGCAGCCTGGAGAAAGGGAGCAGATGAAGGCCCTGAGCCGCTGGCTGGCCCCCTTGAGGCCCGGACGGGCCGCGCTCCTGTGGGGCGAGCCCTTAAGGCCCCTGGCCGCGGCCGCCGCGGCCTG
>JAGVAH010000044.1 GCA_020060385.1 Syntrophobacterales bacterium | reverse complement strand
CGTCGGCGATGCGGGAGGTGAGAAGACGAATGGCCCGGATGGCGTCATCATTGCCGGGAATGGGATAATCGATCTCCGTGGGGTCGCAGTTGCTATCCACGATGGCCAGGATGGGCACCTTGGTCTTCCGGGCTTCCTGCACGGCAATGGATTCTTTGCGGGGGTCCACGATGTAGACGATATCCGGCAGCCGCCCCATATCCTTGATGCCCCCCAGGGCCCGCTCCAATTTGGCGGCCTTCTTTTCCATCATCAGCACTTCCTTTTTGGGAAAGCGCTTGATGGAGCCGTCTTCCTTCATGGCCTCAAAGGCCTTGAGGCGCTCAATGGAGCGGCTGATGGTCTGGTAGTTGGTGAGCATGCCCCCCAGCCAGCGGTGGTTCACAAAAAACATGCCCGCGCGCTTGGCCTCTTCGGCGATGGCGTCCATGGCCTGTTTCTTGGTGCCCACGAAGAGGATCACCCCGCCGTCGGCCACTTTTTCCACCACAAAGTTGTAGGCGGTCTTAAAAAACTGGACGGTCTTTTGCAGATCAATGATGTGGATGCCGTTTCTGGCCCCAAAGATATAAGGCCCCATCTTGGGGTTCCAGCGGCGGGTCTGGTGGCCGAAATGCACCCCCGCCTCCAACAGCTCCTTCATGGTGACGTAAGCCATGCTGCTTCCTCCTGGTTAGTCCGCCGCTCCGCCGCCGGCAAGGCCACCTGGCCGGAGATAAGGCCGGCAGGCACCAGCTTTGCCCTGGCGGGGCGTGTGAATTTTTTGCAAATCATTTATTTATACTAGAAATATGGTGGATTCACAAGGAATTTTGGGGAGAGAAAATGAGGTGATTGTTAATCTTCGGCCATGGGAGTCTGGTTCGAGAAGTTTAAGTAGTGGCCCAGTTTCCAGTTTGTGCGGATTCCTGAGGCGGGCGAGACGGCCGCCCGATTTTTCGTAATTTATGGGTGGGCCTGATGCCCCTCATATCATGAATATTCTAACAGATTTCCTTTCGCCAAGTTATAAGCGTTTTGGCTCCGCACTGCTCTCTGCCGCCACTACCCGGTCCCGGCCCTCCTGTTTGGCTCGATAGAGGGCCTCATCGGCAGCCCGCAGGAGAACTTCCGGAGTCGCCCCGTTCTGGGGATAAGCCGCCACTCCTAAGGAAATGGTGATTCCTCCCAGACTCTGACCCTGATGTTCCAGGTTCAGGCCGTGGACTATCCGGCGCAACTCTTCGCCCCGCTTACAGGCGGTCTCCAAAGACGTCTCCGGCAGGATCAGAGCGAATTCTTCACCGCCATACCGGCAAGCCACATCCTCTTTGCGCACATGGGCAAGCAACATCCTGCCCAGGGCGCTTAACAGGGCGTCTCCTGCCAAGTGTCCGAAGGTGTCGTTAAACCTCTTAAAATGGTCTATATCCAGCATGATAACCGCCAGGCAGGACCCTTTACGGTGCATCCGGTACAGTTCCCGTTCCAGGGTTTCCAACATAAAGCGGCGGTTGAATAGCCCGGTGAGGGGGTCCCGGATGGCCTGATGACGCAGGACTTCCTGGAGTTTCAGGTTTCCCAAGGACAAGGCGAGATGGTCCGCTACCGTGATAGCCAAGGATTGACAGGACTCGGAGAACGGCTGCCGGGAAGCGCTCCCGGGGACGGGAGCTATCGCCCGCAGATGGAGAACCCCGAGCGTATCTCCCTGGGCCATCAGGGGCACGCAAAAATAACCCAAAGCCAAAGGAGGGGACAGGTGCTCGCACATCAGGTCTTGATCAGGCTCCTGCACCAGGTAAGGACGTCCTTTTCGCAAGGCCCAGCAACTCCGGGGATCCATCACCGGCTGATCAGGAGGATTCTCTCCCCAGTTCACTATAATTTCCAAAAAATTCCGGGAGGCGTTCAGCATTAACAGCGCCCCTGATTGTTCCGGAAATATCCGAGGTGCCATGCGTTTGATAATCTGATGGGCTTCCTGGCCATTCATACAGGCGTGGAGTTGGTCCGCCAATTCGCTTACCAGGGAGATTTCCCGGTTGAGTCGGCTGGTCTCCTCCACCAGGTCTTGGAGTCGGCAATTGCTCTGTTGCAAGGCTTCTTGGGCCTGCTCTTGCCGTTGCCAGGCGGTTCTCAGGTGCCGCCGGCCCAGGCTGATTCCCACCAGCCCCACCAGCCACAACAATCCATGTCCCAGAGAAATGTTGAACAGGGTTCTGCGTTGACCTGCATAAAGAGGTGACAAGGGGATGGAGACGCTCACCCCGCCCCGGATGTCGCCCTCCTGGTATCCTTGCTGGGCATGGCACTTCAGGCAGCCTTTCTCGGTCTTAAACGGGCGCATGAGGCGTAGATAAGGCTGGCCTTCCATTTTTTCTATGGTGGATACTTCGGATTTACCCTGGTCAAAGGATTTCAGGGCTTGGATCTCCCAGGGGTCGGGACGGTTTTCCGGCCGCAATGGCTTAAGACTGGTAATATGCCCCTTGATGAACGATTCATTCTGGCTGAAAGTAAATACCTGCCTGGTCATGTAAGCCGGATTCATGAGAGTCAGTTGGCGGCCGGACGGGGTCCTCAGGTCCCGTTCCGGCATGTGGCCGAGGTAAGGATTCGGTGGCGTCTCCGGCGTCACCGGGACGTAGACCCCGCCATGGATAGTGGCCCAGCGGCGATAGATGAGGTCTTTTTCAAAATTGATCCGGGCGGTCGTGAGGGCAATATCCTGAATTTCCTGCCGTGCCTGATAAAAATTCACCCCCAGGGAAATTACTATGACCAGGGTCCATGCTGTTATCAGTAACCAAGCGTAAGATTGAAACCGATTCTTGCCCTTCCCAGGTCTATCCCCCTGGCCGGAATTTCGATCCTCCGGACTCATAAGGACTGCTCCGGGATCATGAATCATGGGGCTTTCTCCTCCAACCGGCAAAGGGGTCTTGGGCTGGATATTTTCCCAAACATTGCTTGCAGACAGTAGCGCCAAAAACTTTCTGATAACCTCATCGAAAATTTCCGGATTTTCTTTACAGTATTTTGGGAGAGAACTGCTTTTGGATAACAGAAAACGTCTGGTCTATAACCCATGGTAAACTACAGCGTTTTCCATAACGGCCGTCGCGGCTAAATATCATCCCCGGAAAGGCGGAATGGTGGGAGGCAAGGCGGTGTCCTCCGGCGTCTCCAACTCGCCGAAGCGGATATGCCTCAGTTCCGGGTGTCTCAGGAGCACCACCCCGCAGATCACCGCGGCCAGCAGGCTGCCCCCGGCAATGGTGAGTCCCGGGCCCAGATAGTGGGCGGCGATGCCGTAAAGGATGCTGCCCACCGGCGCCAGGCCCATGACGATCAGCCCGAAGAGGCTCATGATGCGGCCCCGGAGTTCATCCGGCACATTCAACTGCAGCAGGCTGTTGCCCGTGGATAGCAGGGTCACCATGCCGAACCCGGCCAGGCAGATGGAGGCCAGGGCCAGGTAGTAATTGCCGCACAGGCCCAGAGCCAGCAACCCGGAGAGGAATAACCCCAGCCCCCCCAAAAAGGAGGGCATGGGGGGGCGCCGCTGCAGCCGCCGGGCCAGGGTGAGGCCTCCCAGGAAGGCCCCCAGGCCGCTGCCGGCGCTGATCACCCCGAATCCCTTGGGACCCGCGCCCAGGACATCCCGGGCCAGGATGGGGAGCAGCACGAAATAGGGCATGGCCAGGATGGCCACCGCGCTCATGATGAGGAGCACCAGCTTAAGTTCCTGCCGTTCCAGGAGGTGATCCAACACCTGCCGCCAGGCCCGCCGGAAAGGGGTCCAGGCCGCGGGCTGGGCCGGAGGCAGACGCATCAGGAACAACGCCAGGAGCACCGCCAGGAAGGAGGCGGCATTCAGGAAGAAACAGTTGGCCATGCCCACCACCGCGATGAGGACCCCGGCCACCGCCGGCCCCACCACCCGGGTGGCGTTGAACAGGGTGGAGTTCAGAGCAATGGCGTTGGGGAGGTCCGGTTTGCCCACCAACTCCACGATAAAGGCCTGGCGCACCGGGATGTCGAAGGCCATCACCGTCCCCGACAAAAAGACAATGAGGCACAGGTACCAGATATGGACGAGTTCCAATTTCACCAGCACTCCCAGGACCAGGGCCAGAATCATCAAGGCGGCCTGGGTAAGGAAAAGCAGGCGCAGTTTGTGGGTATGATCCGCCACCACTCCCCCCAGGAAGGAAAAGAGCAGCACCGGCAAGGTTTGCAGGGCTCCCACCAGCCCCAGGTAAAAAGAGGAGTCGGTAAGCACCAGGACCAGCCAGCTGAAGGCCAGGGCTTGCATCCAGGACCCGGTCAAGGAGATCATCTGGCCGGTGTAAAAGAGGCGGAAATTGCGATGCCGCAGCGCGGCAAATGTCTGGAAACTTGAAAAATCCATAACCGACGATCACTTATTAACGATTGCAGTGGCTGGGCCAGCGGTTCCGTAATTATCTACGGCCCCCCAAAAACCGCGCCTCGGCTTGGACGCCTTTTGTAATAAATTTTTTTCAATTAATTTTACTGGAATGCTCCGGAGGGCGCAAGAAAGGGGAGTAGTCTCAGGACTTGGATCGGGAAGACTGCCTGCATCTGCTGAAAACTTTGGACTTTCTTCCGGTTACCCCTTGACACCTTTCTCTTTCTGGTCATACTATCCCTAGAATTTTTTGGGGGTCAGGATGGGAATAATAGCCGTTAGACATCTGCTCAACGCCGTCACCACCATTTTGGACCTGGCCTTGAATATCTATATGTGGCTGATCATCGCCCGGGCCTTGCTGTCCTGGGTCAACCCCGACCCGTATAATCCCATTGTCCGGTTTTTGTATAATGTTACTGAACCGGTTTTGAGTTATCTCCGGCGGCGGGTGCCGGTGGTCTTCGGCGGGTTGGACCTCTCCCCCCTGATAGTGATTGCCGCCATCATGTTCCTGCGTATTTTCCTCCTACAGACCTTGCGCGATTGGGCCTTGATGATCGGTTAGCAGCCTCCGGTAACTGGCCCGTGCCCCCCGTTTATTTTCCCACCAGCCAGGGTTATATTTTGCGCCTGCTAGTGGTGCCGGGCGCCTCTCGCACAGAAGTGGTGGGGCTCCAGGGGGATCGACTGAAAGTGCGGGTGGCCGCGGCCCCAGAGAAGGGGGCGGCCAACAAGAAGTTGTTGGATTTCCTGGCTAAAATCCTGGGAGTCCCCAAGAAGGCAGTGCACCTTACCAGTGGCGCCCAGAGCCGGGAAAAAGTGGTGGAAATAGAAAACCGTTCTCAGGATCTGGCGCTTCGCCTGGAGAAGCTGCTTCCGGTTAATCCTGGGGAATCTTGACAAGCCCCCAGCCGATGATAAGAATTAGTGGCAAACAGGAGGAGAGAAGATTCCAGCATGGGGATACGTGGGGAGCTGTATTTCTAGGATGGAAGACTATTACGAAACCCTGGGCATCTCCAGAAGCGCCTCGCTTGAGGAAATCAAAACCGCCTACCGCCGGTTGGCCCTGAAGTACCATCCCGATAAAAACCCCGGAAACCTGGCCGCGGAAGAAAGATTTAAACTGCTCTCCGAGGCCTACCAGGTCCTGGCCGATACCGAAAAACGCCAGCTCTACGACCTCTATGGACATGCCGGTCTGGCCGGCCTGGATGTGGGCGGCTTCAGCGGCTTTGAAGACATCTTCTCCAGCTTCGGCGAGGTCTTTGAGGATTTCTTCGGCTTCGGGCGGCGCCGGGGCCGCCACCGGCCCCAACCCGGCGCGGACCTGCGCCACCAGGTGCTCCTCACCCTGGAGCAGGTGGTCAAAGGCTTTGACGCTTCTCTAGATTTGGAACGTCGCGCCCTCTGCCGCCGCTGCCGGGGGAGCGCCCTGGAACCAGGCACCCAGCGCCAGGCCTGCCAGCGCTGCGGCGGCCGGGGCCAGGTGAGCCAGTCCCGGGGCCTCCTCAAGATTTTTACCACCTGTCCGGAGTGCCGGGGCGCGGGCAGCCTCATCGCCAACCCCTGCCAGGAATGCCGGGGCGCGGGCACCATCCTGGAGAAAAAACAGGTGCAGGTGCGCATCCCTCCCGGGGTGGACCACGGCACCCGCCTGCGGCTCCGGGGGGAAGGGGAGGCCGGCAGGAGCGGCGGCCCCCCGGGGGACCTGTACATCGAGGTGCAGATCGCGCCCCACCCCCTATTCACCCGGGAGGGCAAGGATTTGCAATTCCGGGCCCAACTCTCCTTTGTGGAGGCCGCGCTGGGATCGGAGGTGCAGATTCCCACCCTAAACTCCCATACCCGCCTGACCATCCCCTCCGGCACCCAGCCCGGGGCCACCTTCCGCATCCCCGGGGAAGGCATGCCCGGCCTCCGGGGCAACTCCCGGGGCGACCTGGTAGTGGAAATCGACCTCCAAACCCCCACCAACCTCACCTCCAAACAGGAAAAACTCCTGAAAGAATTCCTGAAGCTCACTCCCCAAGAAACCCCCAAAGAAACCCCGAAAACCAAGTAAGGCTCAGAGCCAGAGTTATTTGACGGACGGGCCATGTAGCTGTCAGCTGTCAGCTATCAGCCGGTGACGCAGGCGTCCCGCCTGCGCGCTTCAGCTTTCCGTAGGGCGGGCGTCCCCGCCCGCCACCAGCCTTTTTAGTTGCCAGTTGCCTGCTTTCAGAAAAAAACAGGGAAAGGTTATCAGGGGAGGGGGTATCTCATCTTTGACCCCTGGCCCTCCCCCCGCATCTCTTTTCCTTCCTTACCCTCCTTCCTCCTCCCGGCCCCGGCGGGGAGGCTTGACTTTGCCGGGTGATTCCCATAAGGTCTTGGTGTCCGTCAAATTCCCGCATTGATTGCGCCCAGAGTCAGAGCCCATGGATACCCCGGCGGGGATGTATGCAGACCTCCCCTATATCACCCTGTATTGGCTGTCCGGATTCGGCGATCCCAAGTACGAGATTTGGGAATCCAAGAAGGCCAGTATCGTCTCCACCCCGGAAGAGTTGAGTTTTTCCGCGTATCTGGCCTTTCCCCTGGAGGTGGCGGACGAATGCCGCATTACCATCCGCCGGCAGGCAGGGGGCCTGGCCTTGGCCACCGACTGGTTTCCCGACGAGGAGTTTGAGCTCCAGGATTTTGCATCGGGGACGGACGGGTCAGTCATGTTGCAGAGCAAGTACCTGCGGGAAGTTTTTTTCGTCCATCTGCGCCAGAAATACGAGTAATCAGTAATCAGTTTTTTACTGATCACTGGACACTGATTACTGATCACTATACCCCAAGGGCTTCTCCCCGAATCCCTGCCCCCAGCCGGCAACCCCCATTCCACTTTACGCGTACTTCAACCGGGCTTCTTCCAGGGAGCGGATCTGGTCCCTCAGGGTGGCGGCCCGTTCGAAGTCCAGTTTCTTGGCGGCTCGCTGCATTTCTTTTTTGAGGCGGTTGATGGCCTCGGGGGTGGTTTCCGCCAGGTAGGGGGCCTGTTCCTCCGCGGCCTTGGGGATGGTGACGTAGTCCTGTTCGTAGACGGAAGAGAGGACATCTTTGATTTTGCTCTGGATGGTCTCCGGGGTGATGTGGTGGCGTTTATTGTAAGTTTTTTGTAAGGCGCGGCGGCGGTTGGTTTCCTCGATGGCGGCAGACATGGAGGGGGTGGTCTGGTCGGCGTAGAAGAGGACCCGGCCCTTAACGTTCCTGGCGGCCCGGCCGCAGGTCTGGATGAGGGAGCGGGCGGAGCGGAGAAAGCCTTCCTTGTCCGCGTCCAGGACGGCCACCAGGGAGACTTCCGGCAGGTCCAGGCCCTCCCGCAGCAGGTTGATGCCGATGAGGACGTCGAAGACCCCCAGGCGCAGGTCCCGGATGATCTCCATGCGCTCCAGGGTGGTGATGTCGGAGTGGAGGTAGCGGACTTTGAGCCCTAAGTCCCGGTAGTAGTCGGTGAGGTCTTCGGCCATGCGCTTGGTGAGGGTGGTGACCAGGACCCGTTCCCCCCGGTCCAGGACGGCGCGGATTTCCGCCAGGAGGTGGTCCACCTGGTGGGTGGCGGGTTTGACCGCGATCTCCGGGTCCATGAGGCCGGTGGGGCGGACGATCTGTTCCACGACCCGGGTGGCGGCCTGCTCCATCTCGTAGGGGCCGGGGGTGGCTGAGACGTAGATGAGCTGATGCACCCGGGCCTGGAATTCCTCGAAGGAGAGGGGCCGGTTGTCCAGGGCCGAGGGCAGGCGGAAACCGTAGTCCACCAGGGTCTGCTTCCGGGAGCGGTCCCCCCGGTACATGCCCTGGAGCTGGGGGACGGCGATGTGGGACTCGTCGATGACCAGGAGGGACTCCCGGGGCAGGTAGTCCAGGAGGGTGGGGGGCGGCTCCCCCGGGGCCCGGCCGGTGAGGTGCCGGGAGTAGTTTTCGATGCCGTGGCAATAACCCAATTCCCGGAGCATCTCCAGGTCGAAGCGGGTGCGCTCCTCGATGCGCTGGGCCTCGATGAGTTTGCCCTGGTTCTGGAAGAAGGGGAGGCGCTCGCCCAACTCGGCCTCGATGGCCTCCAGGGCCTGGATACGGCGCCAATCCGGGGTGACGTAGTGGGACGCGGGATAGACCGTGATCTTTTTCAGGGTGCGTAAGGTGGTGCCCCTTAAGGGGTCGATCTCCTTGATGGATTCCACGGTGTCGCCCCAGAACTCAAGGCGGATGGCCCGGTCCTCTTCGTAGGCCGGGAAGATCTCCACCCGGTCGCCCCGGACCCGGAAAGAGCCCCGGTGGAAGTCGATGTCGTTGCGCTCGTAGAGGATATCCACCAATTTGCGGAGGACCTCTTTGCGCTCCTTCTCCATGCCCTCCTCCAGGTAGAGGAGCATGCCGTGGTAGGCCTCGGGCGACCCCAGGCCGTAGATGCAGGACACGGAGGCGACGATGATCACGTCCTGGCGCTCCAGCAGGGAGCGGGTGGCGGAGTGGCGCAGGCGGTCGATGGCTTCGTTGATGGCGGAGTCTTTTTCGATGTAGAGGTCGGCCTGGGGCACGTAGGCCTCGGGCTGGTAGTAATCGTAGTAGCTGACAAAATATTCCACCGCGTTGTCCGGGAAGAATTCCTGGAACTCGCCGTAGAGCTGGGCCGCCAGGGTCTTGTTGGGGGCCAGGACCAGGGTGGGGCGGTTGATCCGGGCGATGACGTTGGCGATGGTGAAGGTCTTGCCGGAGCCGGTGACCCCCAGGAGGACCTGGTGGGGTTCGCCGGCCCGGACGCCGTCCGCCAGCTTCTTGATGGCCTGGGGCTGGTCGCCCTTGGGTTTAAAAGAAGTGACGAGGTGGAAGCGGTCGGGCATGGCTTTATTATAGCAAAAAAAGCAGGGACCAGGGACCAGGGGCCAGGGGTCAGAAAAAAGAAGTGATCAGTAATCAGTAATCAGTTTTTCTCTCCCCACTGATCACTGATCACTGGCAACAGGCTCCCTGGGAAAAAATTATCACAACTTGCGGCGCATAATATGAAAACTTTCCTCGCCTTCCATGTCCGGGGAGAAGAGTTCCTTCACCCGGAAGCCCAACCTTTCATAGAGACGCATGGCCCCGTTCTTGACGATGTCCACGTCCAGCTCCACTTCGTCCAAGTCTTTCTTCTTCAGCGTGGTGAAGGATTCCTGGAGAAGTTGGGTGGCGATGCCCTGGCCCTGGAAATCCGGGTGGACCGCGACCCGGAGGATGATGCCCCGGCGGGCGATCTTGCAGCAGCAGGCCACCAGGAAGCCCACGGTTTCGCCGCTGGCCGCATCCACCGCCAAGAGAAAGACGTCCTCCAGGGAGGCCCTGAACTGATAGTAATCCCACTGCCCGCCGAAGGCCAGGCGCTCGATCTCCAGGACCCGGGGAATATCCCGGTGCAAAGCGGGCCTGATGCCCACGCCCACGTGCCTGGGGGCTTCTACGAGAATGAGGGGCATAATGCACCTCCTGAGAAAAAAGGGAGAAGTTACCCAGGTCAGTCCCGGTCTTGGAGGCTAACCGGGTGGATGCTGGGAATAAAGCTTCTTCCGCCGGAGGTTAGGGTTTGATTACAGGGAACAGTCGGGGTTCGAACTGAGAGGCTGATGCGGTGACTGTAAAAGCGCAAACAGATCAGGATGGGGGGCGCAGGTTCTGGCGGAAGGCCCAGTTATGCGCCATATTTCCACCTCCCTTGCCGGATTTTGGGGGGCAGGTTGCTGGGGCCCCGCTGGATTAACTATGTTTATTATAACAAGAAATTAAGAAAATCAAGAAAATATTTATGATCTTATGTTCATTATACGGGGTCTGCTCCTCCCACCCCAGACCAAGTTTTTAGGGGCGGGGGATACGTTTTTTTAGGTTGCAGCCCTATCAGCCTGAAATAATTTGATCGAACTCCTCCAGGGGGATGGCGGGGCAGGTGGTGAAGGCGATGCCGGTCATTTTGCTCAGGTCCACGGAAGCCTTGATGGCGGCCTCGATGCCAGGGAAATCGACCACCACCACCAGGTCGGTTTCCCCCAGCAAGGCATAACCGGCCTTCATTTCTCCGCCCAGTTTCTTGATCACCCTCAACGCGTCTTGGGAGCGCTGGGCGCTGGCCTCTTTAACGGCCTGGGCCGAGTACTTGCCGAACATCAGGAATGTGGCCATATGGAAGCCTCCTTTCAATGTTAGTGGTTAGGGGCCAGTGATAGGTAAGCAGTGATCAGTGATCAGATAAATAAACTGATTACTGATTACTATCACTTCACCCGCCAGATGGTGCCCTGGGGGGTGTCCTCCAGGAGAATGCCTTTATCGGTCAATTCCTTCCTGATACGGTCCGCCTTGGCCCAGTCCTTGTCCTTCCGGGCCTGGGCCCGGGCGGCGATGAGTTGTTCGATCTCCTCCGGGCTGAGGGCCAAATCCAGGGGTTTCTGGCGCAGGGATTTGACCATGGCCGCGGGGTCGGCCTGGAGGAGGTTGAGGATGGCCCCAAATTTACGCAGTCCCCGATGGAGGTCGAAAAGGATGGTGAGGTAGCCCGGTTCGGAGCTCTGTTCCTCCAAAAGGCGGTTGAGGAGGCGCACGGCTTCGAAGAAGAAACCCAGGGCCTGGGCGGTGTTCAGGTCGTCGGCCATGGCGCTTTCGAACCGGCCCTGGAGGGACCCCAGGCGGGCGCACTCCTCCAGGGTGATGGTGGCCGGATAATAATCATATTCCCCGGGCAGCTCCACCTGGGGATGATGTTGCAATAATTCCTCGATCCGGGCCAGGGTGGTGTAGAGGCGCAGGAGCGCGGTCTCCGCTTCCTCCAGGGCTGCGTCCGAGAAGTCCAGGGGGCTGCGGTAATGGACGTTGATGAGGAAGAAGCGCACCACTTCCGGGGGGAATTTGGCCAGGACCTCCTTCACCGTGAAAAAGTTCCCCAGGGATTTGGCCATCTTTTCCTGGTTGATGGTCAGGAGGCCGTGGTGCAGCCAGAAACGGGAGAAGGGTTGGCCGGTGGCCGCCTCGGACTGGGCCAGCTCGTTTTCGTGGTGGGGGAAGACCAGATCCTGGCCGCCGCCGTGGAGGTCCAGGGTCTTCCCCAGGTAGCGCATGGCCATGGCCGAGCACTCGATGTGCCAGCCCGGCCTGCCTGGCCCCCAGGGGCTGTCCCAGGCCGGTTCCCCGGGCTTCGACCCTTTCCAGAGGACGAAGTCCAGGGGGTCTTCCTTATGGGGGTCCACCTCGATGCGGGCGCCCACCTGCATATCGTCCAGGCTCTGGCCGGAGAGTTGGCCGTAACCGGGGAAGCGGCGCACCCGGAAGTAGACGTCTTCCCGGCCTTGGTAGGCAAAGCCCTTATCCTCCAAGACCCGGATGAGGTCGATGATCTCCGGGATATGCTGGGTGGCCCGGGGCTCGATCTGGGCCGGGGGGATGCCCAGGGCGGCCATGTCCTCCTGGAAGGAGGCGATGTAGCGCTCTGCCACCTCCAGCCAGGGAACCCCGGTCTCCTGGGCCCGGCGGATAATCTTGTCGTCGATATCGGTGAAATTGCGCACCCAGGTGACATCCAGACCCCGGTGTCTTAAAAAGCGCACCAGGACCTCGAAGACCACGGTGGAGCGGGCGTGGCCCAGGTGGCAGTCGTCATAGACCGTCACCCCGCAGGCATAAAGGCCCACTTTGCCGGGGTGCAGAGGCTGGAAAGTTTCCTTGCGCCGATTTAGAGTATTATAGAGCTGCATATGAAAAAGGGGTTGACAAGTCAGGGAAGATAAGAGAAGTCATTTTGCTAGTCCCGCTCCGGCAACGGTGGAGCAACCTCAGGAGGAATAATGTCCGAAGTCATCAGCCGGGTGCCCAAAAACGCCCGTGAAGTTCTGTTTCTGTCTCTGTCCGAATTCAAGGGCCACCGTCTCATCGATTTCCGGGTCCATGTCCCCGGGGATCAAGAAGAGGAATGGGTGCCCACCAAGAAGGGGGTCTCCCTGGCGGTGGGGCTCTATCCGGCTTTTAAAGAAGCCCTGGCCCAACTGGAGGCGGCCTTGCTGGAACAGGGCCTCCTGGACCCGGAGGACCTGGAGTCCCCCCAGTAATTTGCCAGTGAGCAGTGAGCGGCGAGCAGTAAGCAGTGAAAAAAGAGTGTCAAAAGGTTTGGTTTTTTCTGCTCACGCCTTGCTGCTCACTAATACTACCCCAGGACCCACCGGCGAGGCAACGGAAAAGGGGGAAATGAGACTGGGGACGGAAGAGCGGCAGAAAGCCGCGGCCAGGTGGATTTCCCGGGGGGCCTGGGCCTTAGCCCTTGCGGGCTTTTTCCAGTTGGGCCTTGTGCTGGCTTTTTTCCTCATAAAGACGGCGGTCGGCCTGGGCCATTAAGGCTACGGGGGTTAAGGGCTGCTCCGGCTGGAAGCGGGCGTAGCCCAGGCTGAGTCCCACGGGAAAGGGAAAGGCCGCGGCCAGGCTCTTTTCCACCCGCCGGCGCAGGGTCAGCAGGCTGCCCAGGGGGCGGTAATAAAGGCAGGCGAACTCGTCCCCCCCATGGCGTGCCAGGATTTCCGGCTCCTGGAGAAGATCGGACCAGGCCCGGGCTATTTCCTGGAGAAACGCGTCCCCCACCCGGTGTCCCCACAGGTCGTTGATCTCCTTGAAGCGGTCCACGTCCGCCATGACCACCAGAAAGGGTTGGCCAGCCCGGCAGGCTTCTTCCAGGGCTTGGTCCCAGTGGCGCCGGTTGAAAAGGCCGGTGAGCTCATCCCGGCGGGCCTGGTCCCGGAGGGTCTTCTGGGCCAGGGAGAGGCGCAGGCCCGCCTTGACTTTGGCTCCCACTTCCACGGGATCGATGGGTTTGGTGATGAAATCGTCCGCGCCCTTGGAGATGCCTTCCCCGATGTAGCTCTTTTCCATGGCGGTCAGGAAGATAAAGAAGGTGTCTTTGAGGTCGGGGTCATCCTTCACCGCCTGGCAGACCTGGGGGCCGTCCAGACCCGGCATCATCCAGTCGCAGATGATCAATGCCGGCTTCTCTTCCTGGGCCTGGGCCAGACCGGCGGTGCCATCCGCAGCCACCGTTACCTCGTAGCCTTCCTTCTCCAAAAATTTGCGGAGGATCCGCAGACAAGCGGGATCGTCATCCACTACCAAGACCTTGGGACCTGCAGGCATATATAACCTCAAAAACCGTTGGCGGTTTTCGCTGGACTTGTTCAGTAAATAATTTTTAGTAAAATGTCAATAAGTTTGGGAATTGACGGGGAAAGCCTATTATTTTTTTAATTTAGGCCGCACCGCATTGACGAGCACCCCGGCTTTCCTTTTTTTCACCATCTCCGCCACCTTATCCAGGAGTTCCTGGGCCCGGAAAGGTTTATTGAGAGTGGGAGGCAATTGCTGTATCCCTTCCATGGTCTGGCTCAGGGCCGGTTCATGCCCGGTGACCAGGAGCGCCGGGATTAAGGCGGCATCGGGGTCACCCTTCAGGGCCAGAAAGAGGTCCACCCCACTGTGCAACCTGGCTTGGGGCCGCACCGGCAGGCCCATGTCAATGGTGATCAGGGCCGGCTGCAAACGCCGGGCTCCCTCCAGGCCGTCATCTGCGGTGACCGCATAAGCGGTGCGGTAACCTCCTTTATGGAGGATGCGGGTCATCACCTCGATGATTTTGGGTTCATCCTCCACCAGAAGCACCAGGGGACCCTTGACTGGGCCGGTAATCTGCAGCCCTTTCTCCCGGTCTTCAGCCCGGCGCCAATACAAGGGCTGGGATACCAGGGGCAGGGTAAAGTAGACCGCGGTTCCCCGGCCCAGGCCGGGGCTGGTGAGCCAGATCTGGCCCCCCATGAATTCCACCAGATTCTTGCAGATGGCCAATCCCAGGCCAGTGCCGCCGTACTTGCGGGTGGTGGAGCCGTCCCCCTGGATAAACTTTTTGAACAAATCCCGCTGGGACTCAGGGCTCACGCCAATGCCCGTGTCCTTGACTTCGAAGCGCACATGGCCCTTCGAGGGAAAGGACCGGGCCTTGATGCGCACCTCCCCTTGATGGGTAAACTTGATGGCGTTGGCCGCCAGATTGACCAGGACCTGCTGGAACTTCCCCGGGTCCGCCCGCACCACCATCTTGCCCCGGGAAGGATGAAAACTCAGGGGCAGGCCTTTCTGATCCGCTTGGATTTGGGTCAGTTTGCGCACCGCTTCAAAGACCTGGGGGACGTTCACCTCCACCAGCTGCACTTCCATGTTCCCTGCTTCGATGCGGGCGCTGTCCAAAAGGTCGTTAATCAGGTTCAGAAGGCTGCGGGCGCTGTCCAGGGCGTTCTGGAGGAACTCCCGCTCCTCCTGGGGATTGTCGCAGAGACCGTCCAGGACCAGGCGCAGGAAGCCCATGATGGCATTGAGGGGGGTCCGCAGCTCATGGGAGGTATTGGCCAGGAATTCGCTCTTCAAACGGCTGGCCCGGTCCAATTCCAGATTGGCGTGCTCCAGGCTGCGGTTGAGGCGCATCAGGGTCAATTCCTGACGCTGCAGCCGCCGCACCAGCTCCTCGGGTTGCCGTTTATCTTGGACTACCGCCACGCTGCCCAGGACCCGCTGGTTGGGACCGGAAATCCGCACCATGGTTATTTCCACCGGCACGGCTTTGCCCTGGCGGTTCCGGGCCTTGATGGGCCAGTTCTCCACCCGGCCTTTGGTCCTGAGCTCCGCCAGCATCTTCTCCAGGGCCGCAGGCTGGGCATAGAATTCCCGGAAATGACGCCCCATTATCTCCCGCGGTTCCAGGTCGTAAATCTGCACACAGGCCGGATTGGTAAAGCGGATGATCCCGGTGTGATCGGTGATGCCCACGCAGCGCAAAGAGAGGTTTCCCAGGGTCTCCAGAAAAGACCCGGCCTCCTCCCCGGGAAAAGAGAAATAATCGGGAGGCGCTTCCGTTCCCTTTGTTTTGGCAGTGGCTTCTTTGGCCCCCAGGCGCGGCATAATGACTCCTGAAAAACTTTCGGCACCCCCGTCCGAAAACTTGAACAAATCGTCATCCGGACATCGGCGTCCCGGCCTTTTCCCTTTTCCACCTTGATTTGCCTGCCTCCAGGACTATATTAAGTCAAACATCTTGGCGGCCTTCAAAGGCAAAAAGGAGCAAACATGAGCTATACGGCCAAAGACTATTCTTCTCTTTTGGGAATGCAGGGATTCAGTGACACCTTGCTGCAAAACCACTTCACCCTCTATCAGGGCTATGTGGCCAACACCAATAAAGTGATGGGCCTCCTTGCAGACATGCTGCAGGCAGGCAAGGAAGGCACCCCGGAATTTGCTGAACTTAAAAGACGTCTGGGCTGGGAGTTCAACGGTATGCGCTTGCACGAACTCTACTTCGAGAACCTGGGGGGTGACGGAGATCCTGCCCAGGCCCCGCAGCTGGTCAAAAAGGTGGAGGCCCAGTTCGGCTCGGTGGACGCCTGCGCCAAAGACTTTGTGGCCACCGCGGCCATGCGGGGCATCGGCTGGGTCGTCTGTTATGAGGATCCCGCCAGCGGTCTGCTCCTCAACCAGTGGATCAATGAGCACGATGTGGGCCATCCCGCGGGCTGCAACCCCATCCTGATCCTGGACGTCTTCGAACACGCCTTTATGATCGACTATGGCCTGAAAAAGATGGACTACGTCAACAACTACTTCAAAAATATCAAGTGGGAAGTGGTGGAAAAACGCTTGGTGGCTTGAGGCTGGGGGGAGGGGCGAAAAGGGTGATGGGCAAATTGCTCTCGCCTTGTCCCCTTTCCCCTCTATTTCATATCCCTTAGCCTCTCCCGCAGATTGCCGTGCCAAATTCCTTTGCATCCCGCAGTTCTTCGGGTTACGCTAGGTAAGCCTGTTTTTGGCTGATACAGTGGAGAGGAGAGATCTATGCCTCGCACCGGCTATGTCTATGATGAGCGATACCTGCGGCATCAACCTGGAGAGTGGCATCCCGAGCGCCCGGCCCGGCTGGAGGCCATCCACGGGCGAATCCAAAGCAACGGCCTCTTGGAGTCCCTGGTGCGCATTCCCCCTTACGCCGCGCCTTTGGCCTGGGTGGAGCGGTTGCATGACCCCGATTATATCCAGCGATTCCGGGAGGCCTGCGAGCGGGGCCGGTCCGTTCTCGGGGTGCCCGATTGCGGCATCTGTCCGGAGTCCTATGAGATCGCCCTCCTGGCTGCGGGCGGGGTCATGGCCGCGGTGGACGCGGTGATGAAAGGGGAGGTGGACAATGCCTTCTGCGCGGTGCGGCCGCCGGGGCACCACGCGGAAAAGGGCCGGGCCCTGGGTTTCTGTTTTTTCAACAACGTGGCCCTGGCCGCGCTCTATCTCCTGGAGGAATTCGGCCTGGAGCGGGTGGCCGTGGTGGACTGGGACGTGCACCACGGCAACGGCACCCAGCACCTCTTCGAGGCCGATCCCCGGGTTTTTTATCTATCCCTGCATGAAGATCCCCAATACTGTTATCCCGGCACCGGCTACCGCCGGGAGCAGGGCAAAGGACCGGGCCAGGGTTTCACCCTCAACCTGCCCCTGCCCCCGGGGAGTGGAGACGACCTGTATCTGCAGGCCTTGGAGAAAGAAGGGCTGCCCCGGTTGCAGCGGTTTTCCCCCCAGTTTCTGCTGATCTCCGCGGGCTTTGACGGCCACCAGGATGACCCCCTGGCCCACCAGAACCTCTCCCGGGAGGGCTATCAGACCATGGGCCGCAGCTTGATCAACCTGGCCCGGGAGGAAGCCGGCGGCCGGGTGATATCGGTCCTGGAAGGGGGCTACAACCTGACGGTCCTGGCCGACTGCGTGGAAGACCACCTGCGGCTGCTGTTAGGAGAGTAAAGGTAACGGCAAGGTTTTGTCTCTACCCGATAAAGTTCCACGTGCAGAGTTAAAAGTAAAGTTTCGTGGCGAACTATTCCTCATTTAAGGGAGAGTAAAAAGTTCTTTAGTGATTACTTTGTTATTTAGGCAAGCCCCAAGCATAATTAAGAAAATTTCTTGACAAATCCTGGCGAACTGTGCTATTGGGCAGTTTATCCTTTAGTCAGGCGTAAATGCAGTGTATCGGGGCGATCAAGCAAGGCATTAATAATGATGACGGTATGGCGGGAGCCGGCCGTTTTTTTTTTGGCCTGCGACCCCCGCAACTGGAAGCCGACAAAGGAATAGAGGTCAAGGGAGCGGGAGGAGTTATGGAACGCTATACCGGCAGCGTCAAGTGGTTCAATGAAGCCAAGGGCTATGGCTTCATCAAGCGGGATGACGGCCCCGACCTGTTCGTACATTATACCAACATCGTGGGCACCGGCTTTCGCACTTTGAAGGAAGATGACAAGGTGGAATTCGAGGTGAACGAAGGCCCCAAAGGTCTACAGGCGGTAAAGGTCAGCAAGATCTGAGGCTGTAATTTAGTCGCTGGCAAGCCAAGAAGGCAGTTTCCGGAAACCCATCCGGCCCTGCCCTGTCCGTCCCTGACCGCAGTAACGGCGGTATCACCCAGGTATTGCCCAAGGGTGGTCCGCCTTTATTATTTACAAGGGATTTGGTGGCAGGGTCAGGGTCCTGCCCCCAGGCTTTTCAGACTCTTGCCGTTCCTGTTCCTCAACCATCTTTACTCAAGCCAATCTCCGCATCGGTGAGATAACAGGCGGGGTCCGGGGCCCAGAGGTCGCCGGTGAGGGCCTCGGCCCGCACCCGGAAGTTGCCGCCGCAAATATCCAGCCAGCGGCATGGGGCGCAGCGGCCGGCGACGTGGCGTTTTTTGTCCTTGAGTTGGGCCATGAGGGGGTTGGAGAGGTCGGTCCAGATCTCGCTGAAGGGGCGCTGCCTGACGTTGCCCAAGGTATAGTGGCGCCAGAACTGGTCCGGATGCACCTCCCCATCCCAGCTGACGCAGCCGATGCCCCGGCCGGACTGGTTCCCTTCGTTCATCTGCAGCAGTTCCAACACCTTTGCGGCCCGCCGGGGGTCTTCCTGGAGCAGTCTCTGGTAGATATAGGGGCCGTCCGCGTGGTTGTCCACCGTCAGGACTTCCACCGTCCGGCCGCCATCGAAGAGACGCCGGGTGCGGGTTAAGATCAGGTCCACCAGTTCCCGGGTCTGGCCGTGGCTCAGGGCCTCCTCCACCAGCTTGCTCCCCCGGCCGGCATAGACCAGGTGGTAGAAACAGATACGGGGGATGTCATATGCCTCCACCAGATCGAAGATGGCCGGCACTTCCAGATAGTTGAGGCGGCTGACCGTAAAGCGCAATCCCACCTTGAGGCCCCTCTCCTGGCAGTGGGTCACCCCTTTCATGGCCGCGGCAAAAGAACCCGGTTGCCCCCGGAATCTATCGTGGATCTCCTGGGTGCCGTCCAGGCTGATGCCCACGTAGGAGAGGCCCAGGTCTTTGAGGCGCCAGGCCGTGTCCCGGTCGATCAAGGTGCCGTTGGTGGAGATCACCGCTCGCATCCCCCAGGCCACGGTCTTGGCCACCAGGTCGTAAAGATCGGGGCGCATCAGGGGTTCGCCCCCGGAAAAGAGGACCACCGGCACCCCGAAGTCCCGGAGGTCCCGGAGCAGGTCCAGGCCTTCCTCCTGGCTCAGTTCATCGGGCGCGGCGGTGGCCGTGGCCTGGGCGTAGCAATGGAGGCACTTGAGGTTGCAGCGCTTGGTGAGGTTCCAGACCACCACCGGCTTTTTGTCTGCGGAGAATTGCAGCAGGTGGGACGGCAGGTCCTTGGCGCCGCGGCCCCGGTAACGCAGCACGTCCCCCGGCTCCACCGCGCCGCAGTAAAGCTTGGAGACCCCAATCATCGGGCGGTTTCACCCTCCCGGAACAGGGTTTTCTGGTAGTAGTCCCGGATGACCCGGTTCAGATAGCTTTCCAGGTCGCTGATGGCCTCCCGGGTGAGGAGGAAGTGATCCTGGGAGGTGCGGTCCCGCACCAGTTTCAGGGCGTATTCCAGGTCCTGGGACATTTCCTGGCAGATCTGGGTCACCGAGGAGCCTGGCTCCAAGGCCCGGCGCAGGATCTCGTCCATGGCCTCGGGGTCAAACTCCAGGTGGATCTGGTGTTCGGAAAAAAAGCGGTCCCCAAAGGCCAGCACCTGCTCGTGGCAGCGCCCCACTTCCTCAAACGCGGTCTTCAGATCGCAGTCACAGCGCAGATATTGGGCGGCGATCAAATCCACCCGGGCCGCGGTCAGGGGTAGATGATAGCGCCGCCGCAGCTCCCCTTCCCGGCGCCAGATGGATTCCTTCAAGATCACCTGCTCCTGCTGGCTGGCCTTTTGAAAGCGCTCCCGCCTGATCGGCGCGTCCGGCTGGGCCAACATTGCCTCCAGTTCCTCCTCCGGCCGGGCCACCAGTTCCGGGGTGACCACCAATTCCTTGATGGCCGTGGAGGGCAGACGTTTCTCAAACTGGATGAGGATGCGTTCGATGACGCTCACCAGCCCCCGGGCCCCGGTTTTTTCCAGGGCGGCCCGCTCCGCCAGGAGATTCAGGGCTTTGTCCTCAAACTTGATGTCAATGCCGTAGGCCAGGAAGTCCCGCTTTTTGCTGGTAATGATGGGATTGTTGGGATTCCTCAGGATTTCATAGAGATCGTCGGCAGTGAGCTCATCCAGCACCGCGATGACCGGCAGGCGGCCCACGAATTCCGATTCAAAACCGTATTTGATCAGGTCCTCGGCCGTCACCTGCTTCAGGAAATCCCGTTCCTGCTCCCGGGTGTTCATGGCGGCCTGAAACCCCATGCCCTGCTTGCTCAGACGCTCTTTCACCACCTTCTCCAGGCCGTTGAACGCGCCGCTGACGATGAAGAGAATGTGGCGGGTGTTCAGGGTCTTCTTCTCCTTTTTGCCGGTGCGGCGGTACTGCTCAATGGCCTGGATCTGGGAGACCGGGTCGTGGGCCACCTTCAGGTCCACTTCCGTTTCTTCCATGGGTTTAAGCAAGGCCCGCTGCACCCCGGTGCGGGAGACATCCGGCCCCCCCCAGAAGGTGTTGCTGGACGCGATCTTGTCCACTTCGTCCAGGTAGATGATGCCGTATTGGGCTAGCTCCAGATCGTCCCCCGCGGCATAGACCAGATCCCGGACCAGGTCTTCCACGTCCCCGCCCACGTAGCCGGTTTCGCTGAACTTGGTGGCATCTCCCTTGACGAAGGGGACGCCGATCTTTTTGGCGATGAGTTTTACCAGGTAGGTTTTTCCCACCCCCGTGGGGCCGATGAGGATGATGTTATTCTTGATGGCCCCCACCCCGGGTTCGGGTTCCCGGCCCTGCTCCAGGAAATAGCGGATGCGGTTGAAATGGGTGCAGACCTTGGTGGCCAGAATGCTCTTGGCGATCTCCTGCTTGATGACGTACTCGTTCAGGTAGGCTTCCAGCTCCTCGGGCTTGAGGTCAAAACGGATACGGCTGGATTTGCCGGCCTTGCCCCGGCCTTCCCCCTCAAGCTCCGGCTCCACCGCCAGTTGCTGGGAGAGCACCCGGATGCGGCTGCCATATTTATTGGAGAGGTAGTCGCTCAGTTCTTTTTCCAGCTCTTTTTGATCAGGTATCTTTTCCATAATTCTTTAGAGATATTGGCGGCAATAAACATTAATGCCATCTTCCCTGGGAAACCAGGGGAATTGTAGGAGCGGACCCGAGTGTCCGCCTCTTGGGGCGTACACCTGATATGCCCCTGCAAACAAAGGTTTTGTAAAGGCCAAATCTGGCCGGCCCGCCCTTTTTGTTAATTATAGACATTTCCCCGGGGAGAGGCAAGAAGGGGGGTATGGGCTTTACCCCGGGAAGGCCAGGAATTAATTTAATTTTTAAGGCGGAAAAGGTGTAAGATAACCTAAATTATCTTTCAGAAAGGCGCATATCATGAATGCCCGACTTTGGAAACAATCGTGGTGGCTTCTGTCCATCCTCTGCCTGTGTTGGGGGTACGCTCCGGGTGGGGCCCAGGCCGCCGCTAACCCCAAAACCTACAGCGACCTCCATGGATATTTTTCCTTCACTCCACCCCCGGGTTGGGTGGAAAAGGATTATCCCGACGCCAAAGTGGGGCGCGTGCGCTTTACTTCTCCGGACCGCCAGGCCACTCTCAGTATTATCGTCATGCCCGCGTCCCCCCAGGAAGGGACCTTTGAAAAATTACTGGCGGCCAAGCGGCTAATCATGGGGAAGTTGCAACGGGAAAAACCCGAGGCCAAATATCGTCTGGCCGAGTCCACCATCTGCCAGTTTAAATGCGTCAAATTTGAGGTGGAAATTCCCGGCCAGCTGATTCAGGAAAACTACCTCCTGGTGGAGAAGGGGCTCAACGTCAGTTTCGGCTACGCGGCCGCAAATCCGGCGGGTTTGGAAAAATATCGGCCCCTCGCCCTGGACTCCTTTTGCACCATCAAATTGAAAGGGAAAAAATAGATCGCCGCTGGCTAGTTTAAAGTTCAAGATTTAGGGTTTAGAATTTGAATGCCTTGATTTTTCTCGATTTACGGGGAAGATCGTGGGTTCATCTCTAAAAATTTTTCACATTAGATGCCAGGTTTTACGTCTGGCAAGAAATCGGCCATTAATACTTTGGCTAGCGTCATCCCCACAAAGCCCCCAACAGGATCCATGGCTTGACTTGAACCGCATCCTAACTTAAAACCTGGCATAACCAGTGGGCAGGTCAGGCGGCCGCATAATTTCGGAATAATCCTCGTGCTGAGAAATAACCAAAATGCCATGTTTCGTTTCTTGATGGTGCTGACCATCAGTTCGACAATTGGCCTCAAAGCCTGGCTCACCCTTTTCAATAACTTTGCCGTGGAAGTAGTGCATTTGGATGGCAGCCAGATCGGTATGATCCAATCCATTCGTGAAATTCCCGGCTTCCTGGCCCTGCTGGCCGTCTTTATTATGCTGGTGATCAAGGAACATCGGCTATCCGCTCTGTCGATTCTCTGCCTGGGGCTGGGACTGGTGATGACCGGATGGTTTCCTTCCTTCCTGGGACTCAGTCTCACCACGCTTCTCATGAGTTTTGGCTTCCACTATTACGAGACCACGAATCAGTCGTTGACCCTGCAATATTTTGACGCCACCAAATCAGCAGGGATTTTCGGAAAAATGCGCAGTTTGGCCTCCGGTTCCAGCGTGGTTATTGGGATTTTGATTTACTGCCTGGCGGCTTTTTTGAATTACAGACAGATCTACTTGATTATCGGCGGCGCCATCGTCGCTGCCAGCATCTGGGGGTTGCTGCACGATCCAACCCATGAGGATATTATCCCCCAGCACAAGAAGATGATTTTCCGCAAGAAATATTGGCTTTTCTATTTTCTTACTTTTATGGGCGGGGCTCGCCGTCAGATTTTTATGGCCTTTGCCGTCTTCCTGCTGGTCAAGAGGTGCCATTTTAGCCTCCAAGAGATAACCATACTCTTTGTGGTTAATGACCTGATCAATTATTTCCTGAGCCCGACAATCGGTAAAAGCATCCTCCGCTTTGGGGAAAGAAAAGTGCTGTCATTGGAATACATCAGCCTATTTTTTATCTTCTTGGCCTATGCCCTGGTCCAATCAAAACTTGTCCTCTCCATTCTGTTCATCTTGGATCATGTATTCTTCAATTTTGCCATTGCCATTCAGACCTTCTTCCAGAAGGTGGCGGACCCCCGGGACATTGCTCCCAGTATGGCCATGGGCTTCACCATCAACCACATTGCCGCGGTATTTCTCCCAGCTATCGGCGGGTTCCTGTGGATGGTGGACTACCGCATTCCCTTCGTTGCCGGGGCGGCGATGAGCTTGGTCTCATTGATTGCGGTGCAGCAGATTAGGGTATCAGTCATGAGGCAAAAAAACTAAGGCGCGGCTAACGGCGTTTGTCCCAAGATTTTTCAGTTTAATCCCCGGTCCCCTGGGTAATCTCACTGGCTTAAAGCCCAAGCAGTACCGGCAGTTGGCGCGGCTCTACCGCCGCAAAGCGTCCCCCTGGATTTGCTCACCCCGGAACTGGCCCGGCAAATTGCCCAAATCAACTTTGATTTGCACCGGCAGACGGGGGTCCTTGGGGACCGGGCCAGTCCGTAGTCAGGTCATCGTTGGGGACGCCAAGGGTCTAATGCTTCTGCGGCTAAAACGGGGGTAGGAGCCATTCCCGGCAGTGTGGCGCTCTCTCCTGTTGGCGTCTGGAGGTGACGGCCAGGAATCAGGTGGCGGCGCTGCCCTTGCGTCTCTGGCGGAGCTCCGCTACTAACGGCGGGATAATTTCCCGGTAATCCCCCACCACCGCGATATCCGCCAGGGCCAGGAGGGGAGCCTGGGGGTCGGTATTGATGGCCACCACCGTTTCCGCGGCCTCCATGCCCACTACGTGGTGGGACATCCCGGAGATGCCCACGCCGATATACAGGCGGGGCCTGACGGTTTTTCCGCTCTGGCCGATCATCTGCCCCTCTGCGGCCCAGCCTTCATCCACCGGCGGCCGGGTGGCCCCCACTGCGCCCCCCAGGAGGCCCGCCAGGTCTTCCAAGAGCTGCCAGCCCTCCCGGCCGCCGATGCCGAAGCCGCCGGCCACCACCACCTCAGCCTGTTCCAGGGGCAGGGTCTGGGGTTCTTCCCGGTGGACTTCCAGGACCCGGGGGCCGGAGACCTCCAGGTCCGGGCCCACGGCCAAATGGACCACCCGGCCGGACCTCGCTTCCGGCCCAGACTTTTGCATCACCCCGGGCATCACCGTGGCCATCTGGGGACGATGCACCGGGCACTTAATGGTGGCCACCACGCCGCCGCCCCAGCCGGGGACCATCTGCAGCAGCAGGCCGTCGGCATCCAACTTAAGATCAATACAATGGGCGGAGAGGCCTGTTTCCAGGCGCGCCGCCAACCGGGGCGCCAGTTCCATGCCCAGGGCCGTGGCCCCGAAGAGCAGGATGGCGGGCTCGTACTCCCGGCAGGCCCGGGCCAAGACCTGGGTGTATGGCAGCAAGCGGTAGGGTTCCAGGGCCGGGTCTGCCGCCACCAGGACCAGATCGGCCCCGTGGGCAATGAGCCGGTCCGCCAAAGGGGCCACCTTTTCGCCCAACAGCAAGGCGGCAACGGTGGCGTCTTGGGACCCGGCCAGCTCCCGGGCCTTGCCCAGGAGTTCCAAACCCACGTCGTGGAGCACCCCGCCCCGCTGCTCCATAAAGACCCAAATCTGCGGTTTTTCCATGTCAGGATTCCCTAGAGGATATATTTCCAGGAACAAGGGGAAATGCCATTGCCTTTACCAGCCGCTTCCACCTGTCCTGGAGAGCTTTGGCAATAACGGGCTCTGGCTCTTACGGCTCTGCAGGTTTATGCTGGGAGACCTCCCGGGGACCATCACCTGTCACTGGCTGCAAGTAGCGCAGGGAGGACCAGCCGACGATATCCCGCCGCGGGTCCAGTACCTTCCCCCAGCCTCCGGAGGTTTCCAGCAATTCCACCTCGTCTTTGAAGTTGAGAGTGGTGATCCGGGGCGCGGAAATTTCCGGGCCATTCCGGACAGACAGTTCAATGGTATTCACAAAATACCTGCCCAGTGATAAAGTTGATGCCGTCTCCTTCGGGGGAGAAGAGGCTGCCGGGGCTGGGAGGTCCGCGGGTTTCTGCGCTGCCGTCACCGTGGAGGCCGATGACGCCGTTTGGGACGCGGTCAGAGGTGGGGCAGCGGGAGTTGGTTGGGAAACCGCTAAGGGCTGCAAGTAGCGCATGTTGGCCCAGGCGACGATATTGCGCTGCTTGTGCCGCACCTTCCCCCAACCGTCGGCGGTGCCCATAAGTACCACCTCCTCTTTGAAGCGGAGAATGGTAACTAGGGCGGCGGACGCATCCGGAGCCTTGCGGAGGGAAAGTGCGTGGGTATTCACAAAATACCGGCCCGAGGCCGGCTTTACTGCCGTCACTGGCAATGGAGCAGGGGTTTCTGGGGCTGAGGGGCCCGCAGTTTGTTCTGCAGCCGCCATCATGGCGGCTGCTGGGGTCTTTTCTGGCGTGGGGCTGGGGGGAGTAGTTGTCGTTTGCTCCCAGGCGGCCCGAGACGGCTGGGTCGTTAGCGGCTGAGTAGGTCCTGGACTTCCATAGAAATAAAAGAAAAAGACTATGGCTACTCCGAGGAACCCGGCGGCGAGGCAGAGGCCCGGTACCCCAATTGGCCGCAGCCAAGTCCACCCAGGAGCCTGAGGGTAAATCCTGGTAATCCCCGGCAGTATTTCTTGGCAGTTTTCGCAGCTATCCTGGGGGCTGGCCATGGGGGTGCGGCAATGGGGGCAAAAATAATCCTCCTCCTTCTGGGGCAGGTGGTTTCCGCAGGTTGCGCAGTATTGTTGGCCCACCCAGACAGCCGCCTTGCAGATAGGGCACTGGGGCATAAAGTCCTCCGGATCAATCTACGGCTTGCCGATAAAACGGCATTACCTCGCCGGGATTCTCCTAATTGTGACCATTGCCTGCAACCGGGATAATGCGTTAATTATGCGGCAGCTTTTACTGCTTCATAATTGATTTTCGGGAAAAAGTAATTTTAAGTTAAATCATAATATACAGAGGCTAAATCAGAAATAGGAAATTACCCCCGTTTGGGCCATTGGCGATAAATTATAACATTGAGCGCGTAAATCAATAATTAATATGGCAAGTGTGGCTTCTCAGGATCATCTAATATAATTTTTAAACTTTTACTACCTTCCCCGTGATGTGGGAGGGCTGGAATGGGAATGGAATTGCCAAGGACCGCGCCAACTTGTCCCCCTCCCAATGATTGAGGGGGAGTTTGAGGACCCGTATTTTGTGAGGTGGAAATGATACTGCTATTAGATTAAACCCATTTGATGTATCTTGTCAACCAGCAGTCGGGCGATCTCCTCAGGGTCGCCTTCCAGCCGCAGGCCCTGGCGGCCTTTCTGCCGCACCAACAGGTCCGCCATCTGGGTGGGCGATCCGGTTAAACCGATCAGCGACTCCTTTAGGTTCAAGTCCCCATTAGTCCAGATAGCCAACTCCCTTTTCTCCGCTGCCAGTATTTCCAGAAAACTGCTGAAGCGCGGTTTGTTGGCCTCCTTGGTGAAGGAAAGGAGCAGGGGCGGCTCCGCCTCCAGGCGCATGTACCCCTGTTCGATTTTTTGGGTGACAATAAGCTCCTTTTCCTCCTTGAGCTCCATTTTGCTCACGTGCATGATGTTGGGAATCCTAAGGAGTTCGGCAAGTTGGGAAGGAACCTGGGCGGTGGAGCCGTCCAGGGTGTAGTTGCCGCAGCAAATGAGGTCGAAAGGCCCCAGGCGGCGGATGGCCGCGGCCAGAATCCGGGAGGTGGCCAGGGTGTCCGAGCCCGCGAAGGCAGGGTCCGAGAGGAGCACCGCCCGGTCCGCGCCCAGGGCCAGGGCCTCCCGCAAAACCGGCTGGGCCGCAGGGGGGGCCATGGAGAGGATGACCACTTCCGCCCCCTGGGCGTCTTTAATTTCCAGGGCGGCTTCCAGGGCATGTTTGTCCAGGGGGTTGATTACACTGCCAATACCCTCGCGCACCAGCGTCTTGGTCACCGGGTCCAGCCGGAGCCGGTCCCAGTCCTTGGGGTCCGGCACCGGCTTGACGCAGACAATTACCCTGTCCATAGTTCTTTGTCCTTAACCTGGGGAGGTTGAAATCAGTTATTGGCAGAAGGGGCAGGGGGCGCAACTCCTGCCTCCGTCTTCTAAAACCTCTCCCCCACCCCCATCATGGTTGTTTATTAGGGGGGGGTTGTTTATGAAGGGGGTGGGGAGGAGAGCTTAAGGGGAGGGTGGGGAGCCCCTGCTCCCCCAACCCTTCCCGCAAAAACTGGCGACACCTTCCCATCATTTCTTCTGGAACGGCGCCAGGGCCGCCCGGCCCAGCACCACCTTGCCGATCTCCCCGGTGCCGCCCGCGGAGATGGTGACCATGGCGTCCCTGAGCAGGCGCTGCACCTTGTATTCTTTCATGATGCCGTAGGCCCCGTGAATTTCGATGGCCTTTTTGGCGCAGCGGGCCGCGGCGTCGCAGGTGTAGGATTTGGCCATGGCGCTCTCCGCGTCGAACCGCAGATTCTGGTCCTTCATCCAGGAGGCCCGGTAGCACAGCAGCCGGCAGATATCCAACTCCGTATAAATCTCGGCCATATAAAAGCTGATGGCCTGCAACGCGGCAATGGGTTTGCCGTAGAGGACCCGCTCACTGGCAAATTTTCCGGCCTCTTCATAAATGGACTGGAGAATACCCAAAGCCGTGGCGGCCATGCCGGTCCTGCCGCTTTCGCTCACGGTCTTCAAGGCCACTCCCAGGCCCCCCCCTTCCTGGCCCAGGATGTTTTCCTTGGGGACCTCGCAATTATCCAGGACCAACTCCCCGGTATTGGAACCCCGGAGGCCGAACTTGTGCTCTTTGCGCCCCTGTTTGGCCCCGGGCGCGTCCTTCTCCACCAGGAACGCGGACAGCCCTTTGGGGCCCTCGCCGGTGCGGGCGATCACCACCCAAAAATTGGAAGTGTGGGAATTGGTGATGAAACATTTCCTGCCGTTGATGATCCATTTGTCGTCCTTGAGGACGGCAGTGGCCTGCATCCCCAGGACGTCCGAGCCCCCGGAGGGTTCGGTCACCGCCACGCAGCCCATGGTCTCCCCCGCGGCCAGGGGCGGGATGTACTTCTTTTTCTGCTCCTCGGTGCCGAAATCGTTGAGCGCGGCAATGGCCATATGGTGGACCTGCATACTCATGGGCATGGCGGCGCAGACCCGGCCCAGCTCCTCCAGGACGATGGTTCGGGCCAGGTAGCCCAGGCCCACGCCCCCGTATTCCGGAGGGGCGATGATGCCGGTGATCCCCAACTTGGCCATGGGTTTCAGTAAGTCCAGGGGGAACTCCCCGGTCTCCTCCATGGCCTCAATCCTGGGAGTAATCTCACTCTCCGCAAATTCCCTGGTGGACTTCCGGAGCAGCTCTTCTCTTTCCGACAGCTTGAAATCCATCTGCTTCCTCCTTTCATTGGCAGACCGACAGGTCCCCCCTTGTGACTACTAAAAACACCGGGGAGATAGGGGTCTCTTTAAGAAATCTAGTTGTTAGAGGCTGATCATGTTTAAAAAGGCAATAAGCCCTTCAATGCATTGATCCAGATGCTCCCGGGATTTATCGGCAGTAAAGGCCACAGAAGCTCCCAGAAGCCCCCCAAAGATCATCTCCGCCACCACCGTGGTATCGATGCCGTTTTTCAGGGTCCCGCCTTGCTGCTCCTGGTCCAGGAGCCGCTTGAGCAGGGCTTTGAACCTGCGGAAACCCTCGTTCACCTCCCGGGCCAGGTGGGGGTGCTGGTCGTTTAATTCCACCGCCAGGGCCACGAAGACACAACCTCCGGGAAAGTCTTCGAAGTCCGGCAAGTAGCGGTCCCGGTAGTTTTCCAAAAGCCTTTTGATCTTGTCCAAAGGACGGGGGCAGCGGTCCAACCCGGCCAGATTCTTCTGGCGCCAGATCTTCCGGGCTTCGCTCAGGGCCGCGAAAAACAATTCTTCCTTGCTTTTAAAGTGATTATAGAACCCCCCTTTGGAAGTGCCCACCCCTTCCAGGATGTCGTTAATGGTGGTGCTCATGAATCCCTTGGTGGAAAATTGGCGCAGGGACTCATGAATGATCCGGTCTTTGAGGGACATGGGTTTGGCTCCTACATCCGGTATCAGACCAACCGGTTGGTCTGTATATAATCAAGGCCAGGCTTTTTGTCAAAGTTTTTTTGAGAACATAGTCATTATACACAGCGTCATTTAAAGATGATTATCCACCACACTTTGTCATTCTGGGCCGCCGGAGGCGGCGAAGAATCTAGACCCTTCGCTTCGCTCAGGGTGACAAACCCATTTGCTTATGCGCAATTATTTCTGACACTCGGTAAAGCTTATGATTTAAAACCCTAAACAAATTTCCTTAATCTGATGGACCTCAGGGCATCAATTATTAAAACTGTAATATCAGGATAATTTTTATTAAAACTAAATCTTTGTGTTGACACTCCCACCGGCCTTGCCTATATTCCTCCCCAGGCTTTCCGCCAGTTAAGGTCCGCTTATTCCCCGTCCCCTCCAGGAGGATGTCCCATGCCCAAACGGGAAGATATCAACAAGGTGATGATTATCGGCTCCGGTCCCATCATTATCGGCCAGGCCTGTGAATTCGACTACTCCGGCACTCAGGCCTGCAAGGCCCTGAGAAAGCTGGGCTATGAGATTTGCCTGGTCAATTCCAATCCGGCCACCATCATGACCGATCCCGGCATGGCCGACGTCACCTATATCGAACCCCTGAATCTCGACTACATGACGGAGATCATCAAAGCAGAGCGCCCTGAGGCCCTGCTCCCCAATCTCGGGGGCCAATCCGGCCTCAATCTTTCCTCCGCCCTGGCCCGGGCCGGGGTCTTGGAGCAATACGGCGTCCAGATCATCGGCGTGGAAGTGGACGCCATCAAGCGGGGGGAGGACCGCCAGGCCTTCAAGGACACCATGAATTCCCTGGGGTTGGAGATGCCCCGGAGCGCCATCGCCTTGAGCGTCGAGGAGGCGGAGCGCATTGCCGAAGAGTTGGGCTACCCCCTGGTGATCCGTCCGGCCTACACCATGGGAGGCTGGGGCGGCGGCCACGTCTACAACCTGGAAGAGTTGCGCCTCATCGCCGCCAGGGGGCTGTCCGCCAGCATGGTGGGGCAGATCCTGGTGGAGGAATCCGTCTTGGGCTGGGAGGAATTGGAACTGGAGGTGGTCCGGGACGCCAAGAACCAGATGATCACCGTCTGTTTCATCGAAAACGTGGACGCCATGGGGGTGCACACCGGCGACTCCTACTGCACCGCGCCCATGCTCACCATCGACCCGGAGCTGCAACAACGCCTGCAAAAATATTCCTATGACATCGTCGAGGCCATCAAGGTCATCGGCGGCACCAACATCCAGTTCGCCCATGACCCCAAAACCGGCCGGGTGGTGGTCATCGAGATCAACCCCCGCACCTCCCGGTCCTCGGCCCTGGCCTCCAAGGCCACCGGCTTCCCCATCGCCTTTGTCTCTTCCCTTTTGGCCGGCGGCCTCACCCTGGACGAGATTCCTTATTGGCGCCTGGGGACTTTGGAAAAATACGAGCCCTGGGGCGATTACGTGGTGGTGAAGTTCGCCCGCTGGGCCTTTGAAAAATTCCCCGGTGCCGAAGACAAGCTGGGCACCCAAATGAAGGCGGTGGGTGAAGTGATGAGCCTGGGCAAGACCTACAAGGAGGCCTTCCAGAAATCCATCCGCTCCCTGGAGATCGGCCGCCACGGCCTGGGCTTTGCCAGGGACTTTCATCAAAAGAGCCTGGAAGAGCTCATGGACCTGCTCTGGGAGCCTTCCAGCGAGCGGCAGTTCATCATGTACGAGGCTCTGCGCAAGGGGGCCAGCGTGGACTCCCTCTACCAGCGCACCCATATCAAACCCTGGTTTATCGAGCAGATGCGGGAGCTGGTGGAACTGGAGGAAGAAATCCTGACCCACCGGGGCCGGGACCTCCCGGATGAGCTGCTGGGGCGGGCCAAGAAGGACGGTTTTGCCGACAAATATCTGGCCCAACTCCTGAAGGTCCCGGAGACCAAGATCCGGGAGCAGCGTTACCGGGCGGGCCTGCGGCAGGCCTGGGACGCGGTGCCGGTGAGCGGGGTGGAGAACGCGGCTTACTATTATTCCACTTACAATGCCCCGGACCGGGTGGAGGTGAGCGACCGGCGCAAGATCATGGTGCTGGGCGGCGGCCCCAACCGCATCGGCCAGGGCATCGAGTTCGATTACTGCTGCGTCCACGCCGCGTTCGCCATTCGGGACGCGGGTTTCGAGTCCATTATGGTCAACTGCAACCCCGAAACCGTGTCCACGGACTATGACACCTCGGACAAGCTGTATTTCGAGCCCCTCACCGTGGAGGACGTCCTCAGCATCTACGAGAAGGAACAGCCCGAAGGAGTTATCGTCCAGTTCGGCGGCCAGACCCCTTTGAACATCGCCCAGGAGCTGGCCGCGGCAGGCGTCAGGATTCTGGGCACCAGCCCCGACGTCATCGACCTGGCCGAAGACCGGGACCGCTTTCGCCACACCATGCGCAAGCTGGGCATCCCCCAGCCCGAGAGCGGCATGGCCAGCACCATTGAGGAGGCCCTGACCATCGCCCAGGAGATCGGCTATCCCCTCATGGTCCGCCCCTCCTACGTCCTGGGGGGCCGGGCCATGGAGGTGGTGCACGATGAAGAGATGCTCAAGCGCTACCTGGCGGCCGCGGTGGAGGTGAGCCCGGAGCGGCCCATCCTCATCGACAAGTTCCTGGAGAACGCCATCGAAGCCGAGGCCGACGCCATTGCCGACGGCGCCGACGCCTTCGTGCCCGCGGTCATGGAGCACATCGAACTGGCAGGGGTCCATTCCGGTGACTCCGCCTGCGTCATTCCCCCCATCAGCATCCCCCCCAAGCACCTGGAGACCATCAACGAATACACCCGGCGCATCGCCATGGAGCTGCACGTCGTCGGTCTGATGAACATCCAGTATGCCATCGCCGATGATACGGTCTACGTCCTGGAAGCCAATCCCCGGGCCTCCCGCACCGTGCCCCTGGTCTCCAAGGTCTGCAACCTCCCCATGGCCCGGTTGGCCACCCAGATCATGCTGGGGAAAAAGCTCTCCGACCTGGATCTCAGCCAGAAGTCCATTCCCCACTTCGGGGTCAAGGAAGCGGTCTTCCCCTTTAATATGTTTCCGGAAGTCGACCCCCTCCTGGGTCCGGAAATGCGGTCCACCGGCGAGGTCCTGGGGATGGCGGACTCCTTCGGCCTGGCCTTTTTCAAGGCCCAGGAAGCCGCGCAGCAGGTTCTCCCCTGCGAGGGCACCGTCCTCATTACTGTTTCGGAAGCCGACCGGCCTGCCGTGCTGGAGGTGGCCCGGCAGTTCCACCAGCTGGGCTTCAAAATCCTGGCCACCCAGGGCACCCACAAGTTCTTGGGGGAGAAGGGCATCCCCGGGGAGCAGGTGCTCAAATTGCACGAAGGCCGGCCTAACATCATAGACATCATTAAGAACCGGGAAATCCATCTGGTAGTTAACACCCCTGCTGGCAAATTGGGGAAATTTGATGACTCTTACATCCGCAAAGCGGCCATCAAGTATAAGGTTCCCTATATCACCACCCTGGCCGGAGCCCTGGCCGCGGCCCGGGGCATCGCCGCGGCCCGGCGGCGACAGCACCAGGTCCGCTCCCTGCAGAGCCATCATGCCGGCATCAGATAATTGCCGGGATTCTTTTTCTGGAAGCTGGATTCTCCTGATTTTTGCCCTGGTCTGGCGACTGCTCTGAAGCCATTAGCAGCCATTTAAGGACCTTCCGGCACTTTCCGAGACTCCTATTAACCTCTATAGGGGCATTTCTCATTGACCCTCATCTCAACTGAAAATTTGGTGCAACTGCGAGGGCAGGCCATTGCCATAATAAGCATCCTCTGGGCTTTAAAGATCGTTAGGATATGTTAAAATTAAACAAAGTCTTAACTTTTAATCGAAGTACGCCTAAGAGGTAATCGCTATCCATCGTCCCCTGGGTAACCTCACCGGCTTAAAGCCCCAGCAGTACCGCCAGTTGGAGCGGCTCTACCGCCGCAAAGTGCCCCCCCAGGATCTGCTCACCCCGGAGCTGGCCCGGCAAATGGCCCAGATCTCCCACGACCTCAACCGGCAGGTGGGGGTGCTCCTGGACCGCACCGGCGCGGTGGCCCAGGTCATCGTCGGGGACGCCAAGGGCCTGCTGCTCCCCCCCCTAAGGCGGGAACGGGGCGTCAAGGGCCGCCTCAAGGGCCTGCGCCTCATCCATACCCACCTGGATACCCCCGCCTTGAGCCAGGATGACCTGATGGACCTGGCCCTGCTGCGCCTGGACGCGGTGGCCGCGCTCCTGGTGTCCAAGGATGGCGCTCCCGGCTCCATCCAGCTCGCACACCTGCTGCCCCAGCCCGAGAACGGCCGCAACTGGGCCATCCTGGACGCGGACCAGGTGGGCCATTTGCACCTGGATTTCGGGGGGCTGGTGGCCTCCCTGGAAGAGGAACTAGCCCGGGTGGGCCGGAACGGGGTGGGTGGTGGCCAAGAAAGGGCCATCCTCATCGGCGTGAGCGGGAAAAGCCGGGCCCTGGCCGAAGATTCCATGCTGGAGCTGGCGGAACTGGCCCGGGCCGCGGGCCTGGAGGTGGCCGCCACCATCATCCAGCAGCGGCCCCGCCTGGACCCCCGCTTCCTCATGGGCAGGGGCAAGCTCTCGGAACTGGTGATCCAGGCCCTGCAATTGGATGCGGACCTGCTGATCTTCAACGCCGAGCTGAGCCCCTCCCAGGTGCGCTCTATCACCGATTTCACCGAACTCAAGGTCCTGGACCGCACCCAGTTGATCCTGGACATCTTTGCCCAGCGGGCCCGGAGCCGGGAAGGGAAGCTCCAGGTGGAGATGGCCCAGGTGAAGTACCTCCTGCCCCGGCTGGTGGGCAAGGGGGACGCCCTGTCCCGCCTCATGGGGGGCATCGGCGGCCGGGGTCCCGGGGAATCCAAGCTGGAGATCGACCGCCGCCGCCTCCGGGACCGCCTCCACCGCCTCAACCAGGAACTGGCCCAGGTGCGGGCCGAAAGAAGGGAGCGGCGCCAGCCCCGGCGGCGCCACCGCCTGCCGGTGCTTTCCATCATCGGCTATACCAATGCCGGGAAATCCACCCTGTTCAACGCTCTGACCCACGCCGCGGTGCTGGCCGAAGACAAGCTCTTCGCCACCCTGGACCCCACCAGCCGCCGGCTGCGCTTCCCCAAAGAAAGGGAGGTGATCATCACCGACACCGTGGGCTTTATCCGGGACCTCCCCAAGAACCTGGTGGAGGCCTTCAAGGCCACCCTGGAGGAACTGGAGGAGGCGGACCTCCTGATCCACGTCATTGATCTCAGCAACCCCGGGTTTGCCGAACAGATGGCCGCGGTGGAAGACATCCTGGCTTCCCTCAACCTCCAGGACAAGCCGGTCCTCAAGGTCTTCAACAAGAAGGACTTGGTGAGCCCCCAGCTCACCCGGCTGCAATGCCGGATTCAAAGAGGAGTGGCGGTGGCCGCGGTGGATGAGAAGACCCTGCCCCCCCTCATCGCCCGCCTGGAAGAGCGGGTGGAGGAGTTGGCAGCCCAGCAAGGAATAGTATAACCTTTTGATATTTCTATTAATCTTATCATATTTAAACAATATTCAAAATCTGCCGATGTGCGAATTTATAGCAGCTATCCTTTCTTTTTTCACGATTTGTTGCTGTTTTGAAAGGAGTACGGCGAATTTTTAGAAATAAAGCACCCTTAGGGAACGTCGGGCTTCTGTTCGTTAACCCGGGGTTAGCGAAGATTTATCCGTGACTGTCCCCTTGATACAATTTGTCGTAAAGGGATAATCACGGATTTATCTGGTTGTTATCAGCTGGGAGAAAAAATCCACGGGAGTTAGTCATGAAAAAAATAATTTTTGCTTTATTGGTAGCCATTATGTTGGGTGGAGGCGCGGTGGCGGTCATGTCCTTGCCTTCTCAGGCCCAAGTCCAAGAGTATCCGGCCCCGCCCCCGGCTCCTTATGCGCAGCCCTGGGTGGGGTCTAACACCCCTTGGGTCTATTACAACGGCGACTGGTTTTTAAACGGCGTCCTTTATTACTTTTTCGGCCAGCAATACGGCTGGTGCCCCTATTACGCCTATCCCCGCACCTATGTGGTCAGGCCTCAGAACTGGTATGGGGCCACGTGGAACTCCTGGTACGTGGCGCATCCCAGTTACTGGCAAAGTTTCCAGCGCAATTATCCTCACTGGCAGAATCACCACGCAGGTTATCATTATGACCGGCGGTTCTATGACCAGTACCACCATGGGCAGGGGGAGGGCTGGCACAAAGGCTGGCATAAGGACCGGCATAAAGACTGGCATAAAGGAGACCGGCATAAAGATTGGCATAAAGGAGAGCAGCATAAGGGAGACCACGGCTATAAACCGGAACACCGCCGTGAGGAACACCACCCGGAACATCACCGGAAGGACCCGCATGAGAGAAAGAAGCATGAGCAACGGCACCATGAACATGAAAGACACGGTCACGAAGAACATCATGGCGGGGAGAGGCGTTAGCAGGTTCTAGGGCGGGCCGCAGCCGCCGGCTTATTGACTGATCTTCCCGTGAATAAAGGTCTTCAGGCGGTCGACATAAGTCTTCCCCCCCCACTAAGTAGGTGTCATGGTGGTGGGCCTAGGGGATAATATAGAGCTCTTTGGGTTCCGGCGCGGCCGCAAAGACCAGCCGGCCCATACCCACCGGGATGATTTCGTCGTTTTTCCCGTAATTGACGAGGACCGATGCGACTTAGCCTAACAAGCTAGCCAACGCGCAAACAAGCGACTATCTCGTTAAGTTGAAATTATCCGTCCATTATTGCACTTTAAGCTGTTGATCTCGATCCGTTACGCTTTGGCGGGAGATTACTCACGCTTGCCACAATTGGGGGTGATATTCCAGGGACTCGCCCCCCAGAGACGCCAAGCCCCAGCCGCAGCCCTGGGGCCCCAGGCCGGGGCCGGGCGCGGCGGGGGTGCCTTGGAGAGGGGAGGGGAGAGGCCAGGCCGTGGCCGGTAGAGGATGGTTTTCGGTTTGCGGTTTTCGGTTTTCCGTAAGAAATAAATTATCAGGCCCCATCAAGTCATGGCTGAAAGCTGCAAGCTGAAAGCTGTCAGCTGCTCGGTGCACATGGCCGTGGAAGCAATAAACCCGGGGAAATCTGGACAAAAGGCCCATGACCTGCGACCCGTCCCGGGTCCATTGCCCCCAGGGTCGGAAGATTTTGTCTAGCGGCGCATGGGAGAGCACCACCAGGGGGGTAGCAGGGTCGAGGCGGGCCAGTTCCCCGGCCAGCCAGCCGCGCTGCTCTTTTCCCACCTCAAAGACCGGCCCTTGGGGCGAGGCAGTGAGGGCAGTATGCAGCCCCAGAAGATGGAAGCCCGGATAGGACCGGGAGAAGCGGTCCTCCCCAAAGAGGCGGATCCAGGCCGCGGCCCCGTCTCCTTCACCCCTCACCGCAACTAGGGACCCGGGCAGGTCCGTAAGGATTTCCCGCCCCATGGCCAGGGCCCGGGGATTGCCGTCATGAGCCAGGTCCCCCGCGAAGAGCACCAAATCCGGGGCCGGGCGCAGGGAGCGAATCTCCGCCACCGCCCGGGCCAGGGCCCGGGCCGGGGCCCGGCGCGCATCGCCGTCCAGGAGATGCGCGTCGGCCAACAGGGCCAGGCGCAGCCCCGGTGGCCCTGCCCGGGCTGAAGCAGGCCACCACCACCGTCCCCCCACCCAACCCGCAGCCAGCCCCAGGGTCAGCCGCCGCAAAAACTCCCTCCGTTCCATAGGCGCCTCTGACAGCCAGAAAGGTCTGGCCATTGTTCTGTCCTGAAAAGTTGGTGGCACAGGCTTTCCAGCCTGTGCGCCTTAAAGGGGCGGGCGGGACGCCCGCCGAGTTTTCATGCTTTACGGGCGGGCCATCTGGCCCATGAGAAACTGCCCAATTCTTACCACGATCTGGAGCTGGGGGCAAACCTATCTTGGCTCCTTTCCTCCCGGGCCTGGGGGCAGGGGATGATCAGGCCCTGAAGCCAAGTTGCCGGTTGCGTTGGGGGCCCATTTCATGAGCCCGGCCCCGGGATAGTAACGTTAATCGCCTCCTTCTGGGGGAGCACCGCCTTGGCCTGGTAGATAAACAGGGCCCGCACCTTGTCCCAGAAATCGCTGCCCAGCACCCACAAGCTGGAGAGCCAGATGACATCCCCGGTAAAATTGATGACAAACCGATGCTCGGCATAGCCCGGGATCAGGTGGAAGACATAGGCTCCCAGCCAGCCCAGGAACAACGGCAGGATAAACATGACCAGCCCCAGACGGTAACGAGCCCGGCTGACCTCCTGGGGCAAGGCGTATCTTTTGAAAATCCTGAAGATCTTTTCCTTGAGATAGTTGAATCCGGCTTTCCCCAGTAAGGCCACGGCCAGCAGGCTGAGGACCTCCGGGACGCCCACCAGCAGGAAACCCGAGATGGTGGCCTTCCAGGCCAGGGGCAAGGGCAGCAGGGTTACCAGGGGAATGGCCAGGGGGCTTATTAAAGCCAGGATAATTAAGGCCATACCCAGATGAAAGCGCCAGCCAGGCGGGGGCAGGGTTTTCTCGGGCGTCATCATCAGGCTCCGTTAATCCGTGGTTTGGGGTAGAGAGAGGCCCTTCTCCACACCCCGGACTGCATGCTGCCCAGTTATACCAATTGTCATAAGAATTGGAAATGATTTACGGTTTTTCTATTTCTGCATTTCCCCCGAGGCGCTGGTGATTAATCCTGGCCCGGATTCATCAAGTCTTGGGGGGAGATTTCTTCCGGAGGAGATTTTCCTGAGGGGGAATAAAGCAGGGGCCAAACAGAGAAGGGGAAGCCGGGCCCCGGGGTTGTCCTCTCCAGGAGGTAAACCAGCCGGGCTGCCCGGGCTTCCCCGGTCCACGAAACCCTGCTCTCCGCCAGATGCGAAGCGCCACCGGGCTCTTAACTACGTCCCGAAGTTTCGTGGCTACTGCCTCTGCTTCCGCAGCGGAGCCGGCATCTATCGCCGCGGCCGGCGATCAGCGCCCAGCCGGCCACTAGTTGTTAATTGGGTCGGACCGGCTGTTGCTCGGGGCCGAAGCAGGTTGCCATGACCTTCAGTCCCGCGAGCGACCCTCCACCCGCTTTAGGGTGCGACCCGCAGGTCGTCTCCCGTTCACCTTGCCGGCGCCCGGACTGATTGTCTCGGCTCATATATTGGTAAACATCCTTGGGAGAAAAACAAGGGGGGAGGGAAAAAATTTTTGGAAAAAAATTGCTAGCGGCAGAATGACGCGGGTCCGGGGCCCCCGGAGAGAGGCGATGGTGCCACAGACTTGGACTGATGAGGCGTTCCCAGTTCGCCGGGGAATTTGGGGTATGCGGGAAAAAACTGGGGCAAAAAGGCGAAAGGGAAGCCGGGAATCCGGATGGATACTTCCTTAACTAATTACAACCATCCGGAATTCCCGGTCTTCCCCACTCCACGAAACCTCTTTCCACCTTTAAAGGGGAAAGTAACGCCGGACTCAATCTTACGTCTCTGGTTCCGTGGTCACTGCCTCTGCTTCCGCCGCAGAGCCGGCAGCCATTGCCGCTACCGGCAATCAGCGCCCAGCCGGGCCTGGTTAAATTTGGGCCGGACCGGCTGTTGCTCTTAACCGAAGCAGATCGCCTAGAGTTTCAATCCCGCGGGCGGCCCTACCCTTCGGGGCCCGGCCTCAAGCCGCCTACCCCTAACCCCTATGGTGCTGGGACTGAACTTCCCGGCAATTATACTAGTAAGCATCATCAGGGAGAAAGCAAGGGGGAGGGGAGGGAGCGTGGTTAAAAAGAATTCCTTGAAAATAGGAAAAGAGGCGGCCTGGATGAGAATTGGCAAGCCATTTGAATTTTATAAGGAAATCAGGCAGAATATGTCGGCATACGCATTTGTGTCTCTTTTAAACCATTGGCCCTGTAAGGGAGTTTAAAGAAAAATAATTAGACATAACATGAGGATAGGCCGATGACAGGTCCTGGAGAGGAATTATCTAAGACCCGCGCCCTGAAAATGGCTTTAGTCTTTGAGATTATTGGATTTTTATTCATCATTTTGACCTGTTGGCTTACCGAATACTTTGATCCCCCATTCAACTTAAGACAGGTCCTAATCGAAACCGCAGGCATCCTCATCATCGGCAGTATAACGGTTTACTGGACCTGGCAATTTATTAATAGGATCAAGTACCTGGAAGGGTTCATGGTAATCTGCGGTTCATGCAAAAAGGTTAAGGAATTAAATGGTCATTGGGTCAGCCTCGAACAAATCATCTCCGGAAAATCGGATTTGCAGTTTTCCCATGGCATTTGTCCTGAGTGCGCCAAGAAACTTTATAGGGAATTTCTTAAATAAAATAGGGATGATAGGTCTTGTGCCCAAGGCTGGTTCGGGCACGAAGGAAACCGGCTTACCCAAGAAACCCAAGGTGAAGCATGCAAAGCGGCGAATATAGCAGGACGGCCATGGGCACCGCGTTCATGCGGGCTTACCACGCGGCCCATGTCCAGCCCCCCATCTTCGAAGATCCTCTGGCCCAGCGCTTGCTGACTGTGGAAGAATACCGGACCAGCGAGGAGCGGCACCTCCGGGCCTTGCAGGTATTTTATCCGGACCTGGCTGCGGCCTATCCGCAGCGGGCCGGGGCCCTGGCCTGCTGGATGGCCATCGCCGGCGCGCCCGCCATCGTCCTGGCCCATGCCCGGTACACGGAAGACCTCCTGGAGCAGGCCGTGGGCCAGGGGGCCAGGCAGTATGTGATCCTGGGCGCGGGGATGGACAGCTTTGCCTGGCGGCGCCCGGACCTGCTGGCGCAACTCCGGGTGTTCGAGATCGACCATCCGGCCACCCAGGCCCATAAGCGCCAGCGCCTCCGGGAAGCGGGCCTGGAGCCGCCGGGAAACCTCCACTTCCTGCCGGTGGATTTCGGCCGGGATCATCTGGCCGCGGCCCTGAGGCGCTCCCCGTTTGACCCCCGGGTCCCCACCTTTTTTAGCTGGCTGGGGGTGACTTATTACCTGCCCCGGGAGGCGTTGTTCAGCACCTGGCGGGCCATCAGCGAGGCAGCGCCCCCGGGCAGCGGGGTCGTCTTCGATTATCTGGATACCGACGCCTTCGTGCCCGCAAGGGTCTCCCGGCGGGTGCAAATCATGATGGAGATTGTCAGCCGGGTGGGGGAGCCCATGATCACCGGCCTGGCTCCCGGGGCTTTGGAGGGGGACCTGGCCGGAGAAGGCCTGCGCCTCCGGGAGAATCTGGGCCCGGAGGTGATCCAGGAGCGCTTTTTCCGGGGGCGTACAGATGGCTATCATGCCTGCGAACATGCCCATTTTGCCTGGGCGGTGGTGGCCTGAGAGCCGCACTGCCCCAATAATCTGACCAGGGTTGGCGGTTATGTCTCACAATCTCCAGATCTTCCAGACCGTGGCGGCCTTTGCCTTGGTGGTGCTGGTCTGCCTGGGGCTGAAGCGGCAGGGGGTCATCCAGGAGGAGCACAATCCTATTTTTACCGGACTCCTGACCAAGGCGGCCATACCTGCGGCCATTGTTTACCATCTGGCCTTGAACCGGGTGTCGGCCCAACAGGCCCTCATGGTCGTCCCCATCATGGTGGCCGTCTGCATTTGTGTGGCCGTGGCCTGGGTCGCGGCCCGCCTCCTCCGGCTGGATCGCGGCCGCACCGGGGCCCTGATGCTGGCCTCCGGGTTCAGTTCGTCCACGCTCATCGGCTACCCCCTGGTGCAATACGCCTTTCCCGGCGACCCCGGGGCCATGACGGACGCCATCCTCATCAGCGAGTTGGGCATGGGACTGCCCATATTCACCCTGGGGGTGGGGATCGCCGTGTATTGGGGAGCTTCCGGGTCCGATCCCGCAGCCCGGCGCCGGGCCCTGGGGAGCTATTTCCGCTCTCCCATCTTTGCGGCCCTGGTGGTGGGGTTGTTCCTGGCGCCCCTGGGGTTTGATCCGACCCAACCTTGGCTGGCGCCTTTATTTTCCGCCTGCTCCATGATTGATGCGGCCATCGCCCTCTTATCGTGTCTCATTTTGGCGGTGGAATTGCGGCTGGACTATGACTGGCGGCCGTTATTGGTTCTGCTGGCTGTGGCCGCGGTCATTAAATTGGGCCTGCAACCCTGGCTGGGGTATGGGCAGACCCATATCTTCGGGCTCACCTGGCAGCAGAGTGAAGTGCTGATCCTGGAGAGCGCCATGCCTTCCGCCATCTTGGGGGTGGTCTTCGCCACCCAGTACCGCTGCGCCGCGCCCACGGTCGCAGCCCTGTCCTTCGGCACCATCATCCTCAGCCTGGCCGCGGTGCCCGTGGTTTTCACCCTCCTGGCCCCCTGATCTTGCCGGAGGGCCGGGGAGTAATTACTTTGCCTCTCAAGGAGGCAGACCCATGGAGTTTCAAGAGACCAACCGGGAAATGATGACCGCGTCCTTTGCCGCCATCCAGGGGGAGGCGCATCTTAAAGAAGCCTATGAGGCCATCAAGAAGAACCTGGAGGGGCCGCCCCATGCCCCGGGGTTGGTGGTGGCGGACGGGGCCGGGAAATACGCCGGTTTATTCACCCTGGATGATTTGATGAAAGAGCTGGCCGGGCTCTATCGCCAGGCCTGTGACCAGCCCGGGAGGAAGAAGGGTTGGGGGGAGTCGTTCTTCAACCTCTGCGAACTGATGGGCATCAAAAAGGTGGGGGAATTGATGGGGGCTAAAAAGTGGTCGGTCCGGGCCGACGCCAGCTTTGCCACGGCCTGTGAGCTGATCCTGGGAAAAAGGCTGCACCTGGTGGCGGTGGTGGACGCCGACTCCAGGCCGGTGGGGATCATCACCCGGAGGAAGGTGCTCCTGGAGATCGCCCCCAGGATGTTTCCCTAAAAGCTATTGCAAAACCTCCTGATCTGCCAAATTGTCATTCTGAGCGAAGCGAAGAATCTAGGAATTTCAAAGAATAGACCCTTCGCCTGCGGCTCAGAGTGACAAGAAAAATAGGTTTTGCAATAGCCTATAGACAATTGGAGGAGGATGAGCAAAACGGGACTTACTTACCCCGCCCCAAGCCCCCTCTACTCCCGCCGGGGGCACCCCGCCTCTGGGGCTAATCTTGGCCGCTGGAGGGCGTCCTTTATTAAAACCATTGGGATAGATGCCTGTGGGGGTCGATCCCCTTCTCAATCTGCTCCAGCCAACTGATGATTTCCGCCAGTCTGAAGGGCTTGACAAAGACCTTGATTCCCAAGGCTTCCGCCTTGGCAATCTCTTCCGGGGATAATTCTCCGGACATCAGGGCCAAGTTCTGGCAGCGGCAGCCCTTGGTAATTTGCTCTTCCAGGAAAACCAGCCCGTTTTGAATGGGCATATTCAGGTCCGAGATAATCACATCCGCACATGCCTGGTTCGCGGGGCAGGGACATTGATCTTCCTGGTGGAGGGGGCAGATGGCGGGGTGGGGGAAGGTGAAGACTTCATAACCTCTGCCGTCGAAGAGTCTCCATAAAACCAAGCGAATCTCCGGCTGGTCGTCGAAAATAAGGGCCCGATAGCTCATAATCATTCCTTGGTGGTGGCCGGACCACGATCGCGGTTGGCCGCAACAAGTTATCTTTTGGAAGTCGGATTACGGTAGCCGTACAAATATTCCTCCAGGGTGATGAAGCCGTCATGGTTGCGGTCCAGAGGTTGGAAGATGATATCTGCATCCAGAAATTCACTCCGGCTGACCCGGCCGTCCCGGTCTTGGTCCAGGGCCCTGAATTCATCCCTTAAAGTCACCGGAGTAAAGTGCTCCTCATGGGTGATGAAGCCATCGCCATTACGGTCGTACTTCCGGAATTCATATTCCACATAGCGCCGCCGCTGGGGAGAGCCTTCTCCAAAAAAGGCGATGTACTCCGCCAGGCTGACTCTGCCGTCCCCATTTTGATCCATTTCTTGAAACCTTTTCTCCCAGTAATTCTGCATCGTGGAGGAGCGGGGGCAAGCCGGAGGGGCGGCGCTGGCCAGGAGCAGGGCCGCGGCGGCCAGCAAGACAAAAATCTTTGGGAACTGGGGCATCTTTGTCCTTCTCCTCATTTCCGGGGCAGGGGAGCCAGGCGGCAATTACCGCCCTCCTCCCCCCGCCTCTCTCCCTCCCTGGGAGAGAAGGGCTGGAAATGGAAATCCTTTGCTAATCCTAAGATAAGTTAAGGGCCCGGGCCGCGGCCGTCCAGGCTATTTTGCCAGGACTTCCAGTCTTTTCCGGACATAACTGATTTCCTGGCTGAGGCCCGGGGGGGCGGATTGCAGAAATTTTTTATAGGCCGCCACTGCTTCCTTTTCTTTACCCAATTCCTCCAGGGTGAGGCCTCGATTCATGTGGGCTTCCGCCAAGCGGGGATTGATTTCCAGGGCCCGGTTAAAGTCCGCCAAGGCCCATAAAAATTGCCCCTTCTGGAAATGGGCGACGCCCCGGTTATAGCAGGCGCTGGCATATTGGGGGGTTATCTTCAGGGCCCGGTCGAAATCGGCGATGGCCCGGCCATATTGTTTGGTCCTTAAATAGACGCAGCCCCGGTTATAGTAAGCCCCGGCATATCCGGGATCTAGCTGCAAGGCCCGGTTGTAGTCGGCCAGGGCCTGGTCGGTCTGGCCCAGCCCCAAATAGACCCCGCCCCGGGTGTTATAGGCCCTCTTGTATCGGGGGTTGATCTGCAAGGCCAGGTTGGCCTCGGCCAGGGCCTCCGAAAATTTGTCCTGATAAAAGTACGCCAAGCCCTGGAAGAGGTGGGCAGCCGTCTCCTCGTTAATCTTCTTAGCTTCCAGGTCTTCCAGGATGTGCAGGCAGCGCCGGGCCCGCTCGTGGGGAGGGGCCGCGGCGATGATTTCCTGAAAGGCCTTGCTGGCTTCAGAAAATTTGCCTTGACTGGCCAGGGCCACCGCGGCCAGATAATCTGCGGTCAGCGGTTGGGCGTAAAGGAATGGGGGCAATACCGCAAGTGCCAGGAAAAGTGCAAATACGACGGTTTTACAGATTTTCATGGCGGGAAGCCACTGATAAGTTCCGAGTTCCTGGTTCCAAGTTAAAAGATGGTAGGGTGGACCCGGACCAGCCGCAAGGTATTGGTGGGCCAGGCCCACCCTACATTTTCTAGGGTTGGGAAGGGGGGGGGGGGAGGGCAGGGCGCCCTTGGCAAAAAGCTCCCTGGCCCTCCCCCACAATCTCTAATCATTCCCCTCACAACACTCCTTTAGTGGAGGGCACGCCCTGGGCCCTCGGTTCCGGCTGGGTGGCCTGGTCCAGGGCCCGGCCCGCGGCCTTGAACACGGCCTCGATGATGTGGTGGGTGTTCTCCCCGTAGGGCACGCAGATATGTAAAGTAATGCCCCCGTGGACGCACACCGCCCGCCAGAACTCCTTCACCAGTTGGGGGTCCAGGCCCGCCGCGCCCGGGGGGAAGGTCACCTGGAAATGGAGAAAGGGGCGGTTGCTCAGGTCCAGGGTTACCATCGCCAGGGCCTCGTCCATGGGCACCCGGGCCTCTCCATAGCGGCGCACCCCGGGGCGCTGCTTCAGGGCCTCCTTAATGGCGCGGCCCAGGCAGATGCCGATGTCTTCCACGGTGTGGTGCTGGTCCACGTGCAGGTCGCCCTGGGCCTGGACCTTTAAATCAAAGTAGCCGTGGGCCGCGAAGAGGTGCAGCATGTGGTCCAGGAAGGGAATGCCGGTCTGGATCTGGGCCTCGCCCCGGCCGTCCAGTTCCAGTTCCAACTCCACCTCGGTTTCCTTGGTCTTGCGGGTGATGCGGCTTAAGGGGGTCATGGGGCAGTTTCTCCGTAAAGCGGCCGGGCCGCGTCTTAAATTCAAGGTTCAAGGTTCAAAGTTAATGTGGGGTGGGCACTGCCCACCATTTCCTTAGCTCTTTACAGCCTTTGCATTATATTAAAACTTTTGCCCAACACAGGCAAATCTTTATGGTAATATATCCAATAGACTAGGGAAGGCGGCCGGGGTCCGGCCCCTTTTAGATAAATCGCGCATAATTTAGGGGATAGCCTGCATTGATGAAAAGACTGTGGTTGGTAAAGTCCGCCCCATGGGCCCAGAGGAAGGTTTTTATTCTGGCCGGGGTTATCTGTCTGGCGGTGATGGTCCTGGCCGCGGGGCTGGCCACCGGAGCCGAGCCCCGGCTGGTGGTGACGGAAAAATTCCATGATTTCGGCAAGGTGTTTGAAGATAAGCCTTTGACTTATACCTTCCCGATCAAGAACGAAGGCACTGCGCCTTTAAGGGTGGAGGAGGTGGACCCGGATTGCGCCTGCACCGTGCCCGACTATGACCGGGTCATTCCCCCCGGGGGCCAGGGCAAACTTACCTTGACCATCAAGCCCTATTCGGTGCTCCGGGATTTTCTCAAGCACACCAAGGTGAGATTCAATGACCCGGACCAGCCGGAGTTGGAGTTGACCTTAAAGGGGTATGTGCAGCCCATCATTGAGATTCAACCCAACCACATCGTCCGTCTCCGGGGCAGGGTGGGTGAGGATGTGCACGGCCAGGTGCGTTTTATCTCCCATCTGGCCGCGCCCTGGCAGATTACCAGTTTTAACAACAGCATTCCCCAGCGGATCGCGGTCAGTGTGAAGGCCGAAAAACCGGGGAAGGTTTACCTCCTGGAAGTGCGGAACATCTCCCGGGAATCGGGGCACTACGGCGGTAAAATCGAGCTGCAGACCACTTCCGCAGAGCGGCCCCGGCTCATTGTCCGGGTCTTTGGCAATATCTATCCCTCTGCTTCCGGCTCCCCTTGAAGCAGGAGCTCGGTCAGCAGGTGCTGCAAAAAGGCCCGCGTCGCTTGCCGCAGCAGTAGTTCCTGTTCCTTGGGGGCCGGAGGGCCGGGGTTCACCGGGGAACTCACCTCGATCCGGTCGGCGAAGGCAAAGAGGGTCTTGCCTTCCCGGGTGATGGCGCCGGAGACCTCCATTTGGAGGGAAATCTTACCCGTAAAGAAACGGAGATGTTCTCCTTTGAGGCGCACCCGCCAGATGGTGCCGGAGACGCGGCAAGCCCCTGGGGAACTTTGCAGTTTCAGGCCGTTGGCTTCCCAGGCCTGGGTCATTTCCGTCTGCAGCAGGTCGCGGAAGGCGCCGGGCTCCAGGCCCTGGGCCGCTTCCACGGCAAAGGGCTCCAGGATATAGGCAGCCTGGCCGGCCGCGAAATCAGGGGCCCGGTAATAGTCCTCCAGATAACGCCCCGGTTGCAGGGTCACCCCTGAGACCGGGGCCGGCAGCGGCCGGTGCATGCAACTGCTGCCGCCAACCATTAACAGGGCCAGGCAGAGCCCCAGGGCAATTTGCTTGGTAAACCACATGGTCCTCTCATTACCATAATCATCCAACCTCTGGCAAAGAAAATGCTAATCCGGGGGAGAAAGGAGGATTCTAATGGGCGCGGAAAAGATAACCCTATCGGTAATTAAAGCGGACGTAGGTGGTTGGGTGGGACATAGCACCTGCCATCCGGAGATGATGGCGCTGGCCCGGGAACACGTCCAAAAGGCGGTGGACCGTGGTTTCCTGATAGACGGGCAGGTGCTGAACGTGGGTGATGACGCGGAGTTGATCATGACCCACGAGCGGGGCGAAAATGATACCGAGGTCCACAAGTTCGCCTGGGACACCTTCATGGAACTCACCGCCTTGGCCAAGAAACTGAAGCTTTACGGGGCCGGGCAGGATATGCTGGCCGACGCCTTCTCCGGGAACGTCAAGGGCATGGGCCCCGGGGTGGCGGAGATGGTCTTCGCAGAACGCAAAAGCGAGCCCATCCTCATTTTCATGGCCGACAAGACCTCGCCGGGGGCCTGGAACCTGCCCCTCTTCCGCATCTTCGGCGACCCCTTCAACACCATCGGCCTGGTCATCGACCCCAACATGCACCGGGGTTTCCGCTTCCGGGTCCTGGACGTCGTGGAACACAAGGAGTGGATTCTCTCCTGCCCGGAGGACATGTACGACCTCCTGGTCTTGGTGGGGGCCACCGGCCGGTACGTCATCGAAAACATCTACCGCAAGAAGGACAACGAAGTGGCGGCCGCGGCCTCCTCCCAGAGGCTGGGACTCATCGCCGGCCGCTACGTGGGCAAGGACGACCCGGTGATGATCGTCCGTTGCCAGTCGGGCTTCCCGGCAGTGGGCGAGGCCCTGGAGCCCTTTGCCTTTCCCCACCTGGTGGAGGGCTGGATGCGGGGCTCCCATCACGGCCCCCTGATGCCCTGCGCCTTCAAAGACGCCATCCCCAGCCGCTTCGACGGGCCGCCCCGGGTTATCTGTGCCGGCTACCAGTTAACCGACGGCAAGCTCCTGGGGCCCATGGACATGTTTGCCGACGTGTCCTTCGATGAGTGCCGCAAGGAGGCCAACCGGGTGGCCAATTATATGCGGCGCCACGGCCCCTTCGAGCCGCACCGCCTGGGCCTGCACGAAATGGAATATACCACCATGCCCCAGGTTATGGCCTTTATCTTTGAAAAGTCGGCCATTCCCCGGCGCAGCGACCTGGAAGACCAGCTCAAGGAGCGCTACCCCCATCTCCGGGAGTTGCGGGTGGTGGACCCCGGCATTAAAGACCTGGACTCCATCCAGAAGACCGTGGCCCGGGAAGCTGCGTACTACCTGGAGGAAATTACCCCTAAAGGCGCCAGCATCGGTCTTTCCGGGGGGAAGACCCTGTACCACCTGATCAATTATCTGGAACCGGAGCGCCTCACCGGTCTGAAGCTCTATCCCCTGACCATGACTCCCATTCTCACCATGCCGGGCCTCACCGCCAACGCCCTGGTTGGGATGATGAGCACCAAGTATCCGGATGCCACGGCCTTCATCCTCCCCTCCATGCCGGTGGATTCCAAGGAGGAATATGAGAAGAGATTGACGGCCAATCCGGACCTTTTGAAGATTTATCAGGACATCTGGAACGCGGAGATCATGGTCCTGGGTATCGGCTATCTCACCGGCCCCTTGCCCGGTTTCAGGGCCCTGGCTTCCCAGGAGCTGGGACTGACCGCCCAAGACCTGGCGGCCAAAGGGGTGGTGGGGGAGATCAATCACACCCCCATCGACGCCAATGGCGAACCGCTGACCGACTCCCAGGACCCGGAACTGGCGGCCCTGACCCGGCGGGTCATCGGCGTGGGGGCCCTGGATTTAAGGGAGCGCGCGGCCCAGGCCGACCGTTATGTGGTGGCGGTGGCCGGGGGTCTGGAAAAGACCGAGGCCATCCGGGCCTGCCTCAAAGGCCGCTATTTCAATGTGCTGATCACCGACGCTTATGTGGTCGAGGCTATCTTGCACGGCGACTAGAGGGCCAGGCTGCCGGTTGATATGCTGACTTTCCGCAAAATCGCGACATTGACCGGCAGTCTGCTGGTTATTCTGGTGCTGGGCAGCCTGGGGTTTGTCTGGCTGGAAGGCTGGCCCTTCTTTGACGCCCTCTACATGACGGTGACCACCCTCACCACCGTGGGTTACGGGGAGACCCGCCCCCTGTCCCCCCTGGGCAGGGTCTATAACATGGTCCTGATCCTGGCGGGCATGGGGTTATTGTTTTACATCATCACCTCTTTGGCCCGGGTGGTGGTGGAAGGGGAAATCGCCGCGGCCTTGGGGAAGAGAAAATTGCTGAAACGCATCAAAAAACTGAGTGGTCACTATATTATTTGCGGGTATGGACGTCTGGGAGAAATCATTGCCCGGCAACTGCAAGAGCGAAGCATACCCCTGGTGGTGGTGGAAAATAACCTGGAGACCATCAACTACCTGGATAAATCCGGTTATTACTTCGTGGCCGGGGACGCCACCAAGGAAGAGGTGCTGTTGGAAGCCGGTATCGAGCGGGCCCGGGGACTGGTGTCCGTGGTGCATTCCGACGCCAGCAACGTCTATATCGTCCTCACCGCCCGCAGCCTCAACCCCAATCTGTTCATCGTCGCCCGGGGCGAAGAAGTGGGCTCCCGGCAGAAACTGCTCCGGGCCGGGGCAGACAAGGTGGAGTCTCCCTATGAGCTGGGCGGCCGGAAGATGGCCCACACCATTTTACGCCCCACGGTGACCACCCTCATGGAACTGGCCATGCACGAAGGGGTGGAGTGGAGCATGGAAGAGGTCGCGGTGGGCACCACCTCCGCGATGATCGGCCTGCCCCTCAAGGACTCCGGCATCCGCCAGCAATACGGGTTGATCGTGGTGGCCATCAAGCGGGCCGACGGGGAGATGCTCTTTAATCCCTCGCCCGCGGCGCCGGTGCTGGCGGGAGATACCCTGATCCTCATCGGCATGCGCAAGCACCTGGAGGCCCTGGAGGAGACCCTGCATTAAGACAGTTTTTAGTTTTCAGTTTTCGGTAAAAATTTGACATCGTGAGGGAGGAAACCATGTCCCCAGGAAAAATCGGCCGGGGGGTGCGCGTCACCTTTTACGGGCACTCGGCCTTCAAATTAACGGACGGCAAGGTGAGCGTGGTCATCGACCCCTGGCTCAGCAATCCCCTCCTCAATACCCCCCTGGAGCAGGTGGGGCAAGTGGACCTCATCTGCGTAACCCACGGCCACGGCGACCACGTGGGGGAAACGGTGCCCCTGGCCCAGAAGACCGGGGCCCCGGTGCTGGCCATCCACGAGTTGTCCGTGATCCTGGCCAACCAGGGCGCGCCCCAGGCCATCGGCATGAACAAGGGGGGCACGGTGCCTTACCGCGGCCTGAAGGTGACCATGACCCAGGCGGTCCATTCCTCCGCGGTGGATGAAGGGGGCAGGCTCATCGCCGCCGGGGACCCCGGGGGCTTCGTCATCCGCTTCCCCAACGGCTTCACCGCCTACCACGCGGGGGACACCGCGGCCTTTAAGGACATGGAACTCATCCGGGAGCTTTATCAGCCGGAACTAGCCATGTTGCCCATCGGCAGCCATTATGTCATGAATCCGGCGGAGGCGGCCCTGGCCTGCCGGCTGCTTAAACCAAAGTGGGTCATTCCCATGCACTACGGCACCTTCCCGGTGCTCACCGGCACCCCCGAGGAACTGCGGGAGCTGATCAAGGGCGAAGGCATCGAAGTCATTGCCCTCAAGCCCGGGGAGACGGTAGAATAGCTGTCAGATAAGGGCAAGATAGAAGGGTGTCGACTTATTTTTCCTTTGTATTTTCAAGGCTTATCTGCATATTTGTAGCTGACAGCTGAGCGCAAACTATCCAAGGAGTGTCAATGCGCCGCAAGAAGCGCTGGCAGGCACATCCGGAAAACCCGGAGCTCGTCCGGGAGGTGAGCCTCCGCCATGAACTGCCCCCTCTGATCGCCCGCATCCTCCTGAACCGGGGGCTTCGGGGCCATGAGGACATCCTGGCCTTTTTGGAGCCGAACCTGGAGCGCCTCCACCCCCCCTTCGCTCTGCCCGACCTGGAGAAAGCCTCGGCCCGCCTGGGGAAAGCGGTGCGGCAGGGGGAGACGGTGGCCGTCTACGGGGATTATGACGTGGACGGCCTCACTTCCACCTGCTTGCTCCGGCAATTCCTCCAGGAATTGGGGGTTGATTGCCTGCCCTATATTCCCGACCGTTTGCAGGAGGGTTACGGCCTCAAAATTCCCGCCCTTAGGGAGCTGGCCCGCCGCGCCCGGCTGCTGGTGACGGTGGACTGCGGCATCAGTGACGCGGCCGAAGTAGCCTGGGCCCGGGAGCAGGGCCTGGAGGTGATCGTCACCGATCACCATGAACTGCCCCCGGAGTTGCCTCCGGCCCTGGCGGTGGTCAATCCCAAGCGGGGAGGGGATGATTACCCCTTTGCGGAGTTGGCCGGGGTGGGGGTGGCCCTGCTCCTGGCCCTGGGGGTGCGGGCCCATCTCCGGGAGCAGGGCTGGTTCAAGACCCATCGGGAACCCAACTTGAGGGCCTACCTGGACCTGGTGGCCCTGGGCACGGCCGCGGACGTGGCCCCCATGCTGGGGGAAAACCGCATCCTGGTGCGCCAGGGCCTGAAGGTCCTGGAAGAGAGCCGCCGCCCCGGACTGGTGGCATTGAAGGAAGCTGCCGGTCTGGAGGGCAAACCCATTTCCTACCGGGACGCCATCTTTCGCCTGGCGCCCCGCCTCAATGCCGCGGGGCGCCTGGGCCAGGCTAAAGGGGCCCTGGAGCTTCTCCTGAGCGATGACCTGGCCCAGGCGAGAATCCAGGCCCGGCACCTCACCGACCTCAATCGGCAGAGGCAAGGCCTGGAAGAGAAGGTCCTGCGCCAGGCCCTTAATCTGCTGCGCGCCCCGGGGATCAGGGAAAGGAAGGTCTGGGTCCTGGCTGGGGAGGGCTGGCACCAGGGGGTCCTGGGAATTGTGGCCGCGCGGCTGGCAGAAGAGCATCACCGGCCCGTGGCCCTGGTGGGCCTGAAAGATGGCCGGGGCCGGGGCTCGGGCCGGAGCGTCGAGGGTTTTCATCTCTTCCGGGGGCTCCACGCCTGCCGGGAAATCTTGCCCAGATACGGAGGCCACCAGTACGCCGGAGGCTTTGAAGTGGCGGCCGGGGATTTGGACGCTTTACAGGAGGGATTGGACGCGGCCTTTGAGGAGCAGGTGGGTCCGGAGCCGCTGCGGCCCACCCTCAAAGTGGACGCCCAGGTGGAGCTGGGGGAGTTGGACACCCGTTTTTATCATCATCTGGAGCGCCTGCGGCCCTTTGGTCCCGGCAACCCTGAGCCGGTGCTGGCTTGCGCCGGGGTGGAATGCCTCTCCTCCCGGGTGGTGGCGGAGAGGCACTTGAAGGTGCGGCTGGCCCAGAACGGCTGCCTGACGGAGGCCATCGCCTTTGACATGGCCGCCTGCCATCCCCTCTCCGGCGCCCTGGAGGTGGCCTTTAGCCCCAGATTCTCTTTCTTTAAGGGGCAGCTGCACCCGGAACTGCGGCTGCTGGATTGGGCCCTGGCTTGAGGTAGCTGTCAGCTGGCAGCGATCAGCTTGCCGCTAAATACGACCAGGAGTAGCCGATGGGCGGCGCCCCCCCTCCGGCAAACTTGCGGATACGGAAAACGGCAAAGGGCAAACCGCATTATCCCTTGCTCCTGATAACCGTTCTGTGATAGAGGATGATAATGCCCAAGGGGCCATCAAGGAGGAGCCATGGCTGGGGTCAATAAGGTTATCCTGGTAGGTAATCTGGGCGCGGACCCGGAGATGCGCTACACCGCCGGCGGGACCGCGGTGTGCAAGTTCAGACTCGCAACTACCGAGAGATATAAAGACCGCCAGGGCAACATGCAGGAGCGCACCGATTGGCACCGGGTGACGGCCTGGGGCAAGCTGGCGGAAATCTGTGGTCAATACCTGGCCAAGGGAAAACAGGTTTATATCGAGGGACGGCTGGAGTACGGGTCTTATGAAAAGGACGGGGTGAAGCATTACACCACCGACATCATCGCCAATACCATGCAGATGTTGGGAGCGGCCGGCAACCGGCTGCAGGAGCCGGAACCGGCCTTCGGCCCGCCGGCTGGGGGCGTGCCGGAAGACGACATCCCCTTTTAATCATCGACAGAGGAGTTTTTCAGGGGAAAGCCAGGGGTCTCGGGCCCTTGTTGGTTATAAATTGCCAGGACCTCCATCGGGCGGTGATCTGCCCGGCATCGCCTCCTAGCGCCTGCCGCGTTTGGGGGATCTATTTTCCCCGGCCTTTTCCAGCCATGATGACCTTAAACAGACGCCGCGCCCTCAGGGAGCAAATCGTGGCCTTGCTGAGGGCCGGAGATTTCCCGGCCTTGGCGGCCCTGGGGGACCAGGAATCCCAGGTAGCCCAGCAGCTGTCGAGCTACCTGTTCAACCCCGGGGATTTGCTCCACTGGCGGGCGGTGGAAGGGCTGGGGTGGGTGGCCGGGGCCCATCCGCAGCAGGTCCGGAAACTCATCAGCCGGTTGCTTTACCAGCTAAACGAAGATTCCGGCAGTTTCGGCTGGCTGGCTGCGGCGGCCCTGGGGGAGATCGGACGCCACCAGCTCCCCGTGGTGGAAGAGATTCTCCCCATGTTTTACGGGTTTCTGGAGCAGGACTTTACCCGGGTGTCCATGCTCTGGGGGCTGGGGCGGCTGTGGGAGGTCCATCCCCGGGCCTTGCCGGAAGCGGCGCCCCTGTTGCTGGACTTCCTGGCGGATCCTGATCCCCAGGTGCGGGGGCTGGCGGCCTGGTGCCTGGGAAGGGTAGCTCCCCGGGGGGCGAAAGAAGCCTTGGAGAGTCTGCTGGGGGATGATGGCCCGGTTGAGCTTTACGACCAGGGAGAAATGCGGCGCACGGCCGTGGGCCCTTTGGCCCAGGCGGCGTTAGAGAAGATATCCAGGCATGGCGGATAACCTGCAGAATGATTTGAAGAAAATAATCTTGCCAGAGAGAGGATGGATCATATGTTCTTATTGATTGTGGGATTCGCGGTGGGTGTGTTTGTGGGCTATAAATATCCCCAACAGGTGGATCAGGTGGTGGAGACCGGCAAAAAGCTGGTCAACGACGTGAAGGAAAAATTCTTCAAAGGATCGACCCCCCAGGGGCCCCAATGAGCAAGTAAGCAGTGAGCATTAAGCGCCGAGCAGTGAACAAAACAGGCCGGTGGTAATGCATTGGTTTCTGCTTCCTGCTCACAGCTCACATCTCACTTCTACAGTCGCAGGCCGATGACCGCGCCCTGGCGGCCGGTGCGGTGTTCCCGGCGGTAGGAGAAGAACAGGTCTCCCCGGCAGCGGGTGCAGAGGCCGGCGATATCGATTTGCCGGGGGTTGAGCCCCGCGGCCGTCAATTGATCCCGGCTCAGGGACCAGAGATCGAAGTAGGTGGGCCGCACCTGGTAGGACCATAGCTCCGGGGGAAATTCCTGGCGAAAGTTGCGGAATTCCGCGCAGCAAGGTCCCAGGCTGGGGCTGATGGCCGCCACCAGGTCTGCGGGGCGGGAGCCGCAGGTTTCCTGGAGGCGGACCACTGTTTCCCGGAGAACGTTCCGGACCTGGCCCCGCCAGCCGCAGTGGACGTTGGCCGCCACCCGGCGCACCGGGTCATAGAGCATCACTGCCTGGCAGTCCGCCTGCTTGATGAGGAGACCCAAGCCCGGCTGGGAGGTGATGAGGATATCCGCCTCCGGAATCTCCTCATCCGCAGCGGCATTGGGTCCGGTAACCAGGGATTGCCGGCAGCCGTGCACCTGGGTGGCGCTCACCAGCGCGCTCAGACCCAGGACTTGCCGCACCAGGTCCCGGTTGTGGACCACCAGGTGGCGCTGGTCTCCCACCCCAAAGCTCAGGTTGAGACTGTGAAAGGGGTCCGGACTCACTCCCCCCTGGCGGCCAAAAAAGCCGTGGACCAACTCCGGCAAAGCCGCCAGGAGAGGGGAGCGGTAGGAGGGGAGGCCGCCTGTTTCCGCAATAATTATGGGCATGGGCAAATCTTCCTTGGATATGGGACAATTTAGCATACCGGCAGGCAGACCGGAAGCAGGGCTGGGTGCAGATTTATCATGAAAATGGCTGTCCAGTCGTTTGCTGGAAAGGGGAGGGGCAGTGCCGGAAAAAAACTTTTTGATCGTCCAGCACATGGATTGGGAGGGGCCGGGGGCCCACCTGCTGGCGGCCCTGGGGGAGGCCAGGGTGGGTTACCAGATCCTGGAAGCCTGGCATGAACCCCTGCCGCCCCTGGATCCTTTGAGCGGCATGATTGTCCTGGGGGGCTCCCCCAACGTGGATGAAGAGGAGCAATTCCCTTATCTGCGGCCTCTGAAAAAGGCGATTTGGGAGATAATTGCCCGGGGCAAGGCTTACCTGGGGTTTTGTCTGGGCCATCAGCTTCTGGGCCACGTCATGGGATGTGCGGTGGGGCCGCTGCCCAACAAGTCCGTGGGCTTCACCACCGGGGAGCTGGCGGCCGCGGGCCGGGCCCATCCGGCCTTTAAAGGTTTACCGGCCCAACTGGATCTATTCAAATGGCACGGCCAGGGGGTGCTGCCGCCCCTGCCCCGGGGGGTGGAGCTTCTGGCCCGCTCCCGGACCGTCCCGGTGGAGGCCCTGGGGCTGACGGGCAACCCCCGGGTGCTGGGCTTGCAGTATGATAATCACGCGGGGGCGCAGGACGTCAAGAAATGGCTGGAGCATGACGGCCCCTGGGCCCTGGACGGCAGCGGCGCGGACCCCCGGGAGATGCTGGCCGCCGCGGCTGCCAAAGAGGAAACCATCGGCCGCCTCTTCCGTCTCTTCATGGGCCACTTTCTGGAACTGGCCTAGATCCCTTTACCGGGGCGCACCCAGATGCGCTCCTACCCCAGGACGGATACGCTGGTCCGCCCTGAGAAATCCTCCTTTTTCCCTCCAGGAGACTTCCAATTAATTCAGGTAGGCAACAAAATTCTTCTACCTTCTTCTAAAGATGTTTCGGGACTTGGCATCAAAATTGAAGCTAATTAGAAGAAAATTAACTTGGAGGGACGGGGATGAAGCGGAATAAGCGCACCTTGATCATGGCCCATGAGGATCTAACGCCCCTGACGGAACACATCCTGGCCCAGATGGGCCACGAAGGAACCAACATCCGCAAGCGTTTGAAGCATTTTTACCGGGAGCGGACCACCATTGAGCCGATGCCTTATGAGGAGCACCTGGAAAACCCGATGTAATCAGAAGTGTCAATTTTCTGGCAGAGTTATCTCTGGCAAGAGGAAATGTTTGCCGCTTTGGGCAGAAATTGCCAGGAAAATATTGTCCTGACTTTCGCTTCCGGCCCAGGAAAGGGGAGCGTTTTCCCCTTGCCTTCCCGCGCTGCCAAGGAAGCGGGAGCATCCTGCCAGGAAAATGTCAATATTTTCACTACCGTCCAAATCCCCACACCTGCAACCTGGAGGTCCCCGGCGCCAGACGGTCCCGTGTCCACCGGGCCACTGCGAGCCCCGCCCACCCACCTCCGGTCCCAATAACCTGAACTAACCCGGCGCTCCTGGTCGTCTAACCCCTCCCCATTAACCCCTCCCCATGCTTTTTGCCTGCAGCAAAGGGGGCCAAGGGGAAAATCCTGCCCACATTCTGGGCCCTGCTCCTTTTTGTTGACTGTAACTGTAGCGGGGACTATATTGAGACTTAATTCAGGGGGGGATTCATGGCTTGGCTGCAAATCATCCTGGCGCTGGGAATGCTGCTCAGCGGCTGCGACACTGTGCTCTACCCGCGATTCGAAAAGGCGATGTGGACCACCTATATCCATCTCCAGGATGTGCGGCCGGGGATGACTATGTCCGAGGTTGAAGGCATCATGGGCCCGCCGCAAATCAAGGAAGAGGGAGATTACGCGGGCGGGCGCTACGTGTTTTATTTCTATCTGACCCATTCCATGGATTACGAAGGGGGCGAAACCGTGCGCAACGGCTATACTCCCCTGGTCTTTCAGCGTAACCGCCTGGAGGGCATAGGCAAGAAAGCCTACCGGGCCGCGGTGGATCGTCCGGAAGCGCCGGAAGCCCCGGCAGATCCCTATAAGAGGGTGCGCTGAATGGAAGAATGCCCTTCGGGCAGAAACCGGCTAACCTCATAACATGATGATTGAAAAGATCAACCCGCGGCGGGGCTTAAAGCCCCGCTTGCTTTTTTGGGGGCCCCATGGTCCCGGGCCGGATATCAGGCCCCAAAGGGGCGGATTTTCCCTTGACAGGGGCGGGGGTTCCCCTTATGCTGTATACCTAGAAAAGATGGGTACCCCCAGTGGGGTTTAATAGGGAAGCCGGTTGAAAGCCGGCACGGTCCCGCCGCTGTAACCGGGGACGAAACCTGCGATAAGCCACTGTTTCTTTGAAGGAAACGGGAAGGCGCAGGGATGAGGATGATCCGGAAGTCAGAAGACCTGCCCATCTGTTAAGGCCCGGGTCCCCGTGGCAGGGACTTGAGGGCTCCTCCGGGGTCGTAGACCCCGGCCCCCCTGGGATCAAGAAAGCTGGGTGCCGTCCCTGGGTCTTTTCAGACCCGGGGTTTTTTTTGCCCAGAACGCGGCGGGCGCCAGGGGGGATCATCAATAAACTTGAGGAGGGTATCATGAAAGACGGTCTGATCGTTTACCTGGTGAGCACCCCCGGCCCGCCTGAGGAGTTCGACGCGCCTGCCGCGATTCGGGACCTGGGCTATACTGCGGACCAGGTGGAAGTGGTGGCTCCGGCTCAGGGCTTCTTCACCGTGGAGGACGCCTGGCACTTCCTTTACACCCGGGGCTGCGGCCGCATCCGCTTGGTGGTGGGCCAATCGGAAGGCCCCGGCCGCCTGCGCCCCTTGGGCCCCGCGGTGCGGCTGTGCGGGTGAATTAATTTACCACCAAGGCACAAAGACACAAAGAATCACAGAGAAATACTTAAGGCTGTGGCGCGGCAGCGCCACAGCCTTTATTTTTTTCCTTGGTGTCTCTTCGTCTCTTCGTGTCTTGGTGGTGAATCCTTTTATTCCACCTGGAAATCCACGGCCTTCTGGGACTGGCCGTAGCCGGTGCTGACCGTGGTGACCAGGGTATAGGTCCCCGGCACGGCGTTGGCGGGCAGTTGGAAGTTGACCTCCTGATCAAAGGACCCGTTGAGTTGCCGGGAATCCCTTGACTTGGTCTTACCCAGGGATTTCCCCTGAAAGCGGATTTCCCGGGTGATGGTGATGGGGATGGCGATCTGCTCCGGGGTGAGGAGGGTATAGGAAGTGGAAAGGAGCAGGGTGTCTCCGGCCCGGGCCCGGGGGGGGGTGACGCTGACCCGGTCCAGGCGGATGACGCAGCCGCCGGTGGGGCAGTAGTTTTCCCGGGCTACGGTCTCTTCCCGGCCCAGACGGCTGGTCTCCCGGCTGCTGCCCCAAAGGGCCCAGTTTTTCCCATTCAGGGGAATCTCCAGGGTGAAGCCGGGAATGCTCCAGGCGGCCAGGATGATAATCATCAGGCCGAGGCTCCAGCCTGTTTGCCGTGACTTTGCCATGTTGATCTCCTTACTGGAAATATTTCTCCGAAAAATATTATCAGCGCTCCGGCGGGCCGTTGGGTAAATAGCGCCGGGCCCCCACGAAGGAGGCGCGCCAGACCTGGGCATCCAGGCGGCCGATGTACACCCCCCGGGGGGAGGCATGGATGAACCGGCCGTTGCCCAGATAGATGCCGTTGTGGCAGACCTCCTGGGTAAAAGACGGATTAAACATGCTCGCCAGGTATCTAGTGCTCCGGGTCTGGCAGTAGCGGTTAAAAAAGACCACGTCCCCGAAACGCAAATCGCTTCGGCTCACCGGCTGCCCCTCGCCATACTGCTGGGCCACGGTGCGGGGGAGGTTAACCCCCGCCTGGTGAAACGAGGTCTGGACCAACCCGGAGCAATCCACCCCGGAGGGGGTGGTCCCCCCGGAGCGATAGGGCGCGCCGTGGAATTTGCTGATGGCCTGATCCAGGGCATACTCCTGGGGAGTGCGGATCGCCGGCGGGGCCGGCCGGGGCGGTGCCACCGCCGGCCGCCGGGGCGGCGGCGCAGCGCAGCCCGTCAGGAGCAGGGCCGCTCCCAGGATCACTACCCAATACCCCCGCATCCTGGCAGCCATTCGCCACCATCACTTATAAATTATGGGATTGGCATGGAATTTGGGGCAGGGAACGGTCGCGGCCCCTGGCCCCCTGCCCCAAATCTTCATTTTTCCTCCGCCTCCAGCCGGGGAAACAGGGCCGGGCCCTTTTTCAGGGTGCTGCCGGGCAGCAGACGGCCCCATTTCAAGACTTGGCGCAGGGGCAGGTCCCAGAGGCTCAGACCCAACCCCAGTTGTTCGCTCATTTTCAGGGCGCTCCCCGGCATCACCGGCCGCAGGAGCGCGGCCAGCCAACGCAGGCCCTCCAGGAGGTGATAGAGCACCGTATCCAAACGGCCTGCCCCCTGGGGGTCCTTGGCCAGTTCCCAGGGCGCGCAGGCGACGATGTAGCGGTTGAGATGATTGATGTATTCCCAGACCCGGGACAGGGCCTTGGGAAACTCCAGGTTGGGAAAGAGTTCCAGAAAATCTCCGGCCACTTCCTGGGCCAGGAGGGACACTTCTTTATCCAGGGCCTCCGGCACTCCGGGAGGCGGCACCACGCCTTTCCGATATTTAAAGGCCATGCCCAGGCTGCGGGCCATGAGGTTGCCCAGGTCGTTGGCCAAATCCGCGTTGATCCTAATCCGCAGCGCCTCCTCGCTGAAATGGGCGTCCAGCCCGAAGACCATCTCCCGGAGAAAGAAATAGCGGATCTGGTCGATGCCGTAGGTGGCCGCCAGGTAGCGGGGCTCCACCACGTTCCCCAGGCTCTTGGACATCTTCCCCTGGGGCATCTGCCAGTAGCCGTGCACGTTAAGGTGCTGGAAGGGTTCCACGCCTCCAGCCTTGAGCATGGTGGGCCAATAGATGCCGTGGGGTTTGAGGATATCTTTGGCGATGAGGTGTTGCCCCGGCCAGAAGCGGCCGAAATTCTCCCCCTGGGGGTAGCCCAGGCCGGTGAGATAGTTGAGGAGCGCGTCGAACCAGACGTAGGTGACATAACGCTCGTCAAAGGGCAGGGGAATGCCCCATTCCACCCGGCTCCGGGGCCGGGAGATACAAAGATCCTCCAGGGGCTCTTTTAAGAAGGCCAGGGCCTCGTTGCGGTAGCGCTCCGGCCTGATCCATTGGGGATTCTCTTGGATGTGGCCGATGAGCCAATCCTGGTAGCGGCTCATGCGGAAGAAATAATTTTCTTCCTTGATATAGGTGGGCTCCACCTGGTGGTCCGGGCATTTGCCGTCCACCAGATCACGCTCCAGGTAGAAGGCCTCGCAACCGAAGCAGTAAAGCCCGCCGTAATCGCCGAAGTAGATGTCCCCGGAGTCGTGGACCTTTTGCAGGAAATTTTGTACGACCTGCACATGCTCGGGCGCGGTGGTGCGGACATAGTGATCATAGCTGATATCCAGCTCGTCCCAGGTCTGGCGGAACATGGCGCTGATGCGGTCCGCGAATTCCTTGACGGGGAGGCCGGCTTTCACCGCGGCCTCCATCACCTTTTCCCCGTGCTCGTCCGTGCCGGTCTGGAAACGGGTCTCTTCCCCCAGGAGCCGGTGGAAACGGGACAGGGCGTCCCCCACCACGGTGGTATAGGCATGGCCCAGGTGGGGCTCGGCGTTAACGTAATAGATGGGAGTGGTGAGATAAAAAGACATAGTGATCAGTGGTCAGTGGTCAGTGGTCAGTGGCCAGTAATTTTTAATCTTATACTGACCACTGACCACTGATCACTGATCACTGCTTTTTCCTTCCAGTTTTTTGAGTTGGTCCAGGGCTTTTTGTAAGAGGCCCCGGTCCTTTTCGGGGTTGCCGGTTTCCAGGAAGCGGCGGTAGGCGGCCATGGCCTCCGGTTTCCGGTCCAACTGCTCCAGGGCCTGGGCCCTGACGAAGTTGGCCCGGGCAAAGTTGGGATTGAGTTGCAGCACTTTTTCGGAGTCTGCCAGGGCCTGGTCGGGTTTTTTCAGATCCAGGCAGGCCAGTCCCCGGTTGAGGTAAACCTCCGGGGCCTGGGGGTTAAGTTTTATTGCCTGGTCGTAGTCCTGGAGGGCCTCCCCGGATTTGCCCTGGTCCAGGAAGGCGTTGCCCCGGTTATAAAAAATCTGCCAATCCCGGGGCGCGTATTTCAAGGCCTGGGTATAATCCGCCACGGCTTTGTCATAGAGGCCTGAGAGGCTGTAGGCCAGGGCCCGGTTATAGTAAGCTTCCGGGGATTGGGGGGCCAACTTCAGGGCCTTATCGAAATCCTCCACCGCTTCCACGTACTGGTCCAGCCTTCTCAAGGCGATGCCCCGGTTGATGTGGGCCGCGGGCAGTTCCGGGTCCAATTTTAAAGTGGCGTTGAATTTCTCCAGGGCCATCTCGGGGTGGCCTTGGTTGAGGGCTTCCACCCCCTGGGAGAAGAGCTCCTGGGCCTGGTGTTCCTGGTTTTTGTCGGTGGCGGAGGCAGATGGCGGCAGAAGCAAGGCCGCCAGGAGAAGGGCCGTAAGGATGTGGACAAGTTTTTTTCCCATGTTTCCCTGTTATGCTCTTGAGATTTGCGAGGACCTGGAGCCCCCTAATCATCCTCCACAGATTCCTGCAAATGCAACGACCTCTCCACAAAGTCCTCGTGACTGCACTCCGGGTTAATCCCCGGGCAGGCGCCCTTGGCGGCTTCGAACTCCTCCGCGTCCACCAGCAGGGCCGGCAGAAAAGGCCACTGGCGGCAGATGAAAGGCTTCACCGGATGCACCCGGCAGCGATTATCTTTCATAAAGACGCAGACGCCGTCGGCGATGCCCAGGCGGTTCCCCAGAGAGGAAGGCTCCACGTAGCGGCGGCGAAATTCCGGTTCGTCCATCTCCAGGAACGCGGCCATGGCCGTCACTTCCTCGGGCCGGACAAAGATGCCCCCCCGGCCGGCGCAACAGTCGCCGCACTGCTGGCATTGAAAAACAGGTGGCGTATGGGGAAGAGATTTCGCTTCTGTCATCTGCTCGTCAAGATTACCGGCGTGACTTTCGAATTTCCTTTAATTGTCTCTTGAGCCCCGTCTTCAATGGTTAATCAGAGGCGGTTGGCCGGTGGATTCCAGGACGCTGCGCCACAAGGGGGAGTCCAAATGCAACTCTTTACGTTGCCCCATGGTCGCCTTGATGGGAACATGGACGTAATGGCGGTGCCACCTGGTCACCAGCATCGCGGTTCTGCCCGTCATCCCCGCATGCACCGCGTTTTGCCCCAGAAAACCGCAATAGATGCGGTCATTGTAGTTGGCCGGCATGCTGCGGATCAGGTAGCTGGGGTCGATGTACTTGAGATTAATTTCTTTGCTTTTGCTCTGGAAATACTCTTTGATTCTTTCCTGGAGATAGAGGCCAATGTCTCCCGGTTTGATATTGCCCGAGGGGTCCCGGGGCAGGTCCTCTTCCTTGAAATATTTCTGTCCTGCGCCTTCCGCCACCACGATGACCGCATGGTCCCGCTCCTGGAGGCGGCTCTCCAATCTGGCCAACAGGCCGTGCTTGCCGTCAATGTCAAAATCCGACTCGGGAATCAGCACAAAGTTGACCTCCCGCAGAGCCAGGGTGGCATTGGCGGCGATAAATCCCGAATAACGGCCCATGAGCTTCACCAGGCCGACGCCGTTAGGCGCCCCCAAGGCCTCGGTATGTGCGGCCCGGATGGCGTCGGTGGCCACTTCCACCGCGGTGTCGAACCCGAAGGAGCGGTAAACAAAGGGAATGTCGTTGTCAATGGTCTTCGGGATGGCAACCACGCTGATTTGCAATTGGCGTTGGTGGATCTCATCGCAGATGCGGTCTGCCGCCCTCAGGGTGCCATCGCCGCCGATGAGAAAGAGGACATGGATGTTGAGCCGTTCCAGGGCGTCCACAATCTCCCCCACGTCCTGGGGCCCCCGGGACGAAGAGAGGATCGTCCCCCCGAAGGTGTGGATATTGGCCACAATCTCGGGGGTCAGCTTCATCAGGTCATGGTGGTACCGGGGAATGAAGCCCTGGAAGCCGTACCGCACTCCAAAGATGTGGCGCACCCCGTAAAGGTAATGCAGTTCCAAGACGATGGCCCGGATGACATCATTGGTGCCGGGGCATAGGCCCCCGCAGGTGACGATGGCGCAGTGGACTTTGGAGGGGTCGAAGTAGATCTTGGCGCGGGGCCCGGCCATCTCGAAGCAAAGGGCCTCGTCCAAACTTTGCAACTGCGCCAAATAGTCCCAGGTGTCGTAGACCAGGACCCCTTCCCGGTCCTCCACAAAAGTGGTTTTTACCTCCTGTCCATGCCGGGTGTGCATAGATTCGATGGGAATGGGGGAATCCACTTTGGGCACCCCCAGGGTGGGGATCCGGGTATCTACAGGTTCGTAAGGCATGATTTCTCTCCGGATCGTGAATTTGGAACAATAATTTCAGCCATTATACCCCTCGCTTCCCATTAATCGGCAAAATATTGCCCGCGGCCTGAAAAATTTGTCAAGGATATGGGCGGCTCTTCACCGGCAGCCGGCTTTTTACCAGGTTTCGGTCATGGCCTCCAGTTCATCTTTTAGTTCCCGGGTCATCAATTTTTTAATGGCCTCCCGGGGAGTCAAACCATCATAAAGGATTTTGTACACCGCGTCCACCAGGGGCATCTCCACCCCCAGGCGCTGGGCCAGGAGATGGACGGCCCGGGTGGTTTTCACCCCTTCGGCCACTTCGGTCATGGCCCCCAAAATCTCCGGCAGGGGCAGGCCTTTCCCCAGTTTTTCCCCCACCTGGAAATTGCGGCTCTGGGAGCTGGTGCAGGTGAGGACCAAATCCCCCAGGCCCGCCAGGCCCATGAGGGTCATGGGATTGGCCCCCAGGCGGGCTCCCAGCCGGGTCATTTCCGCCAGGCCCCGGGTGATCACCGCGGCCCGGGAGTTGGCCCCCAGGCCCATGCCTTCCAGGATGCCGGTGCCAATGGCGAAGATATTCTTTAGGGCCCCTCCCAACTCGACGCCCGTGACCTCGTGGGTGGTGTAGACCCGAAAATAAGGGGTGGAAAAAAGACGCTGCAGATGGTGCGCCACTTCCCGGCGGCGGCTGGCGATGGTCACCGCGGTGGGGGTCTTGTGGATTACCTCCCGGGCGAAACTGGGGCCGGAGAGGACCGCGTAGGCCACAGCCGCGCCCAGTTCCTCCCGCACCACCCCTTCCATGGTCAGGAGGGACTCGATTTCCATGCCCTTGGTGGCGCTGGCCAGCACCGCACCCTCAGGGAGGTGGGGGCGCAGCTCCCGGAGCACATCCCGGAAGCAGTGGGATGGAACGGCCATCAGGGCCACCCGCACCCCCTGGAGGGCCACTGCAAATTCCTGGGTAAACATGATCCGGGGAGACAACCGCACCCCCGGCAGAAAGGTTTGATTAATCCGGTCCTTAACCAGGACGGCAAAGACCTCCGGCTCCCGGACCCAGAGGCGCACCGCCACTCCCTTGTCCGCCAGGACCTGAGCCAGGGTGGTGCCCCAGGCGCCGGCGCCGATGACCGCCACGGCTTGCAGGTCAGGTGATTCCAAGGTCAGCCTCTTCGTTATCGCCGTTATCTCCCTGTTCCGCCACCTTGGCCAGGCTTACCACCCGTTCTTCGGGTTCCGCGTCCATCAGCTTGACCCCCTGGGTGACCCGGCCGATCTTCGAGATGCCCTTCACCGCCAGGCGCAGGATCTTGCCGCCGTTGGTGACCAGCATGATTTCGTCTTCTTCCTGGACCTGGAGGATGCCCATCACCGGGCCGTTCCGGGAAGTGATGCGAATTCCCAGGCGCCCCTGGCCGCCCCGGTGCTGGCCCGGATATTTCTCCGGGCTGGTGCGCTTGCCAAAACCCCGCTCGGTGACGGTGAGAATGGTGCCCCCGGGGTGCAGCACCTCCATGCCCACCACCGCGTCGTCCGGGGCCACGCCGATGCCCCGCACCCCCCGGGCGGCCCGGCCCATGTCCCGGACCTCGGCGGAGGGAAAGCGGATGACCTTCCCCAGGCGGGTCTCGATGAGGATCTCCTGGTGGGCCTCGGCCAGGGCCGCACCCACCAGTTCATCCCCCCCGTCCAGACTCAGGGCAATGAGGCCGCCGCTGCGGGGCCGCTGGAAATTCATGATATCCGTCTTTTTCACCACTCCCCGGCGGGTGGCCATGACCAGGGAGGGCCCCTCCACGAATTCCCGGATGGGCAGGACGGTGGCCACTTTTTCATCCATCCCCAACTGCAGGAGATTGACGATGGCCTTCCCCTGGGCGGAGGGCATGCCCACGGGGATCTCGTGGACCTTCAGCCAAAAGACCCGGCCGCGGTTGGTAAAGACCAGGAAAACGCTGTGGGTGGAGGCCACGTAGACCTGGGAGACAAAGTCGTTTTCCCGGGTGACCATGCCCATGCGCCCTTTGCCCCCCCGGCGCTGGCTGCGGTAAATGTTCAAAGGGGTGCGCTTGATGTAGCCCCGGTGGCTGACGGTGACCACCATCTCCTCTTCGGCGATGAGGTCCTCGGCGGTGAATTCCTGGGCCTGGGGGATGATCTCGGTGCGGCGGCCGTCGCCGTAGCGCTCCTTTAACTCCTGCAGTTCCTGGGCGATAAGGGCCTTGACCTGGGCCTCTTCCCCCAGGATCTGCCGGAAGCGGGCGATCGCGGCCTCCACCTCCTTCGCCTCCTGGACGATCTTCTGGCGCTCCAGGCCGGTGAGGCGCTGCAAACGCATATTCAAGATTTCCTGGGCCTGGATGTCGGACAGGGCATATTGGGCCCGGCTTTCCTCCAGGCTCAAAGAAGGCAGGGGCTCCAGGATGAACATCCCGGCCATCAATTGCTCTTTGGCTGCGGCGGGCGTGGCCGCGGCCCTGATCAGGCTGATGACCGCGTCCAGGTGGTCCAGAGCGATGAGAAACCCGGCCAGGATATGGGCCCGGGCCTCCGCGTTTTTCAGCTCAAAGCGGGTGCGCCGCACGATGACTTCCCGGCGGTGCTCCAGGAAATGGCGCAGCAGGTCATTGAGGTTGAGAAGCTCGGGGCGGTTGTGGACGATGGCCACCAGGTTGATGCCGAAGGTGACCTGCATCTGGGTGTGCAGGTAGAGCTGGTTGAGGATGGCCTGGGAGGCCTCGTCTTTTTTCAGCAGAATGTTGACCCGCATGCCTTCCCGGTCCGACTCGTCCCGGATGTCGGCGATGCCCTCCACCTTCTTTTCCTTCACCAGCTCGGCAATGCGCTCAATGAGCCGGGCCTTGTTCACCTGGTAGGGCAGCTCCCGGATGACCAGGGCCTCCCGGCCCCCCTTCTTTTCCACGGCCACCTTGGCCCGGAGGCGGATCAGGCCCCGGCCGGTGCGGTAGGCCTCGGCGATGCCTTCGGCCCCGTAGATGAAGCCCCCCGTGGGGAAGTCCGGCCCCGGCAATACCTGCAACAATTCTTCTATAGTGATCTCCGGATTCTCCAGGACCGCCAGCAAGGCGTCGCACACCTCTGCCAGACTGTGGGGGGGGATGTTGGTGGCCATGCCCACGGCGATGCCCGAGGCGCCGTTGACCAGGAGGTTGGGGAGGCGGGTGGGCAGCACCAGGGGCTCTTTGAGAGACCCGTCGTAGTTGCCCACGAAATCCACGGTGTCCTTGTCCAGATCCTGGAGCAGCTCGTGGGCCAGGCGGGTGAGGCGCACCTCGGTGTAACGCATGGCCGCGGGCGCGTCCCCGTCCACGGAGCCGAAGTTGCCCTGGCCGTCCACCAGGGGATAGCGCAGGGAGAAGTCCTGGGCCATGCGCACGATGGCGTCGTAGACCGCGGTGTCGCCGTGGGGGTGGTACTTACCGATGACGTCGCCGACGATACGGGCGCTTTTGCGGTAGGGCCGGTTCCAGTCGTTGCCCGCCTCGCTCATGGCGAAAAGGATGCGGCGGTGCACGGGTTTCAGCCCGTCCCGCACGTCCGGCAAGGCCCGGCCGATAATCACGCTCAGGGCGTATTCCAGGTACGATTTACGGATTTCATCTTCAATGTTGATGTTGACGGCTCTTGCTTCCATGTTGAATAGGCTCTGTTGTTTGTTCATTTTTGTTTATAACTAGATCACCATTAATGCTTATTGCACCAATGATCGAATGTCAAGCTTACTTAATTCGATATGCATATCAGATAACCTCTTTTCAATAATATTTACCATTTCTGGTTCCATTACTGAGAAATCTAAGATTTCGGAAATAGATTTATTATAATTCTTTGGCTCAGTGATAAATTTCATTATGTCACTATCAAACATATTATTTTTTAATAGGTATGCAATTGCGATAAATTTTATAAAAATATGCCTTGTTAAGTCTGGTAGTATGGCAAGTAACCCATCTAAATACTTCTTTTTAGAATGGCCCTCATGAACTATAGTAGACCTTATTTTATACATCTCCTTCAATTTGGACATCAAAACGACTCTCTCTCTTGGGTCAGGAGATAATATTCCAGACCCTCGAGACGCTATCTTATAGGTTAAATCTCCTCTTCCATCTCTTGTTAGAATAGAATCTATTACAGTTATAAAACTGACAAAATTTTCCATTACACTATCGTCATGTTTATGCAAGTTCATTATTGAACGTACATAAGATTCTGTTGAAAATTGTAAATAACCCTTTTTATCCAATTGATTTACTTCGTTCCATATTTTATAAATATGGATAAGAATAATTCCTTCTTTGCCAATATAATTGACATATCTTCTTGGAGAAAAATCAACCTCGCCATCGTGAACCGAAAGTTTCGGAGGTAGATAATCATTTCTTATGCAAATAGAAATCGGTTGGCTATCGAAGATGCAGTCTCTTATGCGAATTTCTTCCGCTAGATTTGCGTCTTCGCCAAGGTATAAAAACAGGGGACCGATATAATGAATGTCATCGTCCCTTTTCTTCAATTCGAAGAAATCAATCGGAAATAAATTATTATCCGCGATGATACCTGCTGGCTTTCTGTAATTTTCTTCTTCAGTGATTTTTAAACAGTAACAATTTATCAAGTTGTCTATTTTTTCTTTATTTAAATGGTAATGGTATTCGAAATAAGGAATCTTAAATAATTCACCAATTTCATTTTTCTGGAGAACTTGCAACGTACCAAAAGGCAATGATATATCTGTAAGCAATTTACGATCTATATCGTTATCAAAAAGAACAAATCCGTCGAAAACAAAAAGGTTAGTGCGATTAAAACTAGTTTTTTCTGATGATTCAATAAAGACATCAACCAATGGATTTATATTTATTTTTTCTCCAATCCATAAATAATAATATGTTCCTGTATTCTTAAAAAAGCTATCTATAGATATCTTAATAACTTTATCGTATTTTCTCTTAAAAAGCTTATGATTTTTTACTAAATTAATAATAGCATCAAACTCATTACTTCTTTCACATTCTCTAATGGTTTGATTTAAAATGGATTTTGAATCTATTTCAACTCCTTTTTTCAGCGGAATTACTTTTGGGAGTTCCGAGTGTTTTTCATTAAATATTAATTTGCATCTCTTAATATAATTATTAAATGCGTCTTTTAATTTATTTACAAAATTCATCGGTCAAGAATTCCTGGACTTTTTCGGCGGCTTCCAGCATGTCCCAGAGGTTTGCCGGGACCCGGCGGCTAAGCGGCATACACGACCTCTTTGGTCGTCAAAATTTCATAGCGCCGGAAAGGATTGCGGATCGTCCCTTTCTCCACCAAGTCGACTTTTCGGCCGAAAATAGCTTTTAATTCATCTTTCATATCCACCCAATCGAAGAGACTCCAGGGAATAACAGGCTCAAAGCTAATAAGCACGTCTATATCACTATCAGGCTGAAAATCTTCTCTTAAGACCGAACCGAATAGGGCAAATTCCTTGATCTTCCATTTGCGGCAAAAGGCGGCAATTTTATCATGGGGAATATCTATTTTTGGCTGTTTCATGGGTCTATTCCCATTATCCATTACTATTCAAAATTCACCTTCTGCAATACCAGCCATTTTTAAGAGATGACGCTGTAATCCAATTTTCAAAGGAGAGTTGCCATGGATAGGTACCGATAAGCGGACGATACTCCCTTGCTTTCCATAAATATGGTGGCTGCCGCTAGTTCGCAATAATTTCCAGCCGTGGCTTTCAAGAATTTTTGCCAGCTCCTTACCGGAGATGGACCTCATATGGCTATTTCCAGAATCCGGCCATCCGGCTTTGGTTCTTCAACATCCACTGACAAGCAGCCCTCTACAGCTTCGTAGAGATTGTTAAGAAGCTCTTCGAAAGACTCTCCCTGGGTGGCGCATCCGGGAATGGCCGGCACTTCGGCCCAATAGCCCCCTTCCTCCGCTTCGTGGACAATAACCTTGATTTTCATGGTTTTCTCAATCTAAGGATTTATCGTGGTCTGATACGCAAACTTCCCCTTTTCCACCTTGAGCACCACCACCGCCTTGATGGGGTTGTGGTCCGGGCCCATGGTGATCTTGCCGGTGACCCCGGGGAAATCTTTGGTCCCGGCCAGGGCCTGGGCCACTTTGGGGCCGTCGGTCCCCCCCGCCTTCTCCATGGCGTTAAGCAGCAGGAAATAGGAATCACCGGCCAGGGCGGTGAACGCGTCCAGCTCTTTTTTATATTCGGCTTCGTAAGCCTGCAAGAATTTCTTGGCCAGGGGGGTGGCCGCAGCCTGGCGGTGGAAATGGGCGGTGAAATACATGCCCTCCACCGCTTTGCCCCCGATGCTTAAAAGTTCCGGCACCTGGGCCCCGTCCCCGGTGAGGATGGGGGCCTTCATCCCCAAATCCCGGAGCTGCTTGGCCAGGAGTGCGCTCTCCCCATAATAATTGGGGGCATAGATCAGGTCCGGGTTTTTCCACTTCAAGGCCCCGATCTGGGCGGAGAAATCCTGGTCTCCGGTCTGGATGTAGCTCACGGCTGCGATTTGCCCCCCCCGGCGCTTAAACTCCTGTTGGAAGTAATTGGCCAGGCCCACGCAGTAGTCCTGGGCCTGGTCGATGAGGAGCGCGGCCTTCTGGGCCTTCAAATTCTCCCGGGCGAAGCGGGCGGCCACCCGCCCCTGGAGATCATCCACAAAACAGGCCCGGAAGGCGTATTTCTTATTCTGGGTGACCAGGGGATTGGTGGCCGTGGGCGCGATATTGGGGATGTGGGCCCGTTCGGCGATGGGGGAGCCGGCCAGGGTGTCGGAACTGATGACCTCGCCGATGATGGCCGCCACTTTTTCCTTTTCAATGAGGCGGCTCACCGCGTTGGCCGCCTCGATCTTGTCGCTCCGGGTGTCCACCAGGGCCAGCTTGACCTCCTGCCCCAGGACCCGGGGCTTAAGCCGGTGGGCCACTTGCACCCCTTCCCAGACCATCTGTCCCATGGCCGCGGCCGGTCCGGTCATGGGCAGGTAAAGGCCGATCTTGATCTCCCCGGCTGCCGCCCCCCGGGGGTATAATCCCCCCAGCAATAGACAGACGGTTAATGTGTAAAAAATTTTTCTCAAGTCGCAAACCCCAAGAGGCAGGCGCGGCGGGACTCCCCGGTATACTCGGAAAAGGCTTGTCAGCATCCCCTTAACACGCCTATAATACCACAAAAATCAGGGATCGGAAAGGTTTTCCGGTCAGGGAATTAAGGGGGGAGGGTATGGAACTCCTGGTGGAAAAACTGGTGATTCCCGAGGGGGCCAACCTCATTTTGGGGCAGAGCCACTTCATCAAGACCGTGGAGGACCTCTACGAAATTATGGTGGGCACGGCCCCGGGCAGCAAGTTCGGCCTGGCCTTTTCCGAATCCTCCGGAGAGTGCCTCATCCGGGTGGAAGGGAACGATCCGGAATTGATGGTCGCGGCCACGGAAAACGCCCGGCGTCTGGCCGCGGGCCACACCTTCAATATCCTGCTCAAAGACGCCTTTCCCATCAACGTCCTGAACGCGGTCAAACTCTGCCCTGAGGTTTGCCGCATCTTCTGCGCCACCGCCAACCCGGTGCAGGTCATCCTGGCCCAAACCGAGCAGGGCCGGGGCATCCTGGGGGTGGTGGACGGCCTCTCCCCCAAGGGCGTGGAGGGGGACGAGGGCCGCGCCTGGCGCCACGAGATCTTAAGGAAGTTTGGATACAAGAAATAGGATGGGGCAGAAAGTGATCAGTAATCAGTAATCAGTAGTCAGCTTGGTGGAACCCGATTTCACTTGATCACTGATTACTGATTACTATAAGCTGCCCCTGCATCTATAGGGAGTTAATGTGAAAGCAGCCGTTTTGGCCGCAGGGCTGGGCACCCGCCTCCGGCCCCTCACGGAGTTGGTGCCCAAGGTCCTGCTGCCCATCCTGAACCGGCCTCTGTTGGGGGTGGTCCTGGAGCAGGTGGAGGAGGCCGGGTTCCTGCAGGTGGCGGTGAACACCCATCACCTGGGGGAGCAGGTGCAGCAGTTTCTGGCCAGCAGGCCCTGGAGCTTCAATCTCAGTTTGAGCCCGGAGCCGGAATTGCTGGGCACCGGCGGCGGCCTGCGGCAACTGGGGGAGATCCTGGGACGCGGTCCCTTTCTGGCGGTGAACGGCGATATCCTCACCGATTTGGACCTGGGGGCCATCTATCGGGGGCACCGGCAGGAAGCTATGACCACCCTGGTGCTCCATGATTGCCCGCGGTTTAATAACGTTTGGGTTGATGGGGAAGGGAGACTGAAGGGCGTCGGCGACCGTCCCCCCGGGGCGGTGGGGCCGCCCCTGGCCTACACCGGCGTGCAGGTGGTGGGCCCGAAGATGCTCGATTATCTGCCGCCCCAGGGTTATTATGATCTGGTGGCCGCCTGGCGGCAGGCCCTGGCCGCAGGGGAAACAATTGACACCCTGGTGGAGTCCGGGCATTTCTGGCAGGACCTGGGGAGCCTGGAGGGGTATCTCCAGGCCCACTGCCGTCTGCTGAACGGCGCCGGCCCCGGGCTGGCCCGCTTTCTGCCGCCCTTGTCTGACCCCCTATTGGGACCGGGGGCGGTTCTGGAGCCGGAAGCGGCCTGCTGCGGCTGCGTCTGTTTGGGGGCCGGGGCGCAGGTGGGCCGGGGCGCATCTGTACAAAATACCGTGATTGGGGAGGGGGCCTGGGTCGGCCCGGGAGTGCGCCTGGAAGGCTGCCTGGTGGCCCCATACGCCCGGGTTAGCCAGTCCGCCCGGGACCGGATTGTGATGGGAAAATAGTGGTCAGTGGTCAGTGGCCAGTGGTCAGTGATCAACACCAGGATGTGGTTAATGAGGGCTGAGTTACCCCCCTTTGTAAAAGGGGGGTAGGGGGGATTTATAAGCGCCTGAAAATCCCCATAAATCCCCCTTTTTCAAAGGGGGACTTAAAAGCAATTTCCGCAATCTTGCACTGATTGATAACATATTTGTAGGCGGATTAAGGTTTGAATTAGATTCTAAGCAAGGAGAATTAAGGTGATCACCCACATCGTGCTGTTCAAGCTGCTGGACCGCAGTCCGGAGAGCGTTGAGAAGGCCAGGGCGGTCTTGGCCTCCCTGGAGGGGAAGATACCCCAGTTGCGCCATTTGGAAGTGGGAGCGGACGTGTTGCATACCGACCGGTCCTATGACCTGGCCCTGGTGGCCAAGTTCGATTCTCTGGATGATCTGAACGCCTATCAGATTCATCATGAGCACCAACAGGTGGTCAAATACATGCTGTCCGTCCGCCAGTCCGTGGTGGCCGTGGATTATGAAGGGAGTTAAAGGACCGTGACCGGGTTTTTGATCACCAGGCGTCTCGATATGGCCGCGGGGGAGCAGGGGGTCTCTTTGACCGGGGCCCAGCCCCTGGCCGGAGACGGCTCGGACCGCCAATTTTTCCGGCTGCCGGGGTCTCCCACCAAGGTTCTCCTGTGGCACCCCTATGCACCCGGCCGGGAAGTCAATGAGAATGACTCCTATTTTCATATCGGCCGCCATCTGCGGGAGAAAGGGGCGCCGGTGCCGGAGATTTACCACTATTGCCGGGAAGAGGGCTGGATGCTCCTGGAGGACCTGGGGGATGTGAGCCTGGACGGGGTCTTAAAGACGCAAACCGCGGACACGCAAATCCGCTTCTGGTACCGCCAGGCCCTGGAGATCCTGGTGCAGATGCAGATTCGCGGCCTGGAGGGTTTTGATACCGCCTGGTGCTTCGATACCCCGGTGGTGGACGGACCGTTCTTAAAGGAGCGGGAGTGTCTCTATTTTGTCCTGGCCTTTCTCCAGGGATACCTGGGCCTGAAGATGGCGGCCATTGAGCTGGAGGCGGATTTTGACCGGCTCATCCAGGGGGCGGTGGCCACCCATGGCCTTTATTTTTTGCATAGGGATTTTCAGTCCCGGAACCTGATGGTCAAAAATGGACGCTTGCGGCTCGTTGATTTCCAGGGAGCCCGGCTGGGCCCCCTGGCTTATGATCTCGCGGCCCTGCTTATCGACCCCTACGTGGGGCTGGCCCCCCAGAGGCAGGAAGAGTTCCTGGATTATTATCTGCAGGAGCTAAAGAAGCGGATGGCGGTGGACGAGGCGGCTTTCCGCCAGCAATACTACTATCTGGCCCTCAGCCGTAACCTGCAGATTCTAGGAGCCTACGGCTTTCTCACCAAAGTGAAGAAAAAGGCCTATTTTGCCCGCTATATCCCCGCAGCCGTGGCCTCCTTAAAGGGGCGTCTGGCTGAGAAGCCAGGGGAATTTCCAGAGCTGGAAAAGGTGGCCGCGGGGTTGTAGATAGTTCAAAGTTCAAGGTTCAAGGTTCAGAGTTAAGAGGGCGCACCTTTCTTTTACAGTATGCGGGTTGGGGAGGGGGGTGTGGGGGGAGGGGCAGGGACCT
>JAGVAH010000146.1 GCA_020060385.1 Syntrophobacterales bacterium | reverse complement strand
GCCCCGGAAAGTGCCGGCGACCTGGCCTCGCAACCGACTCTGTCCCGGTTTGAGAACCGGGTGACCGCCAAGGACCTACGCCGCCTCTCCGATTGGCTGTTTGAGTTATGCCTCAAGACCCATCCCGGCCCCCGGAAAGTCATTGTCCTGGACATGGACGCCACCGATGACCCCACCCATGGGAAGCAGCAGCTCAGTTTCTTTCACGGTTATTACCAAGAGCACATGTATCATCCGCTCCTCGTCCTCAAAAAAACGCCCTGGAAGGGGCCCATCATTCCCTCTCGGGAATAAAAGGGGTTATAATGGGTTCGGGAAAATCCTAAACATTGAAAGGAGTTATGGGGCTTATGGCGCATTGTAGCACACTCATGGGTCAATTATTATAACTCATACCGAGACATGTTTTCGACCATCCGGTGGACACCCATGCCTGGCAGGGGCCGGAAACCAGGAAATTCAATTATTGGTCGCACCTGGTGACCATGCTTTTCGGTCAGTGGAGCGCCCGTAAAAGTCTCCGGGACCTAGTATTCAGTATCAACCGACAAGCCCGCAAGCTTTACCATCTGGGCCTCTCGGTGGTGAAGCGTTCCACCCTGGCCGACGCCAATAAGCTGCGTCCTGCGGTCATCTTGAAAAAGACCTATTATAAGCTCTATGAGCGGCTAGCCGTCGAGTTAGCGCCACAGCCGCAAAAGGCCCCGCAGGTCAAGATTATCGACGCTACCACCACCGACCTGTGCGCCTCGGTTTTCCCCTGGGCCAAGTTCCGGACCCGCAAGGGCGCCATCAAGCTGCACACCGTCCTCACCTGGTTGCTGCCCCAGTGCGTCCTGATTACCGACGGCAAGACCCACGACCGCCAGGCCGTCCAAGACCTGCGCTTTCAGCCGGGCGATCTGTTGATCTTTGACCGGGCCTATCTGGATTATGCCTGGCTTTACCAATTGCACCAGGGCGGCGTCTGGTTTGTGACCAGGCTGAAAACCAACTCATGCTATGAGACAGTCCAGGAAGCCTGGGCTGGCGGCCCGGTTCTGGCCGACCAGATCATCCGTTTGAGTTCCCCAAAGGGTCAGTACTGCTACCCTGAGACACTGCGCCGGGTTCACTACCAGGACCCGGAGACCGGCAAGGAATATATCTTTTTAACCAACCGCCTGGACCTGTCTACCCTGGAGGTGGCCGAACTCCACCGCTGCCGCTGGCAGATAGAACTTTTTTTCAAGTGGATCAAGCAAAACCTGAAAATCAAGGCCTTTTACGGGACCTCCAAGAATGCGGTGTTGATCCAAATCTGGACTGCTCTGATCGCTTACCTGCTGCTGGTCTGGATCAAGTTCAGGACCAAGGCCGGCTGGGGGCTTCTGGAACTCACCCGCCTGGCTCAAACCATGCTCCTGGTGGAGCAGAACGTCTCCATGGCCCTGGCCGTGTCCGACTACGCCTACATTCTGGCCGAAGGCCGGGTCCACCTGGAAGGCCCCGCCCGGGACCTCCTCAAAAACGACGAAGTAAGACGGACTTACTTAGGGATTTGAGCGGGTTAGAGGGAGGAGGCTAAGGGCCGGTAATTCCGGCCCCCCCACTCGAGATATTCATTTTGCAATCTCCTTTATTTTCTGGAGAATACCATCTTTCAATGGATCGGGGATGATGAACCATGTAGGAACCTCTCTCGATTGCGGGTTCCCAATATGTCCATCGCTACCATTCCATCTGATACCAAGACAGTTGGGATTGCCTTCCCAAGTCATTAAGGCCGCTGACCACCCTGCGTTCTCATCTTCTTCGTTATACTCTTTCCCGTCATAAAGTACTTGAAGGTCTTCCACCGAACGCTGGGGAGATTTAACCATTGAAGGAGGAATATATGCCATTGTTTTCCCTTCCTCTTAAGAGGGTTTTAATAAGTGCATATGTAAGTATGTACACACTTAATTTGAATTGAGTTGTCAAGAAAAATAGCATTTACGAACGATAAACTTTAACCGTCTGAAGATAGGGATAACTTGACAGTAGACACAAAATGTGTACCAATATAATATGGTCCTTGAATGGGATGAACGCAAACGCCTCGCTAACCTCGAAAAGCATGGCCTCGATTTTTTTGATGTCATCGAGGTTTTTGAGGCGCCGCATATTCATGTTCCTTCATCCCATAAGGGCAAGGAGGAAAGATTCCTTGCCATCGGGGTTTTTTCAGGGCGGTTGGTGACGGTCGTTTTCACCACCCGTGGCGAGAACATCAGGATTATTTCCTTTCGGAGAGCGCGTCATGAAGAAAGACAAGCATATCAAGAGCTATTCGGCCACTGAGCTTAAGGCAAAGCGGGCGGCCAGCCATACCGATTTGAGCAAGGTTGATGCCACCACGGATGCCGAACTGGAACGGCTTATTGCCGCAGACGAGGACGAGCGCGGCCTAGTGCCCGACTGGACCCGGGCCAAGCTGGTCCTGCCCCAGGCCAAGCAGTCCGTGCACCTGCGCTTGGAGAGAGAGGTCATCTCTTTTTTCAAATCCCTGGGCAAGGGGCACATCTCCCGGATGCAAGCGGTTCTCAAGGCTTACATGGAGGCCCATAAAGAGCAGGCCAAATAACCTTGGCCCGGAATTAAGGACGCACCTGAATGTGCGCCCACATCAGGACGGACACATATGATAGATTTTTCACTCCGCTGTGCTCCGTTCAGAATGACATGAAAAAAATGTCATGCAAAAAAGGTCGGGGGAGGCGGGCTTATCCGCCTCCCCCGGCTTTTTCATATCTGCGTCTTTCTTGGCGCCTTGGCGTGAGGTCCTTCTTTACAACCGGTAACGTTCCTCGACGATGCGTTCCACTTCCTCTTCGGTGGGCATGGTGTCCCGGTAGCCGCCCATATATTGGTTCCGGAGCCAGCGGAAGAGGCTCACCGTCTCATTGATGCGGACGATCTCCGGGATGTCCCCGCTCTTTACGGTCTTGATGTGCTGGTTGTATTGCCCCAGCATGGAGACCACGTCGTAGAAGGTGGCCGCGTCCCGTTTGATGCCCCGCTTGAAGGATTTCCCCTCCTTGGGATAGATGCAGTCCGGCGCGGGGTTGCCGGAGATATCGATGCGCTGGAAGGGCCGGCGCACGGCCACCTGCCATTTCCGGGACTCCACCATCATCCGGGAGATCATGGGCCCGGCCCAGTCGTGGGTCTGGTGCCCCTGGGGGCAGGCAGAGAAAAACTCCACCAGGGAGGGGCCGTTGTAGGCGATGGCCTCCTTGAGGATCTTGATGGCGTAGAAGGGGTTGTCGATGGACAGCTTGGCCGCGTAGACGTGGGAGATGGCCATGGCCTGGCTGATGATCCGGCGGTGCAGGGTGGTTTTGCCCGCATATTTCTTGCCGATAGGGGAGGTGGAGCGGTCGGAGCCGAAGCGGGTGGCCCCGGATTTTTGCATGCCGGTGTTCATGTAGCCTTCGTTGTTGTAGATCACCCAGGTGATATCGTAGTTTTCCCCCATGGCGTGGTTGAAGGGGCCGTTGCCGATGTCGTAGATGGCACCGTCCCCGGCGAAGACGACAATCTTGGTGAGCACGCTGTTATAGCGGTTCTGGTAGGCCTGGTCCAGGCTGAACTTGGAGCCCAGGGCTGCGGCCGAGGCGGTGCCGAAGCCGTAGTGGCCCGTGGGGTAGATGCGGGTGTTGTAAGGGTTCACCAGTTCCGAGACCTGGTTGCAGCCGGTGGCGTTGATGGTGTAAATGTTGAACCCGTGGTCCAGCATGTGTTCGATGGCCCGCTTGTTCTTTTCCGAAAGGATCTTCAGGCCCTGGTAGAAGGTGGCGATGCCCTGGGGATGATTGCGCAGGGACTCCGCGGCGAAGAAGGTGAGGAGGTTGATCACCCCCTCGCTGCAGCCGGGGCAGAGGGTGTGCTTGCCGGGATAGAGCTTGGAAAAGACAAAGAGCACCTGGTGGTTCAAGGAGAGCTTGTCCACATAGGGGGCCAGGTTCACCGAGTTGTCCCAGGCCCGGAAGGCCTCGGGGAGAAAGTCCGTTTCCTGGACATCGGTCTTGGCCGCCATTTTCAAGGCGTCGGTGGGGCAGACCTGGGCGCAGACGCCGCAGCCCTTGCAGGACGCGGGGTCGGCGTTGATATTCATGGCAAAACGGTCCCAGGGAACCCCTTTGGGGATACTCTTGAAGACCTTGAAATAGGGCCGGGCTTCCTCCGGGATGGGTTGGTCGGTGATGGTGGAATAGAGGGCCGAATCCGGGCAGGAGGCGGTGCACAGGCCGCAGGCGATGCATTTGGCATGGTCATAGACCGGCAGCTGGGTGCCGATGTAGCTCATGTCCCGGTAGCGGCTGGTGGCCGCGGGCACAATGGGCAGGAAACGGTCCCAGGGGACTTTTTTGCCTTCCAGGATGGGCTTGACCATGCGCCGGTGGAAGAGAGCCTGGTAATTATCCACTAAATGCACGGCGTGGATGGTGCCCAATTCATCTTTTTCCGTGAGGGTCACCGGCAGGCCGGCGGTCCTGGGCCCCTTGCCGAAGTCTTCCGGCGGGGGCGGGGAATAAACGGGGTTGCTGGCCACCAGGGCCATGGCTCCCGGGGCCTTCTCCGCCACATGGCCGGAGGCCTGCTCCGCCCCGTACTTGAGGAGGGAGATGTTGGCGTCCAGCATCTCCTTCTTTTTGGTCCCCAACTTCTTTTCCAGGATCTTTTTAAAGCGCCGCTCGAATTCCTTCTCCGGCAGGATGCCCATTTCATTGTTGATCAGGCCCAGGATGGCGGCCCCGGGCAGGTTCCGGTTGAGGTGCTGCAGGGCCGCCCTGGTGCCGTCCAGGGTCAGGAGCTTGATGCGCCGGTATTTGACCAGGGCCTGCACCTGGGAGGGAAAGGTGGCCATCACATCATAGCAGCTCTGGGTGGTGTTGATGACCAGCAGGCCGTTTTCCTTGAGGCCGCCCACGTACTCCCTGAGGATCTGGTCCGACAGGAATTTCTCGTTGAAGAAGGCCAGCACGTCCTGTTCGGTCAATTCCGAGCTGTTGCGGATGGGCTGGGAGGAGATGCGCAGGTTCATGAAGACCGGCGCGCCCTTGCGGGCTGCGCCGTAGCGGGCCCCGGACTGCACGTATTTGCGGCCCGTGCCCATTTCCTCAGCATAGATGAGGGCCGCGGACTCCAGCGCGGTCTTCACCCCTTCCGCGCCCACGCCGATGAAGGTCATGCCCAGTTCCCGCTCCAGGTAGCCGGGCAGGGGCGCGGGCCTGAGCGTCATGGGCCCTTCGATGCCCACGTAAAAATCCCGGTGGAAGCCCCGCTTCTTCTCCAGGCAGGAGATCATGTTTTCCACCACCGCCGCGGCGTCATATTTATTGAAGTCCTTGCTGCCCAAGCCGTACACCCCATGGAAGAGGGTGGGCATATCCTGCCGGCCATAGACCCGGTGCTCCTTCTTGCCTTCCCGGCCCGCCCGCAGAGAAACTTGCAGGGAGGCCTGGACATCCGCCAGGAGCAATTGATTATGGGCGGTGCCGGTCCTTTCCAAGACGCTGATATACTTGGCCTTGCGCATCCCGTAGGCCAGTTCCTCATAGCAGGGGGGATTAAATAAGACCGGCCGCACCACGCCGATGCGATAGCCCTTCACGTCCCGGTAATAGTCCACCACGTCCTTGACCACGCCGGCCGCGGACCCCAGGATGACGATCACCAGGTCCGCGTCTTCGGTGCGGTAGCACTCCACCACCTTGAGGTTGGTGCCCAGGATGCGGTTCATGACGTTCATGGCCATCACAAAACCCCGCTTGAAAAAGCGGTAGGCCAGGTCCTGGGCCACCTGCCCCTCCATGGTCAGGTCGGTGTCGGTGAAGGTGCCGGTAAGGGCCCCATGCTCAAAGTCCGGCTGGTAGACGCGGTTGGGGGGGCCCACAAAAAATTCCAGGAAGCTGTTGGAAAGATCCTTGATGTTTTCAATGGCGTGGCTCTTAATGAAGCCGTCGCCGATGACCATGGTGGGGAGCATCACCTGCTTCAGTTCCGAGACCTTGAAGGCGATGGGCAAAAGTTCAAGGAGCTCCTGGTTGTTTTCGGACACCAGCTGGGCCCAGCCGGCGTTGCGCACCCCGTAGAAATCCGTGTGGCCGCAGTGGATGCTCAGGGAGCCCTTATTCACTTCCCGGGCCATGACGGTCATCACCACCGGCAGGCGTTTGCCGGCCACGGAAAAGAGATTTTTGGTCTTCAGCACCAGCCCCTGGGAAGAAGTGTTATCCACATAACGGCCACCCTGACTGGCCATGGCCTCCACCGCGGCGATGGCCGAAAGCTCGTCCGAAGGCTGGAAGTACATGAGCTCCGTGCCGAAGAGGTTTTTCTGGCCGTGGGCCGCGGCCCTGGCGAAGTTTTCGGCAATGGGGGTGGAAGGGGTGATGGGATAGCCGCAGAGCCCGTCCACCACCCGGGTGAGCACCGAGATGGCGGCCTGGTTGCCGTCCATCAGGACTTCGTAACGCCGGCGCATGGTCTCCAGCTTCTTTTCCGGGATGTTGGCCAGATCAAAGGAAAAGAGCTCCCGGGCATCAAACCGCTCCCATTCCGTGGGCCAGTCAACGGGTACGACCTGCTCCCGTTTGACTCTCCGCAGCTTGTGGTAGGGGAGTTGCTGGCGTAAGTTGTCGATGGCGGTGCTCTCTCTCATGGTCCGGTCTCCTTAATAATGAACTAAGAAATCATTTATACTAAAAGAAAAATCCTGGCAAGGAAATATCCATTGACGCCAAGAAAATTATCCTTCATTATTATATAACATATATTTGGAAGGATAACAAATGGCAGGCTCCTTTACCTTGACCGAATGGACCCCGGGCCAAAGCCAGGCCTACCGCACCGCGGTGGAGGGCTACCAGGCTTTTCTGGCAGCCCTGGTACAGACCCGGGCCTTTAAGGGGGGCATACACTGGAAGAAGATCCGGGGCCGGGAATACCTCTACCGCTACCGGGACCGCCTGGGCCACGGCGAAAGTTTGGGGCCCCGCTCCGAGCACACGGAACAGCTCTATGCCCACTTCACCCGGGAGCGCCGGGAGGCCGCCGCCCGCCTGGCGCGGGAGCGCCTGCGGCTCAAGGAGCAGGCCCGGTTTTGCCGGGCCGCCCTCCTCAACCGGGTGCCCCGGGTGACGGCCAGGATCCTCCGGCGCCTGGAGGAACACCCCGGGGGGGGAAACCTGCTGGCGGTGGGCACTGCCGCCCTCTACGCCTACGAAGGAGGGGCCGGGGTTTTGCTTAAGCCCCCGGAGCTCCTGGCGGCCGCCCATCACGGCCTGACCCTGGCCGCGGTGGGGGAGGTGTCCTGGGAGGAACTGCTGGAGGTGGCGGGCCGCACGGACCGCTCCTTTGCTCCCCTGCCGGGGGTTGGGTGCCGGGCCATCAACCGGGACGGTTTTCAGGTGACCCTGGTGAAATCCGGGGTGAGGCGGCCCGGCAAGCAGAAGACCGTCACCGTGCCCGGGGCCCGGGAGCCCCTGCCCCCAGAAGCCGGTAACCTTCACTTCCTCACCGCTTCCCCCAAATTCTCCCAGGTGGTCATCGGCCAAGACGGCGGGCCCGCCACCATGGTTGTGCCCGATCCCCGGGCCTTTGCCCTTAACAAGCTCTGGTTAAGCCAGCAGGAGGACCGGGCAGAACCCCGGAGGAGCCGGGACCTCCGCCAGGCCCAGGCCCTGGCCGCGCTGGTCCTCCTTTATCTCCCCCAGTACGACTTCTTTTCCACCGAATTGGACATGTTTCCCCGGGACTTAAACCCCGATGGCGGGCCCTGGGCCGGGGGGGCGGATTTGACCGGGGAAGAAGGCCGGGAATATTGAACCCTAATGTCAAAATCTAATCCGAGTCTTAGATATGTCCTTAACCAGAAAACAGCTGTGGGGGTGGTTTTTCTGCCCCCCCCTTTTTTTCAAAGGGGAATTTAGAATGGATTGTCAGGCGCTTATACAACCGCCCCCTGCCCCCCTTTAGAAAAGGGGGGTGATTATTTGCCAATTCATCTTTGTGTTGCTGATTCAAGAAGCCGTCGAAAATAGGTTTTAAATGACCTATAATCCTGCCCCAGGGCTGATGGCGACAGTTGGGGGCCCTGCGCCAAAGATCACCAATTTACCGCGGGCCACTGGCGACAGATGTACCCCCCACATATGCAACTGACCATTAATCCGTCCCTCCCCAGGAATGCTCCTTGTTTCCTGGCGGCAAAAGGATTATTTATATAAATAAAACCACCCGGGCATTTATCTGCAGGAGAAAAAGGGGGAGAGAGGCTTATGCCGGCCCTGGCAAAGAGGCGCAAATTATGGGCTGTGGGGGGAATTATGGGGTTTCTCCTGATAAATTATCCTTTGCTGCAGATTTTTAACCTCGACATCACCTGGGGGGGGATTCCTCTCCTGGTTTTCTACCTCCACGGGGTGTGGATCGCGGCCATTTTTGCCCTTTACGCCCTGGGAAAAAGCCTGACTTCCCGGGAGTAGAACCGCAGGCGGGGAAATATGCTCAGCAAGGGCTTGGTGGCGGCCGCGGCCTTCGGTTATCTTCTGGTGCTCTTTGCCATCGCCTATTATGGAGACCGGCAACGGGCCCGGGGCAAGAGCCTCATTGCCAACCCCTATATCTATGCCCTGTCCCTGGCGGTCTATTGCACCGCCTGGACTTTTTACGGCAGCGTCGGCAAGGCGGCCACCTCCGGCGTCACCTTTCTCACCATTTATCTGGGCCCCACCATTATCGCCTTCTCCTGGTGGTTCGGTTTGCGCAAACTCCTGCGCATCTGCAAGGAAAACAACCTGACCACCATGTCCGATTTCCTGACCCTGCGTTACGGCAAGGGCGCGTTTCTGGGGGCGCTGGCCACCGTGGGGGTGCTCCTGGCCATCACCCCCTATATCGGTCTGCAGCTCAAATCCATCTCCAATACCTTTAACATTCTGGTCTCCAAAGACTTTACCCCCCCCTTAACCATTCCCATTTATCAAGACACCGCCTTTTACGTGGCCCTGCTCCTGGCCATGTTCGGCATCCTCTTCGGGGCCCGCCACCTGGACCCCACGGAACGCCATGAAGGGCTGGTGGCCGTGGTGGTCTTTGAGTCCCTCATCGAACTCCTGGCCTTTACCAGCCTGGGGCTCCTGGTAACCTTCGGTCTTTTCCCGGGTTGGGGGGACATCTTCCAACGCATCCAACAGAGTCCCGAATTCCGGGAGCTGCTCCTGGTGAACACCGGGCCCCACAACAGCTATACCCTGCTTCTGGTCCTCAACCTTCTGGCCATGGGGGCCATTCACTTTCTGCCCCGCATGTTTCACATGGCGGTGGTGGAGAATACTGAGGAAAAGCACATTCTCACCGCCATCTGGCTCTTCCCCCTCTACCTGCTGCTCATCAACCTCTTTGTCATGCCCATTGCCTTTGGGGGCCTGCTCCTGGGCCTGCCCCCGGACCAGGCCGACACCTTTGTCCTGCGCATCCCTTTGGAAACCGGACATCCCTTCCTGGCCTTACTGGTCTTTTTGGGGGGGCTGTCCGCGTCCATGGCCATGGTGGCGGTGGCCTCCATTGCCGTGAGCACCATGCTCCTCAACAGCCTGGTAATGCCCCTGGCCATCCACTTGAAAATGCAAGAGCGCCTCACCCCCCATCTCTTGACCATCAAACGGGGAGCCATCCTCTTGCTCATCCTCTTGGGCTATTTCGGCTACCACCTGGTCTGGCCCACGGTCATGCTGGTGGATATCGGCCTCATCGCCTTTTGCGGGGTGATGCAGTTGGTGCCGGCCATGGTGGGGGCTTTGTACTGGCGGGAGGCCACCCGCTGGGGGGCCATTGCCGGCTTGGCCTCGGGTTTTCTCCTCTGTTCCTACACCCTGGTCCTCCCCTATCTGGTGGAGGCGGGCTGGTTCCCCCGGAGCCTCTTAACCGGGGGCCCCTTCGGTCTGGCCTGGCTCAAGCCCACGGCTTTTCTGGGCCTCACCGGCCTGGATCGTCTCTCCCACGGCTTTTTTTGGTCCATGCTCTTCAATGTGGGCACCTTTGTGGGCGTGTCCCTGCTCACAAGCCCTTCTCCGGTGGAGGAGGAGCAGGCCCGGCGGTTTGTGGAGGTCTTTGAACAGGAAAGAGAGCTGCCTTTAGAGAAGCGCTATACCTTTTTCCCCACCCTGGACCACTTAACCCGTTTCCTGGAGAAGCTCATCGGTCCCAGGAAAGCCAAGGAGGCGCGCCACGCCTTTCTCCGGGAGGTGGCGCTTCCCGAATCCGAGTGGGGTGACCGGGAAAAGCTCCGGCTGGCGGGCTTCGTTGAACGCACGGTGGCCCGTTCCCTGGGGCCTGCGGCAGCCAAGGTGATCGTCGAAGGCTACCTCTCCTCCCTGGGCTCCCGGATGGAAGACGTCTTCGATCTCTTCGGCCGCATCTCCAGCTCCCTGGAGGAAAGCGAGGCACAACTGAAACGGCGGGTGGCGGAACTCTCGGTCCTTTTCGAAGCAGCCCGGAGGCTGGCTTCTTCTCTGCATATTCCCGATCTCCTGGAGGGGGTGCTGGGGGTGCTGGAGGAAAAGCTGGGGGTGGAGCAATGCGCGGTGCGGCTGTTGGATGAAGACGGCTTTCTCCACATGAAGGGTTCCCGGGGCCTACCTGCCGCAGTCCGGGAAGAAGTGGTCAGGCCCGAGTCCGACTCCCTGCTGGGCCAGTGTCTGTTGACCCCCCAGGTGATTTCCGTTCCTGATTCCTCAATGATGGCGGACCGCCTCCGGGGGCTTCTGGAAGAGGAAGTTTTGGGTTCCCTGGTCTTGGCCCCCATCACCACGGAAACTTTGACCCTGGGGGTATTGACCGCGGCCAGCAGCCAGAAGGGTTATTTTACCCGGGAACACGTGGAATTCTTCCAATCATTGGCCGGGCAATTGGGGTTGGCGGTGCGCACCGCCAACATGGAAGAGGCCTTACGCCTGGACGAATCCCGCCTGGAGGCCGTCTGGCAGCTCAGCCGGATGACCAAGGCCACCCTCCAGGAGATTACCGATTTCGCCCTGGAAGCAGCGGTGCGGCTGACGAAAAGCAAGATCGGCTACCTAGCTTTCATGAATGAGGAAGAGACGGTCCTGACGATGCAAGCCTGGTCCAAAACGGCTATGGCGGAATGCGCCATTACTGATAAACCTATAATCTATCCCCTGGAGACCACCGGGCTCTGGGGGGAAGCCGTGAGGCAGCGGCGGCCCATCATTACCAATGATTATGCCGCGGCCAGTCCCCATAAGAAGGGCTACCCCCCGGGACATGTGGACATCCGGCGACATTTGAACATCCCGGTCTTTGACGGCGACCACATTGTGGCGGTGGCCGGCGTGGGCAACAAGGACGATGATTATGATGACTCGGATGTCCGGCAACTGACTTTATTGATGAACGGCATGTGGTGGCAGATCAAGCGCCAGCGGGCGGAAGAGGCCCTGGCCGCGGAGGTGGAGCGGGGCATTTACTTTCAGAAGCTGTTAATTCACACCTGCATGGACGGCATCGTCGCCAACGATATGGAAGGTATTATCCGCACTTTTAATGAAACCGCGGCCCATATCCTGGGTTATAGACCGGAAGAAGTCCTGGGCAAAATGAATATCCAGGAACTCTATGCCCCCAGCCAACTGCAGGAAATGGATGCCAAAATCCACGGCCCCGCCTACGGCGGCCCGGGCATTCTGGAGAATTATGAAACCCTGATGCGCCATAAGGATGGCGCCCTGGTGCCCGTCTGGCTTTCCGCGCGGCTGCTCTATGAAAATGACCGGGAGATCGGCATGATCGGCCACTTCAAAGACCTGCGGGAACGGAAACACATGGAGGAGGAGCTGCTGCGGAGTGAGCGCCTGGCCATCCTGGGTAAGATGGCCGCGCACATCAGCCACGAGATCAAAAACCCCCTGATGCTCATCGGCGGCTTCGCCCGTCAGGTCCTCAAGGACCCTGCCTCAGACCCGGAAAAGAGCCGGGAGAAACTCCAAATCGTGGTGGACGAGGTGCGGCGGCTGGAAGATTTCCTGGTGGAGGTGGGCAATTACGCCAAATTCTCCGAGCCCCAGAAGACCCCTGGGGATCTGAACGCCTTGATTGAGGAAACCTGCCACCGCCTGGAACCGAGTATGCAGGAGAACCATATTGAGCTCTCCCTGCAACTGGACCCCGATTTGCCCCCGGTGCCCTTTGACTCCGCCCACCTGCGCCAGGTGCTCCTAAATATCGCCAAGAACGGCATCGAGGCCATGGAAGGGGGCGGGACTTTGAGCCTGGCCACCGGCCGACAAGGGGAAAGGGTCTTCGTGGTCATCGGCGATACGGGGGTGGGCATCCCCCCGGAAGTCCGGGAAAAGATCTTTCAACCCTTCTTTTCTTCCAAGGCCAAGGGCAGCGGCCTGGGGCTGGCCATTTCCCAGAAAATCATCGAAGCCCACCAGGGGGAAATCGCCATCGACAGCGCCCCGCACCAGGGCACCAGGGTCACCATCTTTCTCAAAACCAAGTCCTAGGCTTTCCTCTCCTGCCGTTACCCCTTGGCGGCCAGACCGGCGATGGCCTGGTTCAAATCCTGGGATAACCGTTCACAGGCCGTGACTATCTCGGGATGATCCTCGAAGCGGAGGAACATCTCCGGAGTTATTTCGTGGAATTGGGCAAACTCTTCGGGGGTCATCCATCTGGCCGGCCCCCCATAAAGACAGGTGGTCCCAAAGCCGCAGGTAAAACAAGGGGGGGTGGCGCTGTTAAAATGGACCGAGCCCACCACCCGGCATTCAAAATAGCTCTCCAGATGATAGATGACCTCGCCGGTGACCTTGGCCGCTTCATTCCCCCCCACACAGACCACCGCGGCCAGCTTGCCGATAGTTTGGGGGTGGACGTGACGCAGGGGAAAGAGACGCTCCAAAAAAGTGTGGGTGAAGGCGTTGGCCTTGCCGAAATAGACCACCGGGCCCACAATCAGGGCCTCGGCAGCTACAATCCGGTCATATAGGGGCGCCATGTCATCGGGCTGAATGCAGCGATTACTGTCGGCACATTTGACACACCCGATACAGGGATTGATCTTCAACTTGGCCAGATGCACCATCTCGTAATCGCGGCCGGTGTCTCGAACGATCTTTTCCAGCATCCGCTGCAGATTGCCGTGGAGTTTGGGGCTGCCATTAATCGCCAGAATCATGATTCCCTCCTGTTGAGAAGATACCGCTAGACGAGAATCAGGGTGCGGCCTTCTTGTTTAATCTTACCCGACTCTCTCAATGACTTCATGGCCCGGGTAATGCTCACCCGGTGCACTCCCACCAAAAAACTCAATTCTTCGTGGGTAAGGGGAAATTGAATGAGATATCCTTGTCGTTTTTTTACTCCATGTTCTTGGGCCACATTACTGAGAACCTGATAAAGTCGGTCTTCCAAGCTGGTGAGGGAGAGGCTGCCGACGCGTCTGGTAAGAGAGGCCAGCCGGCGGCTCAAATTTTTGATTACTTGCAAGCCGATATTGGCATGTTCCAAGACCATCTTTTCAAAAATATTCTTGGTAAATCCGCAAGTAAGGGTGTCCTCCAGGCAGATGGCGCTGAGAGGATAATCGACGTCCTCAGTGAGAAGAGTCTCCCCTAAAAAATCCCCGGCCTTTCTGATATCCAGGGTAATTTCTTCCCCCTCCTCGGTTATCTTGCTCAATTTCACCCTCCCGGTTTTGAGCAAAAACATCTGGTCGGCCTTATCCCCCTGGGCAAAAATGCTCTGCCCCTTTTTATATAGCTGACGTTGGGCACCTTGGGTAATGGCCAATAATTCCTGGGGCCGCAGATTTTGAAAAATCCATAATTGGCCGATGCAGATGGAGGTTCCGTCGTCTTCCGGGCCCATCAGCTCGTTGCAGATACATTCCATGGCATCCACCGGGTTTTTTTAGATGATAAGGCCTTTTTCTTCCCCATGCTGTAGCCCCGGCTACAAAAAGCAGGTTTTTTTCGGCTCAGGCAGGCGATTGGCAGGGGCGCAGCCGCGGGGGCGCCCGCGTTACGGCGGACGCCTGGGCCCCCCTAAAGGAAGATTATCCTGTGATTGCGGGTTACTATAAAGCGGTTTGACAGAAAATAAAGAAACCACAGGAAAGACACGGGGCAGCAAATTCTGGCTCCCACGGGGCCTTTAGCCCAACAGGAGCTCCTGCAGGCACTTATAGCCTACCTCGAGGAGGGCCAGATCGTCCAATTGCAGGTAGTCCTGGGCCCTACCCTGAAGGCCGCAGGCCTTAACAAAACCGGGTTGATCCAGAAGAGAGCGAAAGGTGTCCAAATCATAGGCAATGGTGGCGAAGAGGTTTTGCAGGGGGGCGTCGACCCCGGAGGGGTCCTGAACTCCCCGGGTTAAAATGATTTCCAGCCATTCCCGGCGCCCCTGGGCGTACTCGGCAAATTCCTGGCTGGCCATCCAGGACTCCACCGTCCACTCCCGGTGGGTGTCGAACCCCTGGCAATAATCCAACTGGCGGCAAAAATAGTAGTCCCGGATCCCCTGTTCCGTGAGGCGGCTGCCCATGGTGATGGGAAAGAGGCGGCAGGCCGCGGGGCGGTGGGCATATACCTGGCACCCCCGGGGGCCGAGGAAAGGGCATCCTCCCCCAGGGGCGCCGTAAGGGTCGATGAAGACCAGGGGCAGATTGGACCACTCTTCGATTTCCCGCAAAGTGTAACGCCTAAGGAATTCCCCGGATTTAAGGCCCAGGCATTGTTTCAGGCGGAGGATATCATAAGGGCTGAGGATGATGGTGGGGGTGCGGCGGCAGCATTGGTTGAAGCAGGCCAGCCCCTCTTGGCAGTGGAATCTAAAGCTGCTGCCCAAAGAGAGGCCTTCTTGTTCAACCTGCTGATAGACCGAGATGGTTTCCGGGCTTTCTGGAGCCATGGCTGCCGGCGCCTCCTTCTGGGCGGATAGCGGAGACCCGCGCCCTCTAACAGATATATCGGCACAAGGTGATGGGGTTTTTAGCCCTTAAGAAAAAAAATCTTGACAGATGGTTATATGCAATAAAAACTATTTTGCAAATAATATATTCGGGTGCCCCCTAGGGGCTTAATAGGGAAGCCGGTGCAAAGCCGGCACGGTCCCGCCGCTGTAACCGGGGACGAAACCTGCATCAGGCCACTTTCTCCTTTAAGGGAGTGGGGAAGGCGCAGGCACTAGGATGATCCGGGAGTCAGAAGACCTGCCCGCATATGAGGCTTGTGCCCCCTACGAGGTCTAGGGGCGGCAAGCGCCATTAAGGATCAAGAAGCTGGGTGCAATCCTTAAGTCCTTGGGGCTTGGGGATTTTTTTTGGAGAAAAACCGTCTGAAGGAGGAGTCCCATGATGATAAAGCGTATCAGGTTTGGCTGGTTATGGTTGGTGCTTATCCTCTCCCTGCTGGGAGCGCCCGGGGCCCTGAAGGCCGCGGCCGCGGCCAAACCCGCCATTGTTTTGGCGGCCTTTGGCACCACCACGGCCGCGTTCGACACCTATCAGCACTTTGAGGCCCAGGCAAAAAAGCGTTTTCCGGGTTACGAAATCCGTTGGGCCTTCACTTCCCATAAGGTCCGGCACAAGGTGGCCCGGGAAAAGGGCCAGAAGCTCCAGGACCTGGGCACGACCTTGCGGGAATTAAAAGCAGCCGGATATAGCCGGGTGGTGATCCAGTCCCTCCATATCGTGCCGGGGGAGGAATGGGACAAGAAGGTGGTGCAGGTAAGCCGGGAGATTCCGGGTTTGCAAGTAGCCCTGGGCAAGCCGCTGCTCAGCAGCCAGAAGGACCAGGAGCGGGTCCTCCAGGCGGTGGCCCAGACCTTCCCCAAAGACCTGAAGAATACGGCGGTGGTCCTCATGGCCCACGGCAGTCCTGTGCCCGCGGGGGAAAAGGCCTATCTTGCCTTTGACCGGCTGTTGCGTTCCCATTACCGCAATGTTTTTTTGGGCACCGTGGAAGGCAAGCCCACCCGGAAGGAGGCCATGGAGGCGGTCAAAAAGGCCAAGGTGGCCAACGTGGTGCTGATGCCTTTCATGTTTGTGGCCGGGGAGCATGTGGCCAAGGATATGCTGGGGGATGATCCGGAGAGCTGGAAATCCGAGCTCCTGAAGCAGAAGGCCTATCACCTGGAAGGGGTGAAGAAAGGGCTGGGTTACCAGGAAGGGATCATCAATATCTACCTGGACCATCTGGCCCAGGCCCTGCAGACCCTATAAGCAAAATCCCTGCCCGGGGGCGCCGCGGCCCCGGCGGCGCCCCCGGGCAGGCCCAGATTCTTCCCGCGCCCGGCTCCCTGGCCGGGGTTAGGGTTAGGGAGTCTGATTTATATTTCTCACCTTCAAAAAAACCCCTTGAATTATCAAGGGGGTTTTTTCACGGCTCTCCTGGGGGGCTCAGGCCGCGGCCAATTGCTGAGTCCTCCCGGGGGGATGCCTATTTATCGACACCCCATCCACAGCAGGCATATAGCATTTGCGAAAAGTTCTTTCCTTTTCTCCCCTTTCCCCCCAGCGGGGGGAGAGGGTTAGGGTGAGGGGGGCGGGAAAAATTTTGGCTACCAGTATAGTTGCTTAATAAACAAGATGCACTATTACCGTGCCCCAGACAGTGAGGATCACGTTTCCCAAGGCATAGGGGACGGTATATCCCAGCGCCGGTATGGTGCTATCAGCCTCTTCTTTCAAGGCGTTCAGGGCCGCGGTGATGGTGCCCGCTCCGGTCAGGGCTCCGAACAGCAGAACCGGATTCAGTTTTAACACCATCTTGCCAAAGATGAGGCCCAGGATATGGGGCAGCAAAGTCAGAATGATGCCCGCCAGGAAAATGGAGAGACCGGTGGTGGCGATGGCGTGCAAGGCCTTGGGGCCGGCCATCAGCCCCACACAGGCGATAAAGAGATTCAGCCCCAGATCGGTGAAAATCCATTGGGCGCTGCCGGGGATCTGGCCAAAGAGGGGATGGACCGCTCGCAGCCAGCCGCAAAAGAGACCGGCAACCAGCACCCCTCCCCCGATCCCCAAAGTTAACGGTATCCCGGCCACCGGGACCATTAAAAGACCCAGCAGGGTTCCCAGAACGCAGCCGATACCCACAAAAACCAAATCCGTGGTCACCGTGGAGCGCTCCGGATAACCGAGATATGCCACCAGCTTCTCCACATCCCGCTGGGGGCCGGCCACCTGCACGACGTCGCATTTCTCCACCACCAGGTCCCGGGCCAGGGGCAGTTCGTGTCCCTGCCGGGTAATCCGGCGCAAAAAGCAGCCATGGCCGTGTTGGGCGCTGATCTGGCCCAGGGTCTGGCCCACCGCCTCCGGCTTGGTTACACAAATCTCCAGGATTTCACCCACCAGGTCCACGGCGTCCCGGTCTGGCACTTCCGGTCCGAGCTGGGGGCCTTCTTGCACGAACTCTTCCCGATGCCCCACTAAACCGAGGATATCACTGGATTGAATGACCATAACGGGGGTGGGGTCCATAACCTGGGCGCCCCGCTTTACTTTGGCCACCGCCACCTCCGCCGGAAACAAGGCTTCCACTTCGGCCACAGTTTTGCCGGAGAGGTCCGGGTTGGTGACCTGATAGGCGCGCAAAACCAGGCGCTTCTGCCAGGAAAACAGCTCCGGACTGAGTTCTTCCCCGGCAGCGCCGCCGGACATTTCTTTCTCCAGGGTCTTGGCCTCTTCCTTGAGGTTGATGTGCAGGAGGCCCGGCACGAATTTATAGAACAGTATCAATCCTGCCGTCCCGAACACGTAGGTGATGGCATAGGCAATGGCGATGTTGCTCTCGTAAGTCGTCTTTGCGGCCGCGGAGATGGCCAGGTGCTGGATGGCGCCGTCCGCGGTGCCGATTACCGCGGACTGGGTCAGCGCGCCGCCGATGAGTCCGGCTGCGGTGCCTGGATCAAAACCGAACGCCTTGGCCAGACAGACCGCGGTCAGCAATCCCACCACCCCGAAAAAAACCGAGAGCCAGATGTACTTCAGCCCCTCTTTTTTCAGGGACCCGAAGAATTGCGGCCCCACCTTGTAACCGATGGTAAAAATAAACAGGGCAAAGGCCACCGCTTGCAGAGGGCCGGAGATTTGCACCTCCATCTGCCCAATGACCAGCGCGCTCAGGAGGACGCCGGCGGTGGAGCCCAGACTGAAGCCAAAGACCTTGATCTTACCGACAAAATAGCCCGCGGCCAGGGCCGCAAAGAGCAGAATCTGGGGATACTCCCGGCAAATATGAACGATCAGCTCCATGCCCATCTCCTCAAGGGGTGACCATTATTTATTTCTGCAGCGATTCCCAGGTCTGATAATAAGCGGCCAAAAGATCACTGATGCCTTTGCCGATGGTGGCATAGGCCTCATCCGGGAGGTTGGCCAACGACACCCGCACCGACATGTTGGGGGCGTCGAAACCGCCGCCGTCCAACAGCACGATGGACTTCTCCTCCGCCAGGCGCCAGACGAAATCAATGGGTTCGTAATTTTTCACCAGGTAGGCGGCGAATTCCTGGCCGTACCTGCTTTGGGCCAGGGTGGGTATATCAATGGTCGTGTAGTAATGCGCGTCATATTGATTCTGGGGGTGGGGAATGCCCACGGCCTGATACAAGGTCCGGAACCTCTGCCCCACAATGTCTTGGGCCTCCGCCTTGTATGCCCCCTTTCGGTCCAGCAGGCAATATAAAGAAAACAGCACCATGAGAACCTGTTGGGGGGTGGACAACCCCGCGGTATGGTTCAGGGCCACGGAGCGGCTGTCGGCCACCATCCGGTCGATCAGCTTAAAGCTGTCGGGGTCGAGGACTACGTGGCTGTAGCGCTCCCGCAATTCACTTCTATCCCGGTCGGGCAAGGCTTTGATCATCTTATCGAAGACGTTGTCTTCATGGATGCCGATTACCCCCAGGCGCCAGCCCGTGGACCCGAAATACTTGGAGTAGGAGTAGACGAGAATGGTGTTATGGGGCGCTACGGCTGCCAGGGACCGGAAATCATTGACGAAGGTGCCGTAAACATCGTCCGTCAGAATGATCAGATCCGGCCGCCGGGTGCGGACCAGGTCAGCTATTTTGCCCAGGGTCCCCTGTTGGATGGCCACCGAGGTGGGGTTGGAGGGATTCACCAGGAAAAAGGCCTTGACCCCGGGGTCGGCCAGTTTTTCAATTTCCGCCTCCGCATACTGCCAGTCGGAGTTCTCGTCCTGCTTGATTTCCAGCTCCACCAGGCGGTAATCGTTGAGATGGGGGATTTCGAGATACGGCGTAAAGATGGGGGTCCCCAGGGCGATGGTGTCACCCGGGTGCAGGAGCCGGTTTTCCGAGAGGCTGGTGAAAATGTAATCCATGGCCGCGGTGCCGCCCTCAGTGGCAAAGAGATCGAACCTGCCGGGGGGCGGATGGCCGCCGCACATCTCCTGTTCCAAATACTTGTACACGATCTTTTCCGCGCTCACCAGCATCCGGTCAGGGGTGGGATAGTGGTCTCCCAGGATGGCGTCCACCATCTCGGCCACGAATCCGTCGGGGTCGAGCTTGAGTTCCTCACTGACGTATCGGCAGGCTTCCAGGAGAAAGGCCGCCCCGTCGGCCGTCTCATTCCGGACCAGATATTCCTGTAACCTCCGGGCTATCCCCTCCGGGGCCGGGGTCGAGCCCAAACGGGGGCGGTGGGGGCGGCGTTGGGATTCGGCCACGGCAAACAGGCCCAATTGAAAAAAACCCTGCCGGGGCACCGCCGCGATCCAATTGGGGTTGCCCCGGCCGGCGTTGAGCATCATCCGTTCATGGCTGCTTTGGGCCATGCTGATCAATTTGTTCTTCAGCTCAAAGGGGCTCAACCCCTCATATTTTTTCTCTTCCTTACCATAGTCCATCTCTACCTCCTTTTCCCCGAAGAACAGACGGGAGCCCGTGAGTTTAGGTCCATGATCCACTACTCGACGCCGACTATTTGGCTGAAGGCGAAGGCATGATAGCACAGATGGGCCAAAACTGCAATCTTTTCCATGGGTTGAGCAAGCATGGGGCCTACAACGATCATGTCCCGTTCTTAAACAAGGAAAACCCCTTGAAATCTTAAGGGGTTTTCCTTTTCCCGGCTCCCCGGAACGGGCTCGAGGCCCTAAGGCGGTTAACAAAAAAAATTGTCGGCCTGGAAAGTAATCGCGGCTTTTTAAAAGGAAACGGCTTAAAACCAGATCCTCCGGGAGCCAAAACGATCCCCCGGAGCCTGGAAAGCTCCCAGCTACTTGGAGGGCCCTACCCACTTTTGTTCAATTGCCTGCCATTCCTGGGAAGATACTAAAGATATACCCTTGTTTAAAATATTTAAGAGCTGGATATTACCCCCCCTAACCGGCAGGGTCATCCAGCCCTGGGCCACTGGTTCGGGCACCTTCCGGATCTTGTCCGCCAGCCCCTTGACCTTGATATAGTAGGCCACCACCGGTTCGTCCAGGATGATGGCCTTGACCTTGCCCTGGGCCAGGGCCATCACGGTTTCCAAATAGGCACTGAAAACCTGCATCTTCAGCCCGGCCTTTT
>JAGVAH010000019.1 GCA_020060385.1 Syntrophobacterales bacterium | reverse complement strand
GGCGCCGCTGCTGGTCGTTGAGGCCGGGGGGATGGCCGGGAACTGGCCGCGGGCCGTGACGCCGCTCTTGCACCCCCGGGTTTCGACCACTGGTTCCCCTGGCGCTGTTGCCAGTTGCCCCGGGAGTCCCGCCGGTAGACATTGCCGTTGCGGTCAGCCAGGACGTTGTTTTTCCCGCCTGCCGGCCTAACCTGGGGTTTAGCGGGCCTGGTTGCGGGCCGGGGCTTAGCCGCTTGGGCCGGTCTGGCACCAGGTTGGCCGGGCCGGGAGGCCAGCCGGTTCTCGTTTCCCGGCCGGTTATAGAGGTTGCGCCGCTCAGCGGGCAGGGTGGAAGGACGTCCCGGGCGATCTCCAGGCCTCACCCCCGGCCGGTCCCCGGGTCTCCAGTCTGATGGTCTATGGTCCGGGTGCCGAATCACATTATTATGAATGTTATTGATGTTGATATTGTTATAGCCGCCGGCTCCCCAGTACCCGCCGCCACCCCAGTAACCGTAACCATGCCCCCACCAGTTGCTCGCGGCGGCGCCCGCCACCGCCCCCGCGGTAAAGCCCACCAATCCGGGAACGAGCCAACTGGCCGGATTGTAATAAGGGGCCTGATAGCCCCAGCTCCCGGCGTAAGGGTCATAAGCCGCGGCGTAACCATACGTCGCGGGCGGCGGAATGTAAGCCTCGGAGTTGGAATAGCCTTGATAGTCGTACCCGGTGCCGTAGACCACCGTGCCGTTATCCACGTAGGAGCCGGTGTAGCCCGGGGTGTAGCCCACGGTGACCGTATCCTCGGTGGAGTCGTACACCTTGACGTATTTGGCATTATAATGGGGGTTACTGGGAGGGATCTTGTCCACCTGTTGCGGCGGAGCCACCGACACCTTCCAGGGACCGTTGGGAGATTCGGCCTCATACCACACCCCCTGGTCCACGGCGTAATACTTGGTCCCTTCCTTGAAGACAGCAGTGCCGGTGTTCACTGCATATTCCAGGTTGGTGTCGGCAATTTTGTCAAACTTGGGCTCCCCGGCGTAGTTCACCTTGGTGGTGGCCTTTTTCCGGTCGATGGCCGCGGTCTGGGGGATGGAGTTTTCCAGAACCGCTTCCTTGGCCTGGGGACTGCCGGCGACGCTCACCAGGACAAAACCTTTCACCGAGTTTTCCGGGATCTTGGCAAAATCCCCGGGGATCTGGTCGGGAGCGACATAGCTCCAGGGGCCGTCAGCCAGGGATTTGGTCTTGAACCAGCGGCCGGAGATCAGGGCAAAATATTCCTGGGTGGCGGTATCCATGAAAATATTGCTCTCAGTATTGCTCAGGTACAGGAGGTTGGTGTTCTTTATCGGAGTGTACTGGGGTTCCCCATCGGTGGCCAGGAGTTCCGCCGGTACCGTGCTGACGATGACTTCCGGCATTTTGCCCGCCTTGGCCTCCACTTTTTTGGGAACCCCTTTGCCTTGGGAGGCTTTCTGAGCTGCGACTTCCAGCGTTTTTATCGCATCCGGGACTTCTTTTAAGTCTTTCCAGGGCCCGTTAAGGTCCGCGGCGGCCAGCCAGTCTGCACCACCTTTCAGATAGTAGGTCTTCGCCGCAGGCTCATAAAGCATGAGAAAAGGCGTATTCGCCACCCGCATCAGGGAGGATTTGGGGACGGGCAGCAACTTGGGGTCTCCGTCCAGGGGGACGAGCACCGCCGGATGGCTCACGAAAATGATCTTGGGCGGTTCGTTTTTCATCCCCCGGTCCCCGGCCTGTTCCTTCTCCACCACCTCCAGGGCGGCGAGCAGCCGGTCCAGGGCAATGGGGACCCGCCACTCCGCCATCTCGGTATTCAGGAAAGTCTTCAATTTTTCCAACTGCTCCGGCTTGGCGTCAGGGAATTTAGCGTCCGTGACCTTGACCTCATCAATGGTGGCCATGCGGGTGTCCCGGTCGGTGAGGACGCGGCCCGCGAGCCAGACAGCCCCGAATACCGGAGCCTTCATCGTTTTGGTTTTCACCGACACCGCGGCCCGGGCCGTGAGCTTATCGTCCTTGAAGGCCTCCATTTGCGGCTGGTACATGACCACCGTACCCTTGGGATGCTCGAAGCGTTTGGGCCAGGTGTCCTGGGCCGCCAGAACCGGTCGCCCGCAAATCAGGCCCCAGGCCAAAAGCATAAAGATGGCCGTGCCCATAAACTTACTTGTTGGAGGCTTGCTGTTCATGACATACACTCCTTTGATATTCTCTGGCTTTCTTAATAGTCACTCCGGGGCCCTTAGTCCATCATACCGATGCGCCGGTTCACATGTTCCACTACCTTGACCCCCTGGGCTTCAAGCTGGCGGCGGGCCAGGGGCGAGACCGCGCCGGTCACCCAAAACTCAAAATTAGCCGGCTTGCCGCTGGGTGTCTTATAACCGGCCAGGGTATTTTTAACCACGCGTTCGGCCCGCCTGGTCCATACCCCATAGTCCAGAGGGAAGGGAATAAGCACCGTGCCGTTGTCCGCCCGAGCCAGAATGATCAGCGGGGGAGAGAGCTCCCGGATGGGGGAGACCGGTTGCTGATACGCCGCCAGGATTTCGGCCATATTTTGCATAAAATTGGCCGTGTCCTCGTCATGTGCACGCAAAGTAAATTGTATGAAATCGTCCCTTCCCCGGACCCCGGACAGCTTTTCCAGGCTGGCGACGATAACGGTCTGATGGCGAGGACTGAGCTGATTATGAGAGAGGAATCTTTGCGTCAGGGTCCGGTCCACCCCCATGGCCTGCAGCTTACGTTCGTTGATATTGCGGAGCCCGCTGATGGATTCATCCCGAAGCAGCCGATTGACTTCACCGGCGGTTTGAGACATCCTGCTGATACCCACCACGGCCCCGCCGCCATAGGGGATAGCCGCTGAAAGCCCCAGGGACCCCAAAGCCTGGGCCTTGCTGATGCTTTCCAACTCTTGTTGCAGCACCCGGTTGCTGGAGTAGACGTCCACCCCCGGGTCATAAGCCATCTTCCGCTTGGCGTCGGAGACATTTAAAAGCTGCTGCCCCACGGTATCTCGCCGGGGATCCTGTGGTTTCAGCAGGCCCGTGGAGAGGTTGTCGAAAAGCTTGGCCACCCCTTGGGGAACGCTGGCCAGAGTGCGGCCTGGATCATCAATGAGTCTGGCCCCAAACTCCACGGTTTCTTGGGCCTTGCCCCTGACCCCTTCCACAAATGCTTCGCCTTTACTCGTTTTTTTCAGCGCGGCAATGGCCTGAATCTCCTTGATGAGCTTGCGCAGGCCATACTCGCCGGTAACTGTGAAAGTCCCGTAATCCGAATTGACCGTAAAGCGGAGCATATAGCCGTCCACGCCAACCCGGTCCTGCACCCGGAAGTGGGGGCCGGACCTGAGGTTCGGTGGCAACACCTCGGAGGCCCGCTTATCACGGGGTATCTCGTAATTGGCGGCGCCTATGGCCGCTCCGTAACTGATGATTAAGGTTAAAAAGGTAAAGAGCAATAACCCTGGCAGAAAGCTAAATCCTGCTTTGGCAATTTTTTGATCCCAGTTCTTCATCAGCTTTTCCCCTCTGCTACCAGCATTCTTTGTTTTCATCATTTCTGCTTAAGAAAAAAAGTCTTCTCGGGGGTGGCACCTTATTTGCCATTTAGGGCCCGTTGCAACCCCGGCGAGTGCTTCATCCAGGGATAGCCCCGTTTCCCCAGGTCAAAGCCCAGGTTGAACAATTGGTTCATGTAATTACGGTCAAATTCTTCCTTGCGCTCCACCTTGAAGTCCCCGGGGATAACGGCCAGGTTGAAATCCACCCCGTCCTTTGGGCTCAAGGTGTAAATCCGGTAAAGGTCGCCGATGCCCTGCTACTTGATGATGGTGTTCAGGGCCCGTTCCGTAATGCCTTTCAGGCCGGCTTCGGTCATTCCCCACACCGTCGGCCCCACCCCCGGAAAGCGCCAGGATGTCCACGGTGTCGGTGAGGAAGACGCCGGCCGGCTTGCCGGGCTGAGCCGCCAACTCCAGGCGGATAGACTCCACCGCGCTCCTATACATGCTACCGTCAGGAGAATCAGCATAACCCCGGACATCCGGCATGCCTTTAACTTGCGCCTCATCCTGAAGCACCGGAGGCACCGGTTGGCGCGCCCTGACCGTCCCATAGCCTTGAGCGATGATGGCCAGCCAGGTCAGACAAACCAGGATAGCGGTCTTAGCTGTATTATTTGGGTTCCTTGTAAAGCACATATCGTTTCTCCATAATTCCTCACCGATATTTACTGGCCAGGCCGACGGGTATGACTCAGCTGCGAGATGGTGGGACATTTATCCACAAGGTCATAATGTATCTTCTTAGAGGCGCACAATACGTTAAAGGCCCCCATGAGAACCCCAAATTGCTCTGACTGCTGATAATTTCGGAAAGCTTCCGGTGATCTCCACTCCATCATCATGGTGATGGCATTCCAGTTTTCGGGGTCCTGTTGCATCACGAAGCTCACGCAATCTCTCATGCCCGAAGTCTTTTCCTTGATGGCCTCAAGAGTCTGCATGAGTTCCTGACGTTTTTCAGGGAAGGCCTGCAATTTGAAAGCAATTGACACCATGGGAGAACCCTGCTTATCGGAAATTGGGGCAGACTGCTCTTTTAAACTCAAGTTTTATGCCAGGAGACATCGATAAGACAACTATCTGGTATCAGGAAAGAAAAGTGCTTAGAATAACGAAAGAGACAAGAAATTGTTTCGTCATATTTGATAAAAATGTCAATTATGACGAATTTTATCTTATTTGGAAGGGGTGATTCCCAATTTTCGCAGGCGCGCCCTTAACGTGCTGGGATTAATACCTAGAATGGTTGCGGCTCCCTTGTTCCCTGAGATCCTTCCTCCGGTTTCTTGGAGAATTTGCAGGATATACTCCCGTTCCACTTCTTCCAGGGTCCTCCTGGCAAGTCCAGAGGTAGGCAAGAATTGGGGGGCGTCTAACGGGGCTGCCAGGTTGAGCGCAGTTCCTGAGGTATTGATAACCGCTCGTTCTATGACATTCTCCAACTCCCGGATCTTGCCGGGCCATTGATACCGGCACAGGCTCTCCATGGTGGCCCCAGGTATTCTGGTGATCTCTTCTTTGCCGACCCGCTTGGCAAACCTGGCAACAAAGGCCTGAACCAGCAAAGGGATGTCCTCCTGGCGTTGGCGCAATGGCGGCACTGTGATGGGAAACACGTTCAATCGATACCAGAGGTCCTCCCGGAACCGCCCTTGTCGCGCCTCTTCCTCCAGGTTGCGATTGGTGGCGGCGATAATACGCACTTCCACTTTAAGAGTTTTGGAACTGCCTATAGCGTTTGCCGAAAATTCTTTCCTCAACGAGGTTGAGTGGGTGTCACGTAAATCGTTCCAGGGAGCAGGTTCTTTGATTATCGCCGGGACGATTT
>JAGVAH010000140.1 GCA_020060385.1 Syntrophobacterales bacterium | reverse complement strand
TGGGCACCCGGGTGGTGGCCCTCTTCGGCCCCACCGCGCCCGGGCGCACCGGGCCTTTCGGCACCGGCCACCGGGTGGTGCGCCTGGGACTTGAGTGCAGCCCTTGTTTTCAGCGGCGCTGCCCGGAGCCCCGCTGCCTCACCGGTCTCTCCCCGGACGCGGTACTGGCCGCGGTGGAGAAATCCTTGTGTGACCATGACAAAAATTGCTAAAATGACTCATAATATGGCAGCGGCTAACCTCACCGGCAAAGTGGCCCTGGTTTCCGGCCAGATCATCAACGTCAACGGCGGCTGGTATATGAGTTGATGGAGCAGTAAGCAGTGAGCAGTTAAAAATAAGCCAAGCGGGGGTTATCCCCAAAAAATTTGCCATAACTTGGTTATCGGTCTGAAGAAAGCGGAGGCGCCATGGCCATCAGCAAAGAATTACTGGAGATTCTCGCCTGTCCCCGATGCAAGGGGGATATCCGTCTCAATGACCAGGGGGACGGCCTCATCTGTGATAAATGCCGCCTCCTTTATGAAATCAAAGACGACATCCCCATTATGCTCATCGAAGAGGCCAAGCCCTTGAAATGACGGTTTTCAGTTTTCAGTTTTCGGTAAAAGACATATTCCTTGGCGCAGAAAACTGTTAACCGTTAACAGTTAACAAAGAATGTTAACCGTTAAATGTAAGAGATAAACAGTCTTTATGAGGCTTTCCGTTACCATCATCGCCCTCAATGAAGAAGCGAACATCGTGCCCTGCCTGGAGTCGGCGCGCTTTGCGGACGAGATCGTGGTGGTGGATTCCGGCAGCACCGACCGCACCCTGGAGTTGGCCCGGAACTTTACGGACCGCATCTTCAGCACCGGCTGGCTGGGGTTTGGCAAGACCAAAAATTTCGCCCTGGAGCAGGCCCGGGGTGATTGGGTCTTTTCCCTGGACACCGATGAGCGGGTGCCGCCCGGTTTGCAGGCAGAGATTCTCCAGGTGGTGAAAGATGATGGCCCCCTGGGGGCTTACAAAATACCCCGGAAAAATTATGTGGGCGGCCGCTGGATCAAGAACCTGGGATGGTATCCGGATTACACCCTGCGCCTCTTCCGGCGGGGGCAGGGCTACTTTCGGGAGCGGGAGGTGCATGAGGAAGTGGAAGTGGCCGGGCCGGTGGGTTATTTGAAAAATCCCCTGGAGCATTATTCCTATAATGATCTCCGGGAATATGCCGCGCGTCAGGACCGCTACGCCCGCCTGGCCGCCCTGGAGATGCGCAAGGCCGGGCGCCGGCCCTGGCCCGGAGACCTGGTCTGGCGGCCCTTTCTTACCTTTCTCAACCTCTTTGTCCTGAAGCGGGGCTTTCTGGAAGGGGCCCTGGGGCTAAAGTTGTCCCTCCAATCCAGCCGCTATAATTTTATGAAATACCGTTACCTGCGGGAACTCTCCCGGGGAGATGAAGGCCGCATCCATGCGCCTTAAGGTAATAATTAGTTGAGACCTCTGCGAAAGTCATTATAATTTGTCATTCTGAAGGGAGCGGAGCGACCGAAGAATATCGTAATAACACAGTAAATACGAGATTCTTCACTCCGCTTCGCTCCGTTCAGAATGACAGAAAAGGGACTTTCGCAGAAGTCTTAAGTTGCTATACCTTTTGAGCAACGGTCTTTAAAGTCCCCCTTTTTTAAAGGGGGATTCAGGGGGATTTTTAGGAAGTTATAAAATCCCCCCTGCCCCCCTTTAGAAAAGGGGGGACAATACCTATATTTTTCTAGCTCTTTACTACAGACAGAAAGCATGCAAATTATGAAAATTGATTCCAGCGCCAAGATCGCCCCGGACGCGGAACTGGCCCCGGACGTGGAAGTGGGGCCGGGGGTGACCATCGAGGGCCCCAGCCGCATCGGCCCCGGCACCCGCATCCTGGCCCACGCCTATATCGGCCCCTATACCACCATCGGCGCGGGCAACCTCATCGGCTTTGGAGCCATCGTCGGCTACGAACCCCAGGATTACGGGTTTACGGGGGAAGAGAGCTACACCATCATCGGCGATAACAATCTCATCCGGGAGTATGTCACCATCCACCGGGGCACCAAGCCGGGGAGCGCCACCCGGGTGGGGAGCCACTGCTTTCTCATGGGCCTGACCCATATGGCCCACAACGCGGTCCTGGGAGATCACGTCATCGTGGTCAACGGCGGGCTGGTGGGCGGCTACGTGGAGGTGGCGGACCGGGCTTTTATCTCCGCCAACTGCCTGCTGCACCAGTTCATCCGGGTGGGCACCCTGGTGATGATGCGGGGCGGCGCCCGGGCCTCCCGGGACCTGCCCCCTTACGCCAATATCGACGACACCCACACCGTCAAGGGCGTCAACCTGGTGGGGCTGCGCCGGGCCGGGTTTACCAGGGAGCAGATCACGGCCATCCGCCAGGCCTTCCGCATCCTTTTCGGGCGGCGCACCAATCTGAAGCAGGCCCTGGAGGAGGTGGAGGCCGAGGTGCCGTTGACCCCGGAGGTGGCGCATCTCCTGGAGTTCATCCGCGCCTCCAAACGGGGCGTGGCCATGGGCCCCAAACAGGCCCCGCAGGACGATGAGCTTTAAACGCATTTTGGTCATCAAACTGAAACAACCCGGGGACGTGCTGGTGAGCAGCCCCGTGCTGGCGGCGCTGTATGAGGCGTGGCCCCGGTCCCGGGTCAGTTATCTGGTCCCCAAGGGCACCGAGGAGATGATCGCCGGCCACCCCCTGCTGGACCAGCTCTACGTCTTGGACCGGCGGGAAGGCAGTCTGGGGCAGGCCTTAGCGGTCCTCCGGGAAATCCGCCGGGCCTCCTTTGACTTGGTCCTGGAACTCTCCGGCGGGGACCGGGGCGCGTTTTTGGCCCGGGTGACCGGGGCCAGGGAGCGCCTGGGCTTCGCCTATGGGGGCCGGGCCTTCTGGCATCGTTTCTGTTTCACCCGGCTGCTGCCGGTGCCCCCTTTAAAGATGCACCTGGTGGAGCACAACCTGGAGATGGTGCGGGCCCTGGGGATCGAACCCCGCCGCCCCCGGATGCATTTCTTTTGGCCCACTGAAGTGCAGAGCCGGATAGAGGGGCTGCTGGCCTCCCATTCCTTGGCCCCCAAAGGCTTTGTGGTCATGCACCCGGGCGCGGGCTGGCGCTTCAAGTGCTGGACGCCCGGGGGCTATGCCCGGGTCCTGGAGGCATTGCAGGGGGAGAAGCATTTGCCCGTGGTCCTCACCGGCTCCCCGGCCCCCCATGAGCTGGAGCTGGCCTCCCAGATACTCCAGGAATGCCGGGTATCTCCCATCAATTTGGTGGGCCGCCTGACCCTTAAGGAACTGGGGGCCTTGATCGCCCAGGCCCGGTTTTTTTTCGGGGTGGACAGCGCGCCCATGCACCTGGCCGCGGCCGTGGGCACCCCGGCGGTGGCCCTTTTCGGCCCCTCCGGGGACTTCAACTGGGGTCCCTGGGGCGCAGGACACCTGGTGATCAGGAAGGACTGGGACTGCCTCCCCTGCGGCCGGGACGGGTGCGAGGGCTCCAAGGTGAGCCGCTGCCTCGTTGAATTGACCCCGGAAGAGGTGCTGGAGAAGATGGAGGGGTGGGAATTCGGTAATAAAAGAGGATGAACCACCAAGACGCAAAGACACAAAGGTCCACCAAGCTGAAATTATCTTTTGCCGCTTTAGCGACAAAGGAAAAATCATTTCTTGGTGATTCTTGCTGTCTTAGTGGTTAATTTTTTTATGAAGATCGCCCTCCTCAGACAGCGGGTGGCCGCGCCGGGGGGCGCGGAAGCCACCCTCATCAACCTGGCCCAGGGCCTGGCCGGGGCCGGCCAGGAAGTGACGGTCTATGGCACGGACCCGGAGGCGGAAGCCCAAAGGCTCCTGGGCCCGGGCGTCAGATATGTGCCCGTCCCCATCCGGGGGGGGAAGACCGTCCGGGTGCTGACCTATGCCTTAAATGCGCGGCAGCTTTTGCGGCAGGCCCCGGGGCAGGTGGTCTTCAGCCTGGAGCGGGTGCTCTCACCCCAGGTCTACCGGGCCGGGGACGGCTGCCACCGGGAGTATCTGCGGCGGCGCGGGCCTTACCTCTCCCCCTTGGCCCGCCTGGCCCAGAGGCTCAGCCTCTTCCACGGGGTCGTTCTGGAGCTGGAGAAGCGCTTATTCACCGCTCCCGCTCTATCCGGGGTGATCGCCAATTCCCGGCAGGTGCAACGGGAAATCATGGAGCATTACGGCCTGGCCCCGGAGAAGATCAGGGTCATCTATAACGGCCTGGATCACCGGCAATTCCGGCCCCTGGAGGAACCGGAGGTTGCGGTTTTAAAGGCCAGTTTGGGCCTGGCCGGGGATGCCCGGGTGGTCCTCTTCGTGGGCTACGGCTTCGCGCGCAAGGGCCTGGCCTTTCTTCTGGAGGCCTTTGCCGGTTTGAAAAACCCCGCCAATCATTTGTGGGTAGTGGGCAAAGGCCCCATCCGCCGCTATCAGCAGCTGGCCCAACGCCTGGGTCTGGGGGGCAACCTCAAGTTCTGGGGCCCCCAGGCGGACACCGCTCCCTTTTACCAGGTGGCCACGGTGCTGGCCCTGCCCACCATCTACGACCCTTGCAGCAATGTGGTCCTGGAGGCCCTGGGCTGCGGCTGTCCGGTGGTGACCACCGGGGCCAACGGCGCGGGGGAATTTATCAACCCCGGGGCCAACGGTGCGGTCTTGGCGCAACCCCAGGACACGGCCTCATTACGCCTGGCCCTGGAGGAATACCTGGACCGGGGCCGGGATCCCCGGGTGCGCCAGGCCGCCCAGGGGGCGGTGGCCCACCTGGATTGGGGGAAGACCGTTTCCCAAACCCAGGAGGTATTGGCCGCAGTCTGCCGCTAACCTTTTCTCATAATTACCAAAAGGAAAGTTCCTTTAAATTATGCCTGGTGCTTTTGCCCCAGGTCTGCTATCCCTTTGAGGGATTGAGAAGGAAAGGTATTATTACATTATGCTCGCCCTATATTGCGGTGATGAGCGGCAAGTGTTCCTGAAGGAGCTGCCCCGGCCCGAGCCGAAGTCTGGGGAAGTTCTGATCCGGGTGGGTTTGGCGGGCATTTGCGGCACTGACCTGCATATCCTCCAGGGTTATCACGGCTTTCAGGGTGTCATGGGCCATGAGTTCGTGGGGGTGGTGGCCGGGCCCCAAAGCTCTTCCTGGCTGGGGCAGCGGGTGGTGGGGGAAATCAACGTCAGCTGCGGCCGCTGCGACCTCTGCCGCCGGGGCCTGCCCCGCCACTGCCGGATACGCCAGGTCATCGGCCTCAAGAACCGGGATGGCGTTTTCGCCTCTTACCTGACCCTGCCCGCGGCCAACCTGGTGGCGGTGCCTTCCCAGGTGGAAGATGAGGCCGCGGTCTTCACCGAGCCCCTGGCTGCGGCCATGGCCGTCATGGAAGCCGTGTCCCTGGCCGGCAAGTCCCCGGCGCTGGTGGTGGGCGACGGCAACCTGGGACTGTTGATTGCCTGGGCCATGGCCCGGAGCGGGATAGAAGTGCACCTGGCGGGGCATCACGGCGCTCACCTGGCCCTGGCCCAACCCTATGGGGTGACCACTTTCCTGGAAAAAGATCTGCCCCCTGGAGACTATGAGGTGATAGTGGAGGCCAGCGGGTCCCGCTCCGGCCTGGACCTGGCCCTGGCCCGCATCCGGCCCCGGGGCACAGTGGTGATGAAAAGCACTTATGCCGACCGCTACCCCCTGGACCCTGCGGCCCTGGTAGTCCCGGAGGTGCGCCTGGTGGGAAGCCGCTGCGGCTCCTTCGGCCCGGCCCTGCGGATGTTGGCCCGGAGATGGATCGATCCCCGCCCCTTGATCCACCGGCGTTTTCCCCTCTCCCAGGGCTTGGAGGCCCTGGCCTGGGCCCAAGGCCCCGGGGTGCTGAAGGTCTTGCTGGATTGCCGGGAGGAAGGATAGTGATCAGTGATCAGTAATCAGAATAATGAAACCGAACACCGAGCACCGAGCACCGAGCACCGAGACCGAGCACCGGCTACTGGCTGCTGGCCACTGGTTTTTATGAAGAACTTTCTAGTGTCACATCCCTTATAGCATTTGCCAAAAGTTCTTTCCTCTTATCCCCTCTCCCCCCAGCGGGGGGAGAGGGTTAGGGTGAGGGGGAGCGGAAAAAACTTTTGGCAACCAGTATAATTACTGTGACAATTAAAATGGCGTTTTTTTACCCCCCTTTTCTAAAGGGGGGGGGGTAAGGGGGGATTATATAACCGCCTGATAATCCCCCTAAATCCCCCTTTCAAAAAGGGGGACTTAAAATACCTCGCAATCAAGAGGGGCTAAATTTATATCACACTATTTGTGGAACGTAACACTAGAATACGAAGTGCCTCCTTGCGCCAACGTCCCCCAGGGCCTGCCCCGGCAGTTTCTGGAGGTCCTCTCTCCCATCTGGCGGGGAGAGTCTTTGCGCCTGGAATACCCCGACGGCGCGGTGCATCTCCTGCAGGGCTGGTCGGGCCCCGGCGCAGGTGGGCCCTGCCCTCTCCAGGTCTTCTGGACCCGCCACCAGCCCCAGGCCCCGGCGGTGTGCATGGCCCTAGGCGGCGACCAGGGGCTCCGGGACTCAGGCCCGGCGGACGCCGACGCGGCCCCCCAGGGCCATCCCTTCCTGGCCCTGGCGGAGAGCCTCATCCCCCCGGAGGTCCTGGCGGTCATCGGCCCGGCCCCGCCAGTGAAGAAACCGGAAATCCGGTTGTTGGTGTGATCTTGACGGAAGAGGACGAACAAATGATGGAATTTAAATCATGGCATAGTTATGGAGATTTTGCGCATGTGGTAACTCGAAAATCCCGTTATATCTGGCCTGAAGAAGTTAATGATTTCCTAAAGATCTTGCTTTCAACAAGTAAGAAACGCCAAAAGGTTATCCGTGCTGGCTCCATTTTATGGAGAGCTCAACTTGGCCATAATGTCAAACCTTATATTTATGAAGGCGAGCATATAGCTGATGAACCCGTTCCATTCGATACTAATCGAATGAAGCCATTGCACGGAAAAGCAGTCGAAAACAGAGCAAACCCTATAGGAATTCCTTATCTTTATTTGTCTAAGAAACGCGAAACTGCTCTCTGCGAGGTTAGACCATGGCTTGGTTCATTGATTTCAGTTGGTCAATTCAAAATAATAAGGCAGCTAAGAATAATTGATTTCTTCAGTACCGAGCAAAGACACCTGATATATATTGAAGAACCTAGTCCAGAGGAGCGTGAAGAGGCAGTCTGGACCGATATAGATAGAGCATTTTCTCACCATGTCACTCCTAGCGATAAAACTGCTGATTATATCCTTACTCAAATTATTGCTGAAATGTTCAAAGCGGAAGGTTTTGATGGCATTGCATATCGAAGTGCATATACCAATGATTATAATGTCTTGCTGTTTGATATTGATGTATCTGAGATCATGAATTGTTTTCTCTTTGAAGTTAAAGAAATTAATTTTAATTTTAGTCAAGAGGCAGGTAGCTACTTTGTTAAAAAGCATTATGAACAAAAACGAGACGATAACTAATGTATCATCAAGAGGATTATCTCAAAGAAAAATAAGGTCTTTTCTCCCTCCCCCTTTGAGGGGGGAGGGGCGGGGTGGGGGTGGCGTCCTTCAGGTCAATTACAGCTACTTGTCCAAGACGCCCCCCTCACCCTACCCTCTCCCCCCGAGGGGAGAGGGAAATAATATAAATAATATCCTTAAGATATAAACTTATGGGTAATGATGAGCACCAGAGGAGGGGAGCTTTATAACCGGGAACTTGCACAGCATCCCGGGAAAATCTGCTCCCGATATAGGAAAGGTTAAGTGTGAGAAATTAGGAGGTGATAATGTCCGGATATTTAAAGATATACTTTCTCGCTTTGATCAGTTTGGCCCTGCTTTTGGGGTGGCCGGGGACCCAACCCCCGGCTTATGGCGTCTCCGCGGTGGGCCTCCAGGAAGATTTCATCCGGGTGGCCTCCCAGGTGATGCCCTCGGTGGTCAGCCTGAAGGCGGTGCGGGTGGTGACCTATCAACCTTTCGGTATTCCCGATGACTTTTTCCGGGGCACTCCCTTCGAGGGCGCGTTCCGGGATTTCGACCGGGGCGGGCCCGTAAGGCAGCGCCAGGTGGGCCAGGGCTCCGGCATTGTGATCAACGCCCGGGGCTACATCCTCACCAACTATCATGTGGTGGCCGGGTCCCAGCAATTGCAGGTGCGCCTTCATGACGGCAGACAGCTCACGGGCAAGCTGATCGGCAGCAATGCCAAGTTTGACCTGGCCCTGGTGCAGGTGCGGTCCGGGGGGCTGAAGCCCGCGGTCTTGGGGGATTCCAGCAAGATCCGGGTGGGCCAGTGGGCCATCGCCATTGGCAGCCCCTTTGGCCTGGAGAAGACCATGACCGTGGGCATCGTCAGCGCCACCGGCCGCAGCGGCTTGGGACAGGGCACTTACGGGGATTTTATTCAGACCGACGCCTCCATCAACCCGGGGAACAGCGGCGGCCCCTTGTTGGACATCAACGGCCAGGTGATCGGCATCAACAGCATGATTACTTCCCGGGGCCAGGGGATCGGCTTCGCCATCCCCATCAATACCGCCAAGAAGCTGATCTCCCCCTGGCTGCGATGAGAGAGGAAAAAGATACACCACCAAGACACCAAGAATCACAAAGAAATGATTATTGGTTTGGCGCTAAGGCGCCAAACCAAAATTTTCCTTGGTGCATCTTTGTGTCTTTGTGTCTTGGTGGTTAAAATTAATATCGCCATGCATGATTCTGCAAAACTCAGATCTAATTTTGAGCGGGTAAAAAAAGTCATTCAGGCTGAAGAGATGTGGGAGCGGGTGCCGGACTATGCCCGGGAATTCTCGCCGGAGAACCTGGAAAACCTGGTGAAGTACGCTTACTTCGGAGGCTTCATCGATATGGCCCAGGCTCGCGCCCTCTTGTTCCTGGGGAAAGAGGAGATTCGCAGCCTCCGGACCAGGTGGTACGAAGAGATCCGGGAAAAAGGCTGTTGGCTCTGCTGAGGCCGCGTAGGCGCGGACCCAGGTTTCCGCCACTGCCAAAAGGCCCTTAATCGAAGGTAAAACCCCTGGCAGTGAAGAGTTGGAGGCAGGCCTCCACTACTTCCCGGTCGTAAAGCACGCCCTTTTTTTGGGAAACCTCCTCCAGGGCCAGGTCCATGCCGATGGCCGGCCGGTAGGGGCGGTGGGAGGACATGGCTTCCACCACATCCGCCACCCCCAGGATTTTGGCCTCCAGGAGAATCTCCTCCCCCTGCAAGCCCCCGGGATATCCGGAACCGTCCAGGCGTTCGTGGTGCTGCAGGATGATCTGGGCCACGGGCCAGGGAAATTCGATGGCCTTCAGGATGTCGTAGCCTATCTGGGGATGGGCCTTGATGATGGCAAACTCGTATTCATTGATTTTTCCCGGCTTGCTGAGGATCTCCGAGGCCACCGCGATCTTCCCCAGATCATGGAGCAGGCCGGCTACCCGCAGGCCGTCGATGCGCTCTGCCGGCAGGCCCAGTTCCCCGGCCAGGGCGCAGGCCAATTGGGCCACCCGCTGCTGATGGCCGGAGGTGTATAAATCTTTCATTTCCATGGCCATGGCCATGGCCTGGACCACGCCTTCAAAGGCCCTTTTCAGTTTGGCCAGGCCCTCTTGCAGCTCTGCCTCGGCCCGCTTGCGCGCGGTGATATCCAACAGCGCGGCCAGGAGGCTGCTGACTTCCCCTTCAACTCCCCGCACCGGATAGACCCGCAAATGCCAGACGCGGCCATCCTGGGAAGTGATCTCCCGTTCCTGGGGGGAGCCGCTTCTCAAGGCTGCCTTTGCCGGCAGGTCCACCTGGTTTGATCCAGCCTCCATCTCCGGGAAACGGTGGGGCAATGATTGGCCGGGACTCAATTGCAGGGAATCCACGGCCGCCCGGTTGGTCCATAAAATCTGCAGGTCTGGGGCCAGATAGACGATGGGCTCCACCATGGCGTCAAGGAGCAGGGCCTTCTCTTTTTGGGCGGAGAGGAGTTCCTCCTCGATCTGACTGAGCCAGGACTGGAATTCCTCCAGCCGGGTGAGGCGGTGGCGCAGCTCCCCCATCTCCTGGAGAAGCTCCGCTTTGGTGAGTCTTTTCCCACTCATGAACCGCTGGCCTTATAACCCCAAGTCACAATCTGACCGCAACTTTATTGTAGGGGCGAACCTGGTGTTCGCCTCCCCACAGAGGGCGAATACAAGATTCGCCCCTACAGGCCAATGCCGTTTGATGGCAACAAGGCATTAAATCATGCCCTGGAGTCTCGGGGAAAGTTGGAAAAATCTGGGCGCCCGTCCCCTCCGGGGATGATAAAAGTTTACCTCATGCAAAGCATATCGGTTTTCTTCCATCCGGCCATTAAAACGTTTTTAGCCGAGGGGCAAAGGGGAAGGCAAGAAGTATTTCAGTTTTTCCTGCTGTCGGTATAATATATTCTCCCAGAGGGGATCAAGTAAGGAGAGGCTATGCTTCAATACGTCATCCACCCCCTGGTGGTGGGAGCTAATGAGACCGACCAGGGCATCATGACTTATCTGAAAGGTTACGGCAAACGCATCTTTCTGCCCATCTATGTCTTTTATCTGGAAGGGGGTCCGGAAAAGATCCTGGTGGATACGGGGCTGGAGCAATTCATGGTTCCCCCGGGCCTGGAGGAGGAATACGGCCTCAAGGTGCAGGAGTTTGAGGAGGCCCTGGCCACCTACGGCCTCAAACCCGAGGACATCGACATCATCATCCATACCCATCTGCACAACGACCATTGCGAAAACGACTACAAGTGCACCAAGGCCCGGGTTTATGTCCAGAAAAAGGAATACGAATTTTTCCAGGACCCCCATCCCCTGGACCACCGCTACTTCCCGGACCTCCTGGACGATGTGGAGGTGGTGCTGGTGGACGGGGACCAGGAGATCGTGGAGGGCGTCCAGGTGCTCCTCACCCCCGGCCACACCGTGGGGGGCCAATCGGTGGTGGTGAACACCAGCCAGGGGAAGGCGGTGATCACCGGGTTCTGCTGCAATGAGCAGAATTTTCCAGCGTCCGGGCCGGTGGTGGCCCCGGGGGTGCACATCAACGCCATCGACGCCTATGAGAGCGCCCGCCGGGTGCGGGAAATGGCGGACATTCTCCTGCCCCTCCACGACCTGTCCCTGGGCCGCCGCCCCAGCATCCCGGATTAATCAGGACCTGATTTTATGCCACGCCTTCTGAAATTGACCGCCGTCTTGCTGGCGCTCATCACCCTTGGCAGCGCGGCGGCGCTGGCCGGGCGGGGGCCCCAGCCCCCGCCGCCGCTGCCTCCCGGAGTCTCACCCCATTGGACCCCGGCTCCGGGTAACCACCGGGTGGCCTATGCCCCCAATATTCCGGCCGACCTGTTTTGGTACGGCAACCGGTATTATTATTACCATGGCGGTTATTGGTACAAAGGCAAGTCTCTTTATGGCCGTTGGCACCTGGTGCGCCATTTGCCCCGGGGGATTTATAGACTGCACCGGGCCGCGTTCAAACACGGGCGGCCCTGGTGAAAAAGATGGAGGACAGGAAGATGCCCCGCACCCCACAGAGGCCGCCAATATTTATGCGCCTATTGATGTGCGCGGTGCTGGCGGGGATTTCTGCCGTCAATTCCGCAGGCGCGCAGCAGCTGCGCATCATCCCCGTGCCGCCCCATGTGGCTCCCCAGTGGACCCCGTTACCGGATTTGCCCCAGGTGTCTTACGCCCCCAATCTGCCCACGGACGTCTTTCGCCACCGGGGCCGGTATTATCTCTTTTGGGAAGGACTCTGGTATGGCAGCAAAGGCCTGAAAGGCCCCTGGCTGCTGGTGGACCCGCCGCCCCCGGTCCTCTCCCAGATAAACCCAACTTATTTCAAAACCTTGCCCAAACGCGAGGCTCAGACCCCCGGGGCCGGGGCTCCGGGCCGGCCAGCGCCAGAGGAGGTGCTGCTGACCCCTGAGGGCAAACCCGCGGTGCCGCCGCCAGTTGCGCCCACACCGCCCACCCCTCCAACCGACGTCCAGGC
>JAGVAH010000150.1 GCA_020060385.1 Syntrophobacterales bacterium | reverse complement strand
TTCAACGGCAAAAAAACTATGCCTTTGCAAAAACTTAACCGGACACTGCTGCCTAAATCCCCCTTTTCTAAAGGGGGACTTTAAATACTAACTGGTTTTTCAGACCCTAAATTTTCCCGGGCGGATAAATTGTTATCAAGTTGCTAGTGATAATCCACTATTTCCACGTCGTAGGCGTCATTTTCCCGCCAGATAAAACAGATGCGAAATTGATCATTGATCCTGATGCTGTGTTGCCCCGCCCGGTCTCCCTTCAGGGCTTCCAGCCGGTTCCCCGGGGGGCTGCGCAAGTCCTCCAGGGCTTCTGCGGCATCTAGTATCCACAATTTCCGCAAGGCTACCCGGCAAACGTCCGGCGGCAGCCTTCTTATCTTCTGCCGATGGAACACCTTCTCAGTTTCCTGGCATTTAAAGGACTTGATCATCTACGCAAACATATCATGCCAATCATGATATCACAAGCATTATATTTTCTCTGCGTCCCCCCAGCTCCCCTCCAGTGACTCGAGCACCCATCTCATTTAAAGGGGTTCTCCGCGGGCAGGATACGGAAACCCTTCAGGGGCACCGGCTTGGGGAGGTAGTCTGCCGGGATGGTGGCCTCATTGCCGTCCCGGATGGCAGAGTAAGTGGGGGACATGATTTCCACCCCCGCCTCGTTAAACTTGTCCTGGATATTCTGGTGCAGGTCCGACTGCACCCGCAACAGGTTCTGGACGTCACCGGTATAGGCGTTTAGTTCGTAGGTCACGGAAAAATCATTGAGACTGGTCTGCAAGACAAAGGGCGCGGGCGCCGGGGCGATGCCGGCAGTCTGCTGCGCCGCGGCGATCAGCAGCTCATGCACCTGGCGCCAGGGGGCGTCATAGCCGATGGTGATGGCGGTGTGAATGATCAGGCGGCTTTCCCGGGCCAGGGCGCTGAAATTGATCATGTGGCTGCCCAGGACCATGGCGTTGGGAATGGTGACATCCACGTTTTTGATGGTCCGGACCCGGGTGATGAGGAGGGTCTTTTCGATGACGTCCCCCATGGTGTCGGCGATTCTCACCCGGTCCCCCACCTGGAAGGGCCGCATGTAAGTGATGGACACCCCGGCCACGATGTTGGCGATGGCCGCGGTGGAACCCAGGGACAAAAGGAGACCGAAGAAAATGGAGAGGCCCTGGAACGCGGGACTGCCGAACCCCGGCAGATAAGGGGAGACCATGACCACGGCCAGGACGATGATCAAGAAGCGCAACAGTTTATAGGTCGGTTGGGCCCATTCCCGGGGAAATCCCGCAAAGGTCAGCCTTTTCTCGTCAATTTCGGTGGAGAGCAGGCGGAGAAACCTTAAGAAGTAGCGCACCAGCCAGAAGGTCACGCCGATGAAAAAGAGGTTGGGAATGAAGCCGATAATGCCGGTGGCCAGGGCTTTGAGGGGGGCGACGATGTAATCCAGGTACTTGATGACGATCCCCTGGGTGAAGGGGAAGAGGCTGAGCACTGCGGGAATGAATAGATAAAGGAGCAGGATAATGAGGAGAAGGCGGATCTTGCGGGCCAGCCATTTTAGCAGTTCCGTGAGCCGGTCCGCGGACATCAGTTCATAGGTCTGGATGCGGATGGGCAATATCTTGGTGCCGCGCCACGACTCCAGCTTGTTGACGGCCTTCTTCAGGAGCCAGTTGCTGATTTTAAAACTCAGCCAGAGGATGACCAGGAGGGTAAGGGCCAGCAGCGTCCGGCTTAACCAGGTGGCGGAATCTGGGCTTCCCACCAAAGAGTTGTAAAGTCCCTGCATCCAGACCCAAACGCCTTGAAAAAATCCCGGTATCTTATCCATGGCAGGACTCCTTGAAATTAGTTAATTAACCCGGGGAGGCGGGTGATGATGACAATCCATGATAATAATAGCGAGTTCTTGCCATTAACAGCAGGAAAATTTACACTTAATTATTTACTCGTTCCCAAACCCCGGTTGGTGAACGCCATGGTCCGCCGCGGCTCTGGTTCCTCCCTTCCGGCCCCCTGGCGTCCTGATACCAATTCGCCATCAAACGAATATCTTTCGTAGAGGCGAATCTTGTATTCCCCCTGTGCGGGCGGGCGAACACAAGGTTCGCCCCTACAAGAAAGTTGCCGTTAGACTGCAACTTAGTATGAGAAGTCGCCAGACTGTTAGGCAGCCAGGCGTACCGACAATTGATCTTCGCCGCCAGGTGGGGTTCCAGGTCCTCCCGGGCCTGCTTGCCCGTGAAAAACCCCATAGGGGATTGGGGGAGCCCGTGTGGGGGAGGATGGTAAATGGGCCTCCGGCCTTCAGTCCCCTCCCCCCCAAACTTCCCCTTATTCCCTCCGGCCGAGGTTGCGCCGACCCTCGTCTATCCTTATCTTTTTTTACAAAAAGTAGGGTAGACCACGGCCCCGGCATTAATGCTCCTGGCTGCCGGGGCCGATATCAGGTGTAAGCCATGGGCCCTGCCGCGGGCGCAAACTCGGGAAAAGACGTGGCGGGGCTAAGCATATCGGCACCAATACCAAGTAGGCGAAATTTCATGAAAACAATACCTTTGCTTAGTGGTTTGGTAATTTCCTTGTTGCTATGGAGTCCGGCAGTTCAGGCTCAAGGTCTGGAGCCCAATAATCTCATTTATCGGGAACTGGCCGCCCAGGGCAGGATGACCACGGGAGAGATAGAAATTGTCTATGGCGTGCCCTGCGTGGAAGTGATGCTGGAGGCTGGGGAAAGCATCAAGGCCCTGGTCGCTTCCCTGCCTTCTTTAAAGCAAAAAGCCCTGTTGGCTCAGGACCGGATTGCCCTGATTAATAAGACCCACTATCTGTTGACCGTGCACGGGCCCGGCAACATGAGCACCGATAAGGACAAGATGTTCGTACCCCTGGACTTTGCCATCGAGCCGGAGATCCTGCCGGGATTTTTAGAGGCTGCGGCCAAACATGAAAAGTACATTCTGATTGATCGCCGCCAGCAATATCTGGGCCTTTATGAATGGGGAGAATTGAAGCACTGTTTTCCCATTTCTTCCGGAGCGAGGAATTCGACGCCTTTAAGAGCTTTCGTGGTACATGGGATGGATCAGATTCATTTCTCCAGAAAATATGACATGGCGCCCATGGATCATGCCCTGAATATTGGCGGCGATTATTTCATTCATGAAGGCATAGTTCCCGGATTTCCCGCGTCCCATGGCTGTGTCCGCATATTCCCCCTCCATGCCCGTTTTCTTTTTTATGAGTGGGGCAAGGTAGGAATTCCCGGAAAGATTATCGGTTGAGTCCCTTGCCCCAAGGCTAATGGCGGCGTCTCGTTTTTCTTAAGAGACGTCCGGCTCCGGCTGGGGAACACCGTTTGCCCGCGCCGCTCTCCTTCGCCCCCTCTCTGCGTTTTCTTTACTCATTATTGACACTTAGATGCTCTTTATGGCAACATGAGTCATAGGAGGAACCCGAAAAGACTGATTCTGTGACGACCAAAGAGGAGTAGGACAGCCTGATATACAGTCTGGCAACCCTGGAAGCCGAGCGCGGTCAGGCCCGGGGGTTCCTTATACCGATTTGCGGTCAAACGAGTAATTTTGTCATTCTGAGCGCAGCGAAGAATCTCAAAATACGAGATTCTTCACTCCGCTTCGCTCCGTTCAGAATGACAGCTAAAATTTACTTCTTTGACGGCAACTTGGTATTACGGCCCCGGATCAGGGGTCCGGCTGATGGAGGGGATGGGGCCCGGGGTCCAAGGCGCCTGCGGTGGCCCGAGGGAAGCTTTTGGTCCCCCCGGGTGTTTCCCTGGCGCTCCCTCGTTGCCGACGCCATCATGAACTGCCTTTAATTTCTTAAGGCTTTAAAGGAAGGGCCTATGGAACTCAACTCCTTCGTCACCTTTGAAACCTTGCTGTCCGAGGCCCAGGCCCGGAAGAAGACCCTGGGCCTGGAGATTAACTATCTGAAAAAAATCCTGGCCGACAAAATTGCCGTGTTCGATCAACAGGTGCAGTCAGGCCAGGACCCGGATGAATTGCACGAGTATATGGACGCCCTGCAAAAGAAAATTGACGTCAGGACCAAGGAATGGGCCACCTGGGACAGAGCCATCTCCGGAAATGACCGAAATAGCCTGATTTACAAGGCATCCCAAGATGTTATGAATGAGGGTGCGGAAATCATCAACAAGGAGCTGCGCCGGGAGTGGAAAAACGGCCTTGCCGAGTTGGAAGAGGCCAAAGGGTCTTACCTGGCCCTCTGCACCAAGTTGGGGTCAATCCAGAGAAAGGCGGAGGAGATTTCTGAGAAGATGTCCAACGGTCTTGCGGGCTTCCTGCCAGTCGGGGGGGTGCCTAGTCTGGCCACCGGCATCGACCTGGAAGAGTTCACTGGCCCCATTTTCCTGGACCATAATGCCATTACAAAGGCCTTTCTCCTGGGTGGGAAATAACTGCAAAGACCTTCATGGCCCCCAGGAAATCTAGCACTTTGGCTCGATGAGCCTCCGGCCGGCTCTCTTCTGTCTGGCTCTTACTTCCAGCAAACTTCTTGGACCACCCAAGCCACCGATTATCTTGTCAATTTCAGGAGTTCTCGATAACTGCTGATATCCCCGGAGAGAATCTCCCTCCCCCCCTGCTCCCTCCTCCCTCCCAAAGGATCATTAATGCAGATAAATCTGCCCATGAATGGGCCCAAAATTTAATGAATAACTGGAGTCAAAATGATATTTTTTGAGTAATTCTGATGGTGCAAAATTCATCTGCGCCATTTTTGACGGTGGCCCAGGTCGCCCCATAATCTTGGTGACCACGATATCCCGGCGCCACAGTCATAATTCCTTTGCGGTTTGGAGGCTGGCGATGCAGAAAGCCGTGGGATTTCTGGCCTTAATGGTATTAGGCTGGTGCCTGCCAGGTTGCAGCACCGTGCCCACTTACACCATCCAGGTAAACGGTTACACTGACCCCGGCACGCCGGCCCAGGTCAGACCCGGGAGTTCCTTTTTCATCATGGAGAACCCCGAGGCCCCCAATTCTCTCCTGGATAAGGAAATCAGAGAAAAACTGCATAAGCTTCTGTTAACCCACGGATATTCGGTCGTTGCTTTCGATAGGGCTGATTTTTACCTGTTTTTCCGGTACGGCATGGGAGAACCTCGGAGCATCAGCGTCACCGCCCCGGATTATTATGGCAGCATCGGCTGGGGAGTGGGCTATGGCGGGGGTCCCTGCGGCTGGGGCTGGGGCGGCCCCGCCTTTTTCGTGGGCCTGCCGTGGGCAGGCTCCTCCACCGAGGTCACCCCCCTTTATGACCGCTGGCTCCAGCTCACCGTGGTGGATGGCCCCCCCTACCGGACCCAAAAGCTCTCCCGGCCGGTTTGGGTGGGGGAGGCCCACAGCCTGGGCACCTCCTCGGATCTCCGCACGGCCCTCAACTTTCTCCTGGTGGCGGGCTTCAAGGAGTTCGGCAAGAATACCGGCAAAGCCGTTACCAGGGAAATAAATGCCCAGGACCCGGAGGCCGTCTCCCTAACCCGTTAGCCGGGCCTGGAGTTGCAGCCGGAATTGGAAGGTGGTGCGGAAATACCGGGCCGCCCTCCCCCACTCCTTCCTTCCCCCCACTCCCTTGATCTTGAGACCTCTTTGGCCCAACCCTTGCAGATAATCTTGGGCAGCCTCGATAATCTGCCTTTGCTGATCGGCCCCTAAATATCGGCTTCAGGACCGGGCGCCTTACCCGCCGGGCAGCTTTGGCAAAGCCGGCAACCCCCGGATTGGAACCGGAAAAACCAGGAATAGCATGATAGACGCAAAACTGCCGAAAGCCGTCCTGGCGATGCTCATCTCCCTCCTTTGCCTCGCGGCTGATCCTGTAGCCGCTCTGGCCGGTCCGGCAAAATCTTCCCTTTTGCGCCTGGGAAACAGCAGCATGTGCCGGCAAATTCCGGGCGCGCCTTTAACCCGGTCCCGGCCTTTGTCACCTAATGCGGCCCTGGGGCCGCTCCGGAGAATATCCGCCCATAGCTCCCTTCTTCCCCAAACCTCAACGAGGAAAATCGTCCCCCACAGGGGTGTACGGGACTTGTTGGCGCCCAAAAGTCTCCGGGGCTCCCTGGCGCGCCTGCCCCGTTCCTATTCGTCGGCCCATATGGGCTCGTCAACCGGGAGGCCGCCATCTCACCGGTCGGCACCCAATAGGTCTACGGAACGGCTTCTGACCAAGGCCCGGAGCTATTTAGGCACTCCTTACCGACTGGGCAGTTCCCTGGAAAACAGCCGGGCCACCGATTGCTCGGGATTTGTGAAGTTTATTTATCAACAATCTAATATTGACCTGCCTCGCTCCAGCTCCGAGCAGGCCCAGGAGGGGGCGGTGGTTTCCCGCAGCCTGGATTATGCCAGATTGCTCCCCGGCGATCTCCTCTTCTTCGGCAACAGGAGTCGCCGGATCAACCACGTGGGCATTTACCTGGGAGACGGGCAGATGATCCATGCCTCCAACAGCCGGGGGAGGGTGGTTATCAGCGATCTGGACAACGAACCATATCTTGAAGGCGCCTTCGTAGTGGCCAAACGCCTCCCGGAAGTGCAATCCCCCAAGTAGTCTGCATCCGGGAACCCCTCCCCAGCAAGACCCTGAGAAAATATTCGCAATAAGTAAGCAGGTCCCCCCCTTCAATTCCGTGCCTTTTGGCTACGACTCGCTATCATTAGTAAAGTTTTCTGAAAAACAGCCATTAACTTTCCTGGCTTGGTTCAGTCTAACTAGGCAAAGAGGCCCGGAGGGGTCAGGGATTGCGTTCCCCTATCCGCCCCCTCCAGTATCCGAGATGACGCCGCCCCTGGGGAAGGAATGATGATGAGAAGAGGAAGAACGAGACGCATGGTAAAGATCCTCCTGGCCGTGGTCCTCATTGTGGCCTTAGCCACACCGGCCATGGCCAACTGGCAGTCATTGGGGTGGGCCTTTTTCGGTTTGGCTGCCTTCAACTCCCTGTTCTCCGCCGCGGCCTATGCTTCGGGCTATCCGGGCTATTCAGCCTATCCTGGCTATTCATCCTATCCGGCCTATCCGGCCTATCCCGGATACTATGCTCCGCCGGTGGTTTACTATGCTCCGCCCCCATACTGGTATTACGGCGGCTACTACCCGTATTATGGCGGGGGCTACAACGGGGGTTGTTACCGGCCTTATGGTGGTTACTACCGGGGCTACGGCGGCGGCTACCGGGGCGGCGGCGGCTATTACCGGGGCGGGGGTGGCTATTACCGGGGTGGGGGCAGAGGCACCCGGGGCTACGTCGGCGGCACCCCCAGAGTCGTTGGCGGTCCCAGGGGCGGCGTCGGTGGCTCCCCCAGGGTGGTGGG